>NZ_JAMYRZ010000008.1:0-197556 GCF_040321675.1 Mesorhizobium sp. M0296
ATCTACAATCTCTCCTATACCCCCCCCGTCGACCTGCCCGACCGCCCCCCCCCCCCCCCGCGCGGGGGCGGCGGCGCCGCCCCCCCCCCCCCCCCCCCCCCCCCCCGCCGGGGGGGGGCCCCGCGGCGAGGTCGCACCGACCCCACCCCGCGTCACAAAATGCCGCCATGCGGCAATTTGCTCCGCGACCCTCCCCTCAAGGGGGAGGGTTTACCCCGTTGACGGCGTGAACCGCGCCACCAGCGTGTGGTTCTCTGCCGCATAGGTGAACCGGACGTGGGTGACGGGGTGCTCGGCGCTCCATGTCCGCCGCTCGATCACCAGGCACGGCGCACCGGTCTCGATGTCGAGCGCCGCCGCGATGTGCTTTTCGGCGGCAACGGCGCGAATGCGATGCTCGGCGGCACTCCACGGCACGCGCCCGATCAGCCACGGACCGGGCGCGGTGTCGAAAAACGCCTCTTCGGCGGCCTCCGGCACGGCAGCCAGGTTGATCAGCCGCTGCTCGTGGGCGAACGGCCTCTTGCCGGCGAAATGCCGGCATTCCAGCACCAGCACCGGCCCGGCGACGTCGAGTTCCAGCAGGGCGCGGTCGTCGGCGCTGCTGCGCCTTCTGTCTCGCGCCATGCGCTCATAGCGGTAGGGCAGGCCAAGTGCCTCGACCTCGATCCGGATGTCGTGGATTTCGAGAACGGCTGCCTGCGACTGCGGCCGGCGGACAAAACTGCCCGAACGACGCCGGCGCTCGATCAGCCCGGCCTTGGCCAGTTGCGACAGCGCCTTGTTCACTGTCATGCGCGAACAATTGTATTCGGCCGTCAGTTCATGCTCGAACGGAATGCGGTGGCCGGGCGCCCAGGCACCCGACAGGATCCGGTCGCTGATGTCCGACAGGATGCGCTGGTGCAGCGAAAGAACCTCGCCGCCGTCCGCGCTTCCAGAATCCGCGCTTATTGTCCCGATCATGCTCATGCCGAAAGCGCCATTATCACCTTGCGGAAGCGCTCGGCGATGGCATCGCGCCTGGCGTGCATGCCGCCGCTGACCAGTTTCCTGCCATGCACCCAGACGCAATCGACCTTGGTGCCGTTGGCAAAAATCCAGGCATCAAGGATTGCATCGCCCGTCTTGCCGGCCAGCGATGGATGCTTGCCGTCGAGCGAGACGAAATCGGCCGAGGCACCTGCTGCGATCTGCGAGAGGCCGGCGCCCAGCGCGGCACTGCCGCCATCGAGCGCGGCATCGAACAAAGCACGGCCGGTCGAGCCGCCGGCCACCGCCAGCACGTTGCGGGCGCGGTGGGCGAGGCGCTGCGAATATTCGAGCTGCCGCAACTCGTCCGGCAGGCCGATCAGTACGTTTGAATCCGAGCCGATGCCGAAGCGGCCGCCATGCTGCATGAACAAGGACGCGGCAAAGGTGCCGTCGCCGAGATTGGCCTCGGTGATCGGGCAGAGACCGGCAACGGCGCCGCTTTTCGCCAAATCGGTCGTCTCGGTGTCAGTCATGTGGGTGGCGTGGATGAGACACCAGCGCCGGTCGACCTTGGCGTTGGCAAGCAGCCATTCGACCGGCCGCGCCCCGGACCAGGCAAGGCAGTCCTCGACCTCCTTCATCTGCTCGGCGATGTGGATGTGGATAGGCCCCTCCGGCGCCATCACCGTGATGTTTTCCAGTTCCTCCGGTGTCACCGCACGCAGGCTGTGCGGGGCGACGCCCACGACGCCTTGATTCAGCGCGCGAATGGATTCGCGGCATTTCTCAACAAGCCGCGAGAACTGGTTCACATCGTTGATGAACCGGCGCTGGCCTTCATTTGGCGCAGCGCCGCCGAAAGAGGAATGCGCGTAGAAGACGGGCAGCAAAGTCAGCCCGATGCCTGTCTCGGACGCTGCGGCAACGATGCGCTGCGCCATCTCGGCGATGTCAGTATAGGGCCGGCCGTCACGGTCGTGGTGGAGATAGTGAAACTCGCCGACGCGCGAGAACCCGGCCTCCAGCATCTCGACATAGAGCTGGGCCGCGACCGCCTCGACCTGGTCCGGCGTCATCGACAGCGCGAAACGGTACATCACCTCGCGCCAGCTCCAGAAACTGTCGGCGGAAGGGCCGCGCAATTCAGCAAGGCCGGCCATGCCGCGCTGGAAGGCATGGCTGTGCAGGTTCGGCATGCCGGACAAAAGGATGGCACGGCGCTCGTCGCCAGGCAGGAGCGAGGTATTCGCCTCGACCGTGGCGATCCTGCCGTCGGAGATGACGATCCGCACATTGCTGTGCCAGCCGTCGGGCAGAAGCGCCTGTTCCGCAAAGATTGCTGTCACGTTTTTCTCCAAATCCCGGTCTGCCGTGCGATGATAGCGCTTGCAGTGCCTTTTCATATGTATATACATAATCGTCACCTATTGAAACGGAAAAGATGATGGCTGCAGAGAGCAAAAGCCGGGCAGGGGAGGTTCGCCTCTGGCGCAATGCGCGCCTCGCGACCATGGCCGAAAGCAGCCCCGGGTCAGGCGTTGTCGAGCACGGTGCAATCGCCGTGCGCAACGGCCGGATCGTCTATGCTGGGCCGGAAGCCGACATGCCGGCAGCACTTAGCAAAGGCGCCGAGGCGATCGACTGCGAAGGCCGCTGGATCACGCCCGGCCTGATCGACTGCCACACTCATCTGGTCCACGCCGGTAACCGTGCCAATGAATTCGAGATGCGGCTGGCCGGCGCTAGCTATGAAGAGGTTGCCAAGGCCGGCGGCGGCATCGTTTCCTCGGTCAAGGCACTGCGCGCCGCCAGCGAGGACGAGCTGGTCGCCCAGTCGCTGCCGCGCCTCGATGCGCTGATCGCCGAAGGCGTCACCACCGTCGAGATCAAATCCGGCTACGGTCTCGACCTCGAAAACGAGCAGAAGTCACTGCGCGCCGCACGACGGCTGGGCGGTGAGCGGCCGGTGACGGTCAGGACCACTTTCCTCGGCGCTCATGCACTGCCGCCCGAAGCAAAAGGCGACAAGGACGCCTTTATCGATCTTGTCGCCAACGAGATTTTGCCGGCCGTCGCTGCCGAGGGCCTGGCCGATGCCGTCGACGGTTTTTGCGAAGGCATTGCCTTTTGGCCGGAGCAGATCGCCCGCGTGTTCGATGCCGCGAAGGCGGCGGGCCTGCCGGTCAAGCTCCATGCGGACCAGCTGTCCAATCTGCATGGCGCCGAACTTGCGGCGCGCTATGGTGCGCTATCGGCCGACCACCTCGAATACACCGACGAGGCGGGTGCGGCGGCGATGGCGAAGGCCGGAACCTTGGCGACCATCCTGCCCGGCGCCTACTACTTCATCCGCGAGACCAAAAAGCCGCCGATCGCCTTGTTTCGCCAGCATGGCGTCAGGATGGCCGTTGCCACCGACAACAATCCCGGCACGTCGCCGCTGACCTCGCTGCTGCTGACCATGAACATGGCCGCGACATTGTTTGGCCTGACCGTCGATGAATGCCTTGCCGGCGTTACCCGCGAGGCTGCCCGCGCGCTCGGGCTGCTTGGACAGACCGGCACGCTGGAGGCCGGAAAATCCGCCGATCTGGCGATCTGGAACGTCGAGCGCCCGGCCGAACTCGTCTACCGCATGGGCTTCAACCCGCTGCATGCCCGCATCTGGAGGGGACAATGACCGAACTCAAGCTAAGGCCGGGCAATGCCACGCTGGCCGATTGGCGCGCCATCTATCGCGGCGCCGCACTGAGGCTCGACCATGCCTGTCGGCCGAAGATCAAGGCCAGCGCCGAGGCCGTCGCCAGGATCGTTGCCAAGGGCGAGCCGGTCTATGGCATCAATACCGGCTTCGGCAAGCTGGCCAGCGTCCGCATCCCCGCCGCCGATCTGGAAACGTTGCAGCGAAATATCGTGCTGTCTCATGCCGCCGGCGTCGGCGAGCCGATGCCCGTCGCAATCTGCCGGCTGATGATGGCGCTGAAGCTGGCCAGCCTGGCACAGGGCGCCTCCGGCGTGCGGCCGCGGACGATCGAGCTGATCGAGGCGATGCTGGCCAACGACGTTATCCCCGTGGTGCCGGCGCAAGGCTCGGTCGGCGCTTCCGGCGACCTTGCGCCGCTGTCGCACATGACCGCCGTGATGATCGGCGTCGGCGAGTGCTTTACCCCGCATGGCCGCTTTCCTGCCAAGGTCGCCTTCGTTTCGCACGGCCTGGAGCCGGTGACACTGGGCGCCAAGGAAGGCCTGGCGCTGCTCAACGGTACCCAGTTTTCGACCGCCTATGCGCTTGCCGCTTTGTTCGAGGCGGAAGTGCTCTACCAGTCGGCACTGGTCGCCGGCGCGCTGTCGACCGATGCCGCCAAGGGCTCCGACGCTCCGTTCGATCCACGCATCCATCTGCTCAGGAAACATCGTGGCCAGATCGAGACGGCCGAGGCGTTGCGCAATTTGATGGCCGGCAGCGCCATCCGTGAATCGCACCGCGTCGGCGACGAGCGCGTGCAGGATCCGTATTGCCTGCGCTGCCAGCCGCAGGTGATGGGCGCAGCACTCGACGTGCTCCGCAAGGCCGCCGAGACGCTCGGCACCGAGGCCAACGGCGTCACCGACAATCCGCTGATCTTTGCCGAGGACGACTCCGCACTTTCGGGCGGCAATTTCCATGCCGAGCCGGTCGCCTTCGCCGCCGACATGATCGCACTCGCCGTCTGCGAGATCGGCTCGCTGTCGGAGCGGCGCATCGCCATGCTGGTCGACCCGGCGCTGTCGGGCATGCCGGCCTTTCTCACGCCCAAGCCGGGTCTGAATTCCGGTTTCATGATCCCTCAGGTCACGGCGGCAGCACTGGTTTCTGAAAACAAGCAAAAGGCCTATCCGGCCAGCGTCGATTCGATCCCGACCTCGGCCAACCAGGAAGACCACGTCTCGATGGCGGCGCATGGCGCGCGCCGCCTCATCGGCATGGTCGAGAATGCGACGGCCGTCATCGGCATCGAATTGCTGGCCGCCGCGCAAGGCTGCGATTTCCACGCACCGCTGGCCTCGAGCGCGGCACTGGAGGCGGTGCGCCGGCTGGTCAGGGCAGAGGTGCCCCATCTCGACAACGACCGGCACTTCCACCCCGACATGGAGAAGGCCATCGCCATGATACGCAGCGGCGCGGCGGTGAAGGCCGCGGGTGCGGTGAAACTGCCGGGCGTTGCGTCATGAGGCGGTGTACCGTGACAGGTCGCGTTCTGTCCTGCCGGACATCTCCCCCTCCAGGGGGGAGATTGGCTGTCGTCTCGGCTTTCGCCAATCTCCAGCGTTGCAGGACTGAGCGAGGCGCCGAAGCTGCCAATCTCCCCACTAGAGGGGGAGATGTCCGGCAGGACAGAGGGGGGCGCTGTCCCGCCGACCTCACCCCGGCAACACCGAAACTTTCAAATCCAGAAACAAAAAACCCGCCTCAAAGGCGGGTCGTCGGGCCGAATCAGCACTGTATTGAAATTAGTAGCATAGCTGCCGGCACAAAGCAAGAACAAAATGCATTCCGACCGGCAAAAAGCGAGGTCGGTGTTCCCGGACGATTGCAAGGTCGCGTTCCTTCGCGCCCCCCTCTGCCCTGCCGGGCATCTCCCCCACGAGGGGGGAGATCGGCAGCTGCGGCGCCTCGCTCTGTCCTGCAACGTTGGAGAATGGCGAAAGCCGGTCTGACGGCCAATCTCCCCCCTCGTGGGGGAGATGTCCGGCAGGACAGAGGGGGGCGCCGTAGAGCTCCAACGCGGGAGAATCTTCTATGACCTCGCCCTCCTGGCTCACCGTCACCCAAGGCACAGCACCCCTGCTGGTTTCGATCCCGCATACCGGCATCGATCTCGCCGGCCTCGATAGCCGGCTGGTCTCGCCCTGGCTCGGCCGCCGTGACGCCGACTGGTGGATCGACAAGCTTTATGACTTCGCCGAGAGCCTCGGCGCGACGGTTGTGCATACGGCGATTTCGCGCACCGTTATCGACGTCAACCGCGATCCGTCCGGCGTTTCGCTCTATCCCGGCCAGACGACGACTGGGCTCTGCCCGACAGAGACCTTTGACGGCGATCAGCTCTACCGCAAGGGTGAAGAGCCGGGACAGTCGGAGATCGACGAACGCCGCGAGAAGTTCTTCGTACCCTATCATGCCGCTCTGCAGGCCGAGATCGACAGGCTGCGCGCTTTGCATGAGAAGGTCGTCGTCTATGACTGCCATTCGATCCGCTCCGTGCTGCCGCGCCTTTTCGAAGGCAAATTGCCGGTCTTCAATCTCGGCACCAATGACGGCAAGAGCGCCGATCCGACGCTGCAAGCGACGGTTGGCCAGATCCTCGCCGAAACCGGCGAGAGCTTCGTCGTCAACGGGCGCTTCAAGGGCGGCTGGATCACGCGCCATTTCGGCCAGCCGCAAGCCGGCGTCCACGCGCTGCAGATGGAACTCTCCAACCGCGGCTACATGCGCGAGCCCGAAGGCAAGGGCGAACCGGATAACTGGCCGGTGCCTTACGAGGCCGAATTCGCGGCGCCGATCTGCGTCACGCTGAAGAAGATCCTGGAAACCGCGATCGCCTGGGCCGAACGCTGACGCGCGGTGCACCTCACTCGAAAGGGACAATCATGACCGATCCTCGCCACAACATCCGTGAAGTGCGCAGCCCGCGCGGCAGCGAGCTCAACGCCCGCACCTGGCTGACGGAAGCGCCGTTGCGCATGCTGATGAACAATCTCGACCCAGACGTCGCCGAAAACCCCAACGAGTTGGTGGTCTATGGCGGCATCGGCCGGGCGGCGCGCACCTGGAACGATTTCGACCGCATCGTTGCCTCGCTGAAGACGCTTGGCGACGACGAGACGTTGTTGGTGCAATCGGGCAAGCCGGTCGGCGTGTTCCGCACTCATCCTGACGCCCCGCGCGTGCTGATCGCCAATTCGAACCTGGTGCCGCACTGGGCGACATGGGAGAAATTCAACGAGCTCGATAGAAAGGGCCTGATGATGTACGGCCAGATGACGGCCGGCTCGTGGATCTACATCGGCACGCAAGGCATCGTGCAGGGCACCTACGAGACCTTCGTCGAGGCCGGCCGCCAGCACTATGGCGGCAATCTCAGGGGCAAGTGGATCCTGACCGGCGGTCTCGGCGGCATGGGCGGTGCCCAGCCGCTCGCCGCGGTGATGGCCGGCGCCTGCTGCCTGGCCGTCGAATGCGATCCCGACCGCATCGATTTCCGGCTGCGCACCCGCTATGTCGATGAGCGCGCCGACACGCTCGACGAGGCTCTGGAAAAGATCGAGCGCTGGACCAAAGCCGGTGAGGCGAAATCGGTTGGCCTGGTCGGCAACGCCGCCGACATCCTGCCGGAACTGGTGCGGCGCGGCGTGCGCCCCGACATCGTCACCGACCAGACCTCGGCGCATGACCCGCTCAATGGCTATCTGCCCAAGGGCTGGTCGCTGGCCGAGTGGCGCGAGAAACGCACCTCCGACCCGAAGGCCGTTGAAAGAGCTGCCCGCGCGTCGATGCGCGAGCATGTCGAGGCGATGGTGGCGTTCTGGAATGCCGGCGTGCCGACGCTCGACTACGGCAACAACATCCGCCAGGTGGCGAAGGAGGAGGGGTTCGAGAATGCTTTTGCCTTTCCGGGTTTCGTGCCGGCCTATATCCGTCCGCTGTTTTGCCGCGGCATCGGCCCGTTCCGCTGGGCAGCGCTTTCCGGCGATCCCGAGGATATCTACAAGACCGACGCCAAGGTGCGCGAGCTGACCCCCGGCAACACCCATCTGCACAACTGGCTCGACATGGCGCGTGAGCGCATCGCCTTCCAGGGCCTGCCGGCGCGCATCTGCTGGGTCGGCCTTGGCGACCGCCATCGGCTCGGCCTCGCCTTTAACGAGATGGTCGCCAGGGGCGAACTGAAGGCGCCGGTGGTCATCGGCCGCGATCACCTCGATTCCGGCTCGGTCGCCTCGCCGAACCGCGAGACGGAGGCGATGAAGGACGGCTCCGATGCCGTCTCCGACTGGCCGTTGCTCAATGCCTTGCTCAACACGGCGTCCGGCGCCACCTGGGTGTCGCTGCACCATGGCGGCGGCGTCGGCATGGGCTTTTCGCAGCATGCCGGCATGGTCATCGTCGCCGACGGCACGCCCGAGGCGGCCAAGCGCCTGGAGCGGGTTCTGTGGAACGATCCGGCGACCGGCGTCATGCGCCACGCCGATGCCGGCTATGACATCGCGATCGAGTGCGCCCGGGAGAACCAGCTCAACCTGCCCGGCATTTTGGGCTGAGCCGCGCCTTGCGCATCCTTCGGGCAACCGAATACCGCTCGATGCCGTGGAAGAACGGCGGCGGGGTGACGACGGAGATTGCCGTCTCGCCGCCAGGTGCCGGGCTCGACGATTTCGACTGGCGCGTCTCGATGGCGCTGGTCGAGGGCGGCGGCCCATTTTCCGGATTTGCCGGCGTCGACCGGACCTTGGCGTTGCTGGAAGGCGAGGGCATGATCCTCGACATCGCCGGCCGGCTACCGGTCGAAATCATCAAGGCTTCCGCACCGCTTGCCTTTCCGGCCGACGTGCCGACGCAAGCCACGCTGATCGCCGGTCCGATCACCGACCTCAACGTCATGACCCGCCGCGCCCGGGCGATCCACACGGTCGAGCGCCTGCTGATTTCGGCTCCGACGGAGATCCAGGCCGAAGCCGATGAAACACTCATCCTGTGCGTCGACGGCGAACTCAGCGTGGCCGGCGCGGCGCCCATGCAACTTGGGCCGCTCGACGCGCTGTTGCTCGGGGCGCAAGCGCCGGAACTGCGCCTGGATCCGGTCCGGCCGGCCATGCTGTTCGTGATCCGCATCGACCGCATTGCCGGCAACGATTAACGTCTGTTTCCAAACATGATCGTGACGCCGGCCAAATATCGCGTAAGCTGGTCGCTGCATCACGAAAAAGCCTGAATCTTCCGCCGATCAGAAGCCGAAACGATGCTCATAGTGCCCGCCTGGAAGTTGTCGAAAGACGGCATCTTGTCGTGGTGCGGAAACAAACTTTCGGCCAAGTGTTGCGATGCAACCAATTGCATTTGGACCGGTTTTAGGGACATTGCCGTGGCGGTGACGCCGCACTGCGTCCCCAACACGGAACCTTAGATGAATATCCAGACCAATCTCGCACAGATCGAAAAGACGAGCGCCAGCTTCCCGGCTGTCACCGACGTGCCGATACGCTCCAATTTCCTGCCGGAAGATCGGCTGCGCGCTTTGGGCGCAGCCCTTGCCAATGGCGACGCCAAGGACTTGTTCGGTCTGACGCCTTTCGATTTTCAGGCGCGCATCCGCGACAGCGCCAGGAAAATTCTCGATGTCTACCGTTCCACCAACGCTGCCCAGGCGAGGGGCGAAACGATCACGCCCGCGGCGCAGTGGCTGCTCGACAACAACTACCTGGTCGAGGAGACCATTTTTCAGGTCAAGCGCGACCTGCCGCGCCGCTTCTACCGCCAGTTGCCGACGCTGAAACTGTCGGATGGATCCAGCGTGCCGCGCGCACTGGCGGTCGCGTGGACCTATGTCGCCCATTCCGACAGTTCCGTCTCGTCGGCCATGTTCAAGGCGATCGTCGAAGGCTTCCAGTCCATCGAGCCGCTGAAGATTGGCGAATTATGGGCGCTGCCATCGCTGCTGCGCTTCGTCCTGATCGAGAACCTTCGCCGGATCGCGGTCCGCGTCAATCGCACGCGGGAACTGCGCCAGATCGCCAACGAGGTCGCCGACCGTGTGCTGGCGACGGACGACAGCGCCGACCGGCAGGCGATACTTTCCCACTACAGCGCCCATGCGCAGGACACCACCTTCGCCACCCAGTTGCTCTACCGGCTGCGTGACGGCTCGCAAAATGCCGGCAGGGCGCTGGAATGGTTGGAGGGCGAGCTGGAAAGGACCGGCTCCGACGCCGAGGAGATCATCCTCAGCGAGCACCACACGCTGTCAAGCGGCAACGTGACCACCGGCAACATCATCCGCGGCCTGCGCCTGATCAACGACATCGACTGGACGGTGTGGTTCGAGGGCGTCAGCCGCATCGACACCTTGCTGCGCGAACGCACCGATTTCGCCGCGCTCGATTTCTTTTCGCGCGACCAATACCGGACTGCGATCGAGGAGCTGGCGCGCCGTTCCGATCTCTCCGAATTTCGCGTTGCCGAAAGGGCGATCGAGCTCGCCGGCCATGCTGCCGATGCGCCGGGCTCCGAAAGCGGTCCGATCGCTCACACCGACGTCGGCTTCTTTCTGGTCGGCCCGCGCCGGCAGGAGCTCGAGCGGTCGATCGGCTACCGGCCGACCATCGGCAAGACGCTCAACCGGACCTTCCGCAAGACCGGATGGCTGGGCATCGTCGTGCCGGTGTTTGCGCTGACGGTCCTGCTTCTGGTCGTTTCCGGCAATGCGCTTGCCAATCTCGGCCTGTCGGTGCCGTCGATCGTCCTGATGCTGGCCCTGTTCGCGGTGCCGGCCAGCGAAGGCGCGCTCGCATTCTTCAACACCGTCGTCTCGCTGTTTTTGAAGCCGACGCGTCTCATCGGCTATGATTTCAGGCACGGTGTGCCGCCCGAGGCGCGCACGCTGGTGGTGGTGCCGTCGCTGATCGGCTCGCGCGACGATGTCGAGGAGAACATCCGCAACATCGAGGTGCATCACCTCGCCAACACGGCGGGCGAAGTCTATTTCGCGCTGCTTTCCGACTGGCCGGACTCGAAGACCGAGATCGATACGGCGGATGTCGAAATCCTCGAATTCGCCCGCGCCGAAATCGCCAGGCTGAACGCCCGCTATCCCTCGGAAGGGGCGCCGCGCTTTTATCTGCTGCATCGGCGCCGGCTCTACAACGCATCGCAAGGCGTCTGGATGGGCTGGGAGCGCAAGCGCGGCAAGCTGCACGAATTGAACCTTCTGCTGCGCGGCGACAGCGACACCACCTTCCTGCCGCTGGAAGTGCCATTGCCGGAGAGCGTCGTCCACGTGATGACGCTGGACGCCGACACCCGCACCACCCGCGACGCCGTCGCTGCGCTGGCCGGCAAGCTTTGCCACCCGCTCAACCGTCCGCATTTCGATGTCGCACGGCGCCAGGTTACGGCAGGTTATTCCATCCTGCAGCCGCGTATCACCGCGTCGCTGACCAGTGGCGACGAGGCATCGTTCTTTCAGCGTGTCTTTTCCGCCAATCGCGGGCTCGATCCGTACGTCTTTGCCGTGTCGGACCTCTACCAGGACATCTTCGGCGACGGTTCCTTCACCGGCAAGGGTCTTTACCATGTCGACGCCTTCGAGGCGGCGTTGAAGGGCCGCATCGAGGAAAACACCATCCTCAGCCATGATCTGCTCGAAGGCGCCCTGGCGCGCTCGGCCTTGGTCACCGACGTCGAACTGGTCGAGGACTATCCGACCCGCTATTCGGTCGACGCGTCGCGCCACCATCGCTGGGCACGCGGCGACTGGCAGCTTCTGGGCTTCATTCTTGGCCCGCGCTCAAACGTGCCGGCGCTGTCGCGCTGGAAGATGGTGGACAATCTGCGCCGCTCGGTGACGCCGATCTTCTGGGTGATGGCCGCGATCGCCGGCTGGACGCTGCTGCCCTTCACGCAGGCCGCCCAATGGCAGGCGCTGCTGATCCTCACGCTGTTCATGGCGCCCACTTTCGACATCGTCGACGCCATCCTGCCGAAGAGCGGCGACCAGACGCCGCGCGGCCATTTCTCGGCACTGGCACGCGACGTTGCCTTCGGCACTGCCCTGGTGGCGCTGAAGATCGTGCTGATGGCGCATCTTGCCTGGATGATGGGCGACGCGATCATCCGCACGCTCTACCGCCTGTTCGTCAGCCGCCAGAACCTGCTCGAATGGCGCACCGCCTCGCAGGCACACAAGGGCGGCGACAACGATCTCGGCTCCTACTACAGCATCATGTACGGCGCGGTGATCATCGGCGTCGTCGGCCTCGCTGTCCCGGTGCTGGCCGATTCCACCGGCGCCTTCGTCGCCTTCTTCTTTGCCTTGTTCTGGATCGGCTCGCCCGCCATCGCCTGCTGGATCAGCCGTTCGGCCGAAACCGAGGACCGCCTGCGCATATCGGCCGCCGACATCCACGCGCTGCGCACCGTGGCGCGGCGTACATGGCACTATTTCGAGACCTTCGTGACGGCCGAGCATCACAATCTGCCGCCGGATAATTTCCAGGAAAGCCCGGCCCCCGTGGTGGCGCCCCGCACCTCGCCGACCAATATCGGCGTCTACCTGCTGTCGGTGATTTCGGCACGCGATTTCGGCTGGATCAGCCTCTCCGACGCCGTCAACCGCATCGACGCGACCATGTCGACCATCGAGAGCATGCCGCGCGACCGCGGCCATCTCTTCAACTGGTATGACACGACGACCCTGAAGCCGCTCTACCCGCTGTACATTTCGGCGGTCGACAGCGGCAATCTCGCCGGCCATCTGGTGGCCGTGGCCGCTGCCTGCGCCGAATGGGCCGAAGCGCCGTCGGTGCATGTGCAGGGCGACTTCGAAGGCATCCTCGACACCGTCACCATCCTCGACGAAAGCCTTGAGGAACTGCCCGACGACCGGCGTCAATTGCGGCCCTTGCGCCAGCGGCTCGCCGACCGTCTCGACGGCATGCGGCGGGCGGTCGAATTGATCAAGGCACAGCCGGAGATGGCGTCGATCCGTACCATCAACCTGGCCGTCCTGGCCGGCGAGATACGCAAGCTCGCGACAGCCATCCACACCGAGGCCGCGTCGACCCAGAGCGACACCATCGCCGATTGGGCGGCCAGGCTCGAAGCCACCTGCGAGGCGCATGTGCACGACGCGCACAGCGATGAAAACGCAGTCGCGGCGTTGCGGGCCAAGCTTCTGACCTTGCGCGAGCGCACGCGCCGTTTCGCCTTCGAGATGGATTTCTCGTTCCTGATGCGGCCCGAACGCAAGCTCCTGTCGATCGGTTACCGGGTCGAGGAGCATCAGCTCGACGAAAGCTGCTACGACCTTTTGGCCTCCGAGGCGCGGCTGACCAGCCTGTTCGCCATCGCCAAGGGCGATTTGCCGACCGAGCACTGGTTTCGGCTCGGCCGGCCGATCGTCGAGATCGGCTTCCAGGGCGCACTGATGTCCTGGTCCGGCTCGATGTTCGAATATCTGATGCCGCCACTGGTGATGAAGGAGCCGCAAGGCAGCATTCTCAACCAGACCAGCAAGCTCATCATCAAGCGCCAGATCCAGTATGGCCGTTCGAAGAACGTTCCCTGGGGGATTTCGGAAGCGGCCTACAACGCCCGCGACCGTGAACTGACCTATCAGTACACCAATTTCGGCGTGCCCGGGCTCGGCCTGAAGCGCGGCCTTGGCCAAAACACGGTGATCGCGCCTTACGCGACCGTGCTCGCAGCGCAGTTCACGCCGCATGAATCCGTCCAGAACCTGGCCAGGCTGAGGCGGCTGGGCGCACTGGGCCGGCACGGTTTTTATGACGCGGTGGATTTCACGCCGCAACGCGTCCCCGAGGGCACCGACCATGCCGTCGTGCTCAACTACATGGCCCACCACTCCGGCATGTCGATTGCGGCAGTTGCCGATGCGATCTTCGAAGGGCGCCTGCGCGACCGCTTCCACAGCGATCCGGTGATCGAGTCGGCCGAATTGCTGCTGCAGGAAAGGGCGCCGCGCGACATCCCGACTGCGACCGTCAGGACCGAGGCCGACGAGCGCTCGAAGGACGAGACCGAGCTGGAAAGCCCGGATACCCGCATCGTGCTCGATCCGCTCAGGGCGCTCCGCTCGACCAGTGTCATGTCCAATGGCCGCTATTCGGTCATGGTGACCGCCACCGGCTCCGGGTACAGCCGCTGGGGCGAACTTGCCGTCACGCGCTGGCAGCCGGATCCGACCGAGGACCGCCTTGGTTCCTATATTTTCCTGCGCGACGCCAGCAACGGCGACTGGTGGTCGGCCACCGCCGAGCCGAAGCGCGCCGCCGGCGAGCGTGCGCAGACACTGTTCTCCGACGACAAGGCGAGCTTCGTCAAATCGATTGGATCGCTGCGTTCGGAAGTCGAGTGCATCGTCATCTCGGAAGGCAATGGTGAGGGCCGACGGGTGACGCTCCACAATGATGGCCCGGCCGACCGGCATATCGAGGTAACCTCGTTTGCCGAACTGGTGCTGGGCTCCGAGCCCTCGGATAATGCCCATCCGGCTTTTTCGAAGATGTTCGTGGAAACCGAGATCGCGCCGAACAACGGCGCGATCTTCGCCACCAGGCGCAAGCGCGAAAAGGACGAACCCGACGTCACCATCGTGCATTTCGTCACCGACCCGTCTGGATCGGCGCGAGACGCCGAGGCGGAAACCGACAGGCGCGCCTTCATCGGCCGCGGCCGCACCATCACCGAAGCGGCTGCCTTTGATCCCGGCGCCAAGCTTGGCGGCCATTCCGGCTTCACCCTGGATCCGATCGCATCGCTTCGCCGGCAGGTGCGCGTGCCGGCCAACAAGAAGATTTCGCTGACGTTCTGGACCGTCGTCGGTACCCATCGCGCCGAATTGGATGCCGCCATCGCACGGCTCGACCATCCCGAAAGCTTCGCCCGCCAGGCGATGCTCGCCTGGACGCGCTCGCAGGTGCAGACCCGGCACCTTGGCCTCAGCCTGTCCGACGCCGCCAATGTGCAGAAGCTGGCGCGCTATCTGATCTATCCCGATCCGTTCCTGCGCCTTCCGGGCGAATCCATCGTCTCCGGGCTCGGCAGGCAGTCCAGCCTGTGGCCGACCAGCATATCCGGCGATTTTCCGATTTTCCTGGTCAGGATCGCCGATGTCGCCGATCTGGAGATTGTCGCCCAGGCGCTTCGCTTCCAGGAATACATGCGCGCCCGCGGCATGATGATCGATTTTGTCGTCGTCAACGAGCAGGCGTCATCCTACGTGCAGGACCTGCAGCGCGCGGTGGAGACGCTGTGCGAAAACAGCCGATTGCGCGGCAAGGAGCTCGGACCCCGCCAGCACATCTTCGCGGTGCGCCGCGATCTGATGGAGGAAACGACCTACAGGACCTTGCTCGCCGTCGCTCGGGTGGTGCTGCATACGCGCAACGGCACCATCTTCGACCAGATCGAGCGCGCCGAGGCCGCGGCACTGCAGGCGCGGGACGCCGCCCTCCAGCCGGCAGACCTTGCAGCGCTTCGCGAGCCGTCCTTGCCGGTGCCGACGTCGCAAGCATCTGCCGCCCAGGCACTGATCGAGGGCCGCGTCGACGGCAGCGGGCTCGACCAATGGAACGGTTTCGGCGGCTTCGACGGCGACGGACGCCACTACGTCGTGCGTCTTGCCGGCCGGCGCACGACGCCGCAGCCGTGGATCAACGTCATCTCCAACCCATCGTTCGGGTTCCACATTTCGGCTGAAGGCGCTGCCTTCACCTGGAGCCGCAACAGCCGCGACTATCAGTTGACGCCATGGTCGAACGATCCGGTCACCAACCGGCCGGGCGAGGGCATCTACATCTACGATCACGCCAGTGGCAGGGCGTTCTCGCCAATGGCTGCCGTGGTGCGTGATCCGACAATGACCTACGAAACCTGGCACGGGCAGGGTTTTTCGACGCTCCGCTCAAAACGCGGGCCGCTGTCGATGGACCTGACCCATGTCGTCGATCCCGTCGATCCGGTGAAGATATCGCGGCTGCGCATCCAGAATTCGGGTTCGGTGCCGATGCGGCTGCGCGTCTACGCCTATGCGGAATGGGTTCTTGGCGGCCATCGCTCGCGCACCGCTGCAAGCATCGTTCCGTCGAGGGATGCCGCAACCGGCGCATTGCTGGCGAAAAATCCCTATGGGCTCGATTTCGGCGAGCGGATCGCCTTTCTGGCCGCCGACGGTGCTGTGCATTCGGTCACCGCCGATCGCGGCGAGTTCATCGGCAGGCAAGGCACGAGCGAGTTTCCGCATGCCGTGCTGAGCGGCGCCGGCCTGTCCGGCCGTGTCGAGGCCGGCGACGATCCCTGCGCGGCCATTGCACGCGACATCGACATCGCTGCCGGCGGCGACGTCACGCTGCTCTGGCTGCTCGGCGACGCGGCCTCGCCCGAGGCGGCCAGCGCGCTGGTGCAGACCCATCGCTCCAGGGATTTCGATCAGCGGCTGGCCGACAACGAGCGCACATGGCGCGGCTTTCTCGACACCATCCAGGTCGAGACGCCGGACAAGGCCCTCGACGCCATGGTCAATCACTGGCTGCCCTATCAGAGCCTGGCCTGCCGCATCCGTGCCCGCTCTGCGTTCTATCAGGCGAGCGGTGCCTTCGGCTTCCGGGATCAGTTGCAGGACACCTTGGCCTTGCTGGCCCATGACCCCAAGCTGGCGCGCGATCAGATCCTCAACGCGGCGCGGCGGCAATTTCCCGAAGGCGACGTGCAGCATTGGTGGCTGCCGCGCACCGAGGCCGGCGTCCGCACCATGATCTCGGACGACGTGGTCTGGCTGGCCCACGCCACGGCCCGTTACCTGCTGGTGACCGGCGACACCGCGATCCTGAAGGAGCAACTGCCGTTCATCGAAGGGCAGGCGCTGGGCGAAGGCGAGCACGATGCTTTCTTCATCCCGGAAATCTCGAAGAAGACAGCCTCGCTCTATGACCATTGCGCGCGGGCGCTCGATCTTGCCGTCAAGCGCAGCAGCCCAGCCGGGCTGCCGCTGATCCTCGGTGGCGACTGGAACGACGGCATGAACCGCGTCGGCGAGCACGGCAAGGGCGAGAGCGTATGGCTGGGCTGGTTCCTGCTGAAGACGCTGGGCGACTTTGCCGCTGTCGCCAAGGCGGAGCGCGATGCCAAGCGCGTGCAGGCCTGGACGAAGCACGCCGAGGTGCTGAAGCGGGCGCTGGAAAGCACCGCCTGGGATGGCGAGTGGTATCGGCGCGGCAGCTTCGACGACGGCACGCCGCTCGGCTCGCGCAAGTCGGACGAGTGCAAGATCGACTCGATCGCCCAGTCCTGGAGCGTGCTTTCGGGCGAGGGCGACCCGGCGCGGTCGACCACGGCAATGGCGCAGGCGATGAAAGCGCTCGTCGACGACGACCTCAAGATCGCCAAACTGTTCACCCCGCCCTTCTCGAAGACGGAAAAGGACCCGGGCTACATCAAGAGCTATCCGCCGGGGGTCCGTGAAAACGGCGGCCAATACACGCACGCCGCAACATGGTTCGTCATTGCGCTCGCCGAGATGGGTCGCACCGACGATGCCTACCGCTGCCTTTCGATGCTCAATCCGGTCTACCATGCGCTCGATGAAGCCGCGGCAGAGCGCTACCGGGTGGAACCTTACGTCGTCGCGGCCGACGTTTATTCCGGGCAAGACAAGGGCGGCCGCGGCGGCTGGACCTGGTATACCGGGTCGGCGGGCTGGCTTTATCGCGCCGCGGTCGAGAGCATTCTCGGCATAGAGCGCCGCGGACAGCGCCTCCAGTTCACGCCGAGACTTCCTAGCCATTGGGACGGCTATTCGGCAACTCTGAAGATGCTGGGCGCCGAGATCAAGGTACGCGTCGTCCGCGACAAAAAGGCCCGGGCCATCTCACTTGAAGTGAATGGCACGAAGACCAAATCTTCGTCCTTCGAGCCAAAAGCCGGAGATAGTGCCGAGGTGGTCGTCAGAATACCGGCCTAGATTCAAGGGCTTGGAGCGTCACTTAGCGTTCCCAGGGCACGCACGGGCGCTCCAAGTGCCTCTACCGGTTATATTTGCGTTTGACCTTGCTGAATGCCTGCACACGACTTTAGACGTCGTGCCCAGGGTCTTGCTGATTAAAATTGTGGCAGTGCTTTCCAGCTGCCATGATTTTGCCGCAACGCTGACATTTCACCTTTTATCTCAAACTGTTAGACGATCACGGCAAATTTCGAAGCGTCGTCATCTTTTGTTCGCGGAATGGGAACGGAAGAGCTAGACGAGCATTGTTTTGCGACGCGTCAACCGGTACGAGTCAAAAATGACGCACTGCACCATAAATAATTGGCGGAGTAGCTGAAGTGTCACTTCTGCAAATCTACTGGCGAGCGCTCGGTTATCTCGCTGCCGACAGGAAACGCGTTGCGTTTATCTGCGGGGCGAATGTCGCGCTTGCCATTATCGCCATTCTCGAGCCGATCATGTTCGGCCGGGTGATCGATGCCATTTCGGACCGCGGCTCGGTGTTCTCGACGCTCGCAATGTGGGCCGGCATCGGCGCTTTCAATATCGTCGCCTTCGTTCTGGTGGCGCGCGGCGCTGATCGCTTTGCCCACCAGCGGCGCAGCGAGGTTCTTTGCCAGTCGTTCGAGCGCGTCATCACCATGCCGCTTGCCTGGCATCATCAGCGCGGCACCTCCAATTCCCTGCACACGCTTCTGCGGGCAGTCGAGACCCTGTTCAGCCTCTGGCTCGAATTCATGCGGCAGCACCTGTCGACAGCGGTCGCGTTGGTTCTGCTGGTGCCCACGGCGCTCAGCATGGATATCCGCATGTCGATGGTGCTGCTGGCGCTTGGCGCGCTCTATGTCGGCATCGGACGGCTGGTGATGCGGCGCACCAAGGAAGGCCAAGCGGCCGTGGAGCGTCACTACCACAAGGTGTTTGCGCATGTGACCGACTCGGTCAGCAACGTCGCCGTCCTGCAGAGCTACAACCGCATCGGCCACGAGACCGAGGCGCTGAAGCGCTACGTCAAGAATCTGCTCGATGTGCAGAACCCCGTGCTCGACTGGTGGGCAATGGCCAACGCGCTGCATCGCCTGTCGTCGACGATTTCGATGATGGTGGTGCTTCTGATTGGCGCCTACCTGGTGACGCACGGCCAGTTGCGCATCGGCGACGTCATAGCCTTTACCGGCTTTGCCACGCTGCTGATTGCCCGGCTCGACCAGATGTCGGCTTTTGCCAACCAGATTTCCGAAGCGCGCGCCAAGCTCGAGGAATTCTATCATCTCGAAGACTCCGCTTCTGATGCCGCCGAGCCCGACGGGCTGCGCGACCTCGTCAACGTCACGGGTCATGTGCGTTTCGAGAATGTCTGCTTCGAGTTCGGTAATTCCGGGCAGGGCGTCGACGACGCGTCGTTCGAGGTCCAGGCCGGCCAGACCGTCGCCATCGTCGGCCCGACGGGCGCCGGCAAGACGACGCTCATCAACCTTCTGCAGCGCGTCTTCACCCCGTCCAGCGGCCGTATCCTGATCGACGGCATCGACACCCGCACGGTGACCCGCAAGTCGCTGCGCCATTCGATCGCCACCGTCTTCCAGGATGCCGGCCTGCTCAACCGCTCGATCGAGGACAACATCCGCGTCGGCCGCGCGGAGGCGACCTATGACGAGGTCCATGCCGCGGCCAATGCCGCCGCCGCGCAGGATTTCATCCTGTCAAAGTGCGAGGGCTACGACACGGTCGTCGGCGAACGCGGCGGACAGCTGTCCGGTGGCGAGCGCCAGCGCATCGCGATCGCCCGCGCCGTGCTGAAGGACGCGCCCATCCTGGTTCTCGACGAGGCGACCAGCGCGCTCGACGTCGAGACGGAAGACCGCGTCAAGGACGCCATCGACGAATTGCGGCGCGGCCGCACCACCTTCATCATCGCCCACCGCCTGACCACCGTTCGCGACGCCGATCTGGTCGTGTTCATGGACAAGGGCCGGGTGGTCGAGATGGGCGGGTTCACCGAACTGTCGCTGCGCAACGGTCGCTTCGCCAGCCTGCTGCGCGCCGGCGGCCTGCTCAACGACGAGGAGGTCCGCCGCCTCAGCCGTCCGGTGAACGAAGCCGCTTGAGCAGCGCGGCTTGCCTTCTCCCCTCGTGGGAGAAGGTGGCCTCGCGAAGCGAGGTCGGATGAGGGATGCTCCGGCTTGGCGCAAATCTTCATCCAAAATCCAGACGTCGGCGCACGGCGATCATTGGCGCCTCACTCCGTCCAGCATCCCTCATCCGGCTCGTCGCTACGCGCCGATCCACCTTCTCCCGCAGCAAGGGGAGAAGGGAAGACGTACCGCCGCTGCGGTTGCCGCAACTGCGCCGGCGGTCTATGTAAGGCGGCATGAGCGACACGACTTCACGCCTCTCCGGCTGGATGGACCTTGCCAACCCGACGCGGTTCGTCGGGCTGGCCGACAAGGTCGTGCCGTGGCTGGTGAGCGTTGCCGCCATCATCCTCGCTGTCGGCCTCTACATGAGCTTCACGGCGCCCGAGGACTTCCAGCAAGGCATCACCGTGCGCATCATGTATATCCACGTGCCTTTCGCCTGGCTTGCCATGATGTGCTACACGCTGATGGCGGTCGCGGCACTGGGCACGCTGGTCTGGCGCCATCCGCTGGCCGACGTGGCGCTGAAATCGGCGGCACCTATCGGCGCCGTCTTCACCGCCCTTGCACTGATCACCGGTTCGATCTGGGGCAAGCCGATGTGGGGCACCTGGTGGGTGTGGGACGCGCGGCTGACCTCGGTCTTCATCCTGTTCCTGATGTATCTCGGCATCATCGCGCTGACCCGCGCGCTCGACGATGCCGGGCGTGCCGCCTGGGCCGCCGCCATCATCACCCTGGTCGGCTTCATCAACATTCCGATCATCAAATTTTCGGTCGACTGGTGGAACACGCTGCATCAGCCGGCGTCGGTGTTCCGGCTCGGCGGCCCGACCATCGATCCAAGCCTGTTGTGGCCATTGCTGGTGATGGCACTCGGCTTCACCGTGCTGTTCTTCGCGCTGCACCTAACGGCGATGCGCACGGAAATCCTCCGCCGCCGCGTCATTTCGATGCGCCGGGTTGCCGCGAGACAGGCTAGCTGATCTTCGTCGAGTTCCTTCGCGCCCCCCTCTGTCCTGCCGGACATCTCCCCCTCAAGGGGGGAGATTGAATGTCACGTATCGTTTCGCCAATCGCGAATGTTGAAAGAGAGGCGCTACCGGCGAAGCTACCGATCTCCCCCCTTGAGGGGGAGATGGCCGGCAGGCCAGAGGGGGGCGCTGTCCCTCTAGCGTTTGAAGGATTTTGTACCTGAAGCGCACGCGCTCCAGCTGGACTCACCCCATCCGCCCGCGTGCTGCCACCGGCAGCGTTTCCAGCACCTTGTCGCCTTCGATCAGATGCACCTCGTCGAACAGGTTGGTGACGACGCAGCAATGGTCGGGCACGACGCGCACGCGCTCGCCGATGCGAAGCTCGGCGCCGCCTGACAGCGTGACGTTGCCGTGCTCTTCGCTGAGGCTGGTCACCCTTGCGCCTGAAATGCCCAGCAGCTCGCCGAAATCGGCGAGCCCCAGTGTGTCGCTGGACAGGGCCTTGCTGCCGGCGTCGAGGATGGCGCGTGTCGGCGTTGGGTGGCTGACCACCGTCGACAGCACCGTCAGTGCGCAATCGTCGAGGCTGCCGACGCCTTTGGCGACCTGGTAGCGGTCGAGATAGATGTAGGTGCCGGGCCGGTATTCGGTAACGACGCTGTGCTCGCCGGAACGCCACATATCGGGTGTGCCGCCGCTGGAGATGCGCTCGCAAGCAAGGCCGGCTGCGGCAAGTGCTTGCTGCGCATCGGCGAGCCACGCCTCGGTCTCGGCGGCGCGGCCAGCCCCCGGGTAGGTCATCAAGCCGCCGAAGACGAGCCCCCGGACCTTGTCGATCTCGCTCGCCAGCGCGACTGCCTCGCCGGCCGACTGCACACCGCAGCGGCCCATGCCGGTGTCGCATTCGACCAGCACCGGCAGGCGGTGGCCGGGATCGGTAAAGGTGGCGGCAAGTCCCGTGAGCGTGTCCATGCTGTCCGTTGTCACCGACAGGGTTACGCGGCCGTGCAGCGCCTTGAGGCGCTCCAGCTTGGCCCGCCCGAGGATATTGTAGGGCAGAAAGATGTCGGTCAGTCCGGCGTCGGCCATGACCTCGGCCTCGCCGATCTTCTGGCAGGTGATGCCGACGGCGCCGGCCGCGATCTGCTTCTTTGCCCAGTAGGGCAGTTTGTGGGTCTTGATGTGCGGCCTGAGCTTCAGCCCGTGCCGGTCGGCATGGGCCTGCGCCCGCGCGATATTGGCTTCGGCGCGGCCGGCATCGATCAGGATCGCCGGCGTATCGAGGTCGTCTATGCTGCGCATGGTCTCACCATCGGAAAGTTGGTTGACCTTATGGCCCTGATCGGACCGCATGTCATGGGGCCAGCGACAGCAGTTTGCATCGACACCGGATGGACGTTCGGCTATTGCGGTTTGAGCAATTCCAGGAAAAGTGTGAAACGGTTTTCCGTCCGGAATTGCGTCCAAAAAAAGATAGAGCGGTTCGGCGTTTCCGTGAAACGATGAACCGTTCTAGCGCTCGCAAAGCGACGGGAAGGAACCACGATCATGAAACGCTCCGCCATCAACGACATCATCCGCGACGCCGACGCCTTCATCCGCTCGTTCGGCTACATCATGCCGCCCTTCGCCTACTGGTCGCCGGAAGAGATGAAGGCGCGCCGGCAGGATTCGTCGGCAATCTTCTCGTCGCGGCTTGGCTGGGACATCACCGACTACGGCCAGGAGAAATTCGACGAGCTCGGCCTGTTCCTGTTCACCGTTCGCAACGGCCGCTACGAGGACATGAAGAAGGGCATGGGCATGCTCTATGCCGAAAAGATCATGATCTCGCGCAAGGATCAGCTGTCGCCGATGCATCGCCACAACATCAAGGCCGAGGACATCATCAACCGCGGCGGCGGCAAGCTGGTGCTGGAGCTGTTCATGCATGATCGCGATGGCGGCATCGATCCGAAGGCCGAAGTGACCGTGCCTGTCGACGGAACCATTCACAGGCTGCCTGCGGGTGGACTGCTGAAGCTCGACCCAGGCCAGAGCGTCACTTTGCTGCCGGGCGTCTGGCACGCCTTCTGGGCCGAGGGCAAGGACGTGCTGATCGGCGAGGTTTCGACCGTCAACGACGATCTCACCGACAACGTCTTCCGCGAGCCGATCGGCCGCTTCGCGGACATCGACGAGGACACAGCACCGCTGCACCTGCTGGTGTCCGATTATGAGAAGTGGGTGGGGTAGGGCAGAAGAGTCGGCAGGATTGTCGAAAAACGACCACGAATTCAATTCGTGCGATTAGCAATTCCACGTAGCCTGCGGACTTCGGCGATCAGGCGAGGGATGTCCTGGCGAGCGGCGGCAATGAAATCCTGGTCGGCAATCGTCGCGCCAGTCATTTCGATGTCTTCACCTCTATCCGGTCCTTGGCCGGTTTGGATGAAATTCGATCCTCCAGAAAAATCCCGGCCCTCGACCCACGATTTCCACGGGCCGGTCTGGGCCGCGGCAACTCGGGCTTCCATCTCTTGAAGTTCAAGCTCGGATAGAGATGTGTTCATGACAGCCTCGCGGAGCGTTGTTACCGTGCGTGCTTGTCGGCCCTGCGGTTGCCCAGCAGCAGCTTGCGCTCGAGATGCGCCCGCAATTCCCCGTAATACGCCGTCAGGAACGCGCGTGCGTCATGGGCTTGGGGTGCCGCGCCGATCTTGCGTCCGATCGTTTCGGCCACCGTCCGCAGGGCGAAATAGTCGTCGCGGCGCAGCACCTCCTCCAGCTTGTGGAGTTCGGCAATCCCGTAGGCATCGAGTTGGGCGTGGCTGAACCGGAAGGCGCCGGCCGCCGGATCCTGCCGTGCCGACAGGTCTTCAAGCAAGGCGCGCTTCGGCGCCTCGACCACCCAGGTCCCCGCCAACAGGTCGCCGATCCGCATGCGGTCTCGATTGAACAGCGGGAACAAGGCAAACAGCAGCGTCCACACCAGTCCGAACACCGTCGTCAGCGTGTCGGCAAGGTCGGTCCCGCTGCGTCCAACGATGATCGACAGCGGCAGGAACACCTCGATCTCGCGCATCAGGTTGCGGGCAATGACCTGGTCGATCGACAGGCCGTCTCCGCTGCGCGACGCGACCCGGATGCCGACGATCCGCTTGCCCGGCGTAGACGCGCGCCGGCCCGCTTCGAAGACGATGAAGTAGGCGTTGCGCAGAAAGAAGATCAGGATGATCCAGACGACGAAGAGCGGCTGAAATCCCTCGCTGCCAAGGCCTCCCACCCCGAATAGCGCGACGATCGTGATCACGATTGCAGCCACGGCGATGAACACGATGTCGAGCAGGAAGGCGGAGGCCCGCGTGCCGGCGTCGGCCAACTTTATCCGGAGATCGACGCCTTCGGGCGTGATCAGCGGCCGTATAGCCGCGAAGGCGGCGCGTTTAGCGATCGCCATGCCGCACCGCCCGGAACAGGTAGAAATAACCGATCCACAGCACCAGCATGCCACCGCCAACGCCGTAGCGCGTGACGTCGCTGGTGATGGTCTGCCTGCCAATGCCCTCGAGCAGCCCGGCAAACAGCAGCATGACTGAGACCCCGACCATGGCGTTCGCGGCGATGCGTCCGGCGCGAGCCGCTGCCGCCATGCGTGTCAATTCGCCGGGAAAGGCGATGCTGGTGCCGATGCGCATGCCCGCCGCGCCGGCCAAAGAGATTGCGAACAATTCGGTGGTGCCGTGGATGGCCAGCCAGCCGCCGAGCTCCATGCCAAGCCCCTTGGACCAATAGACTTGGAACAACGCCCCGATCATGCAGCCGTTGAACAGCATCAGCAGCACCGTCGGCACCGCGAAGGCAAAGCCAAGGGCGAAGGCCAGGATCGCGACCTGGACGTTGTGCGTGAACAGATAGGCGGCAAAGCCTGAGAGAAAGCCATTGTCGCCATCATAAAGCATGCCTCGCAGCAGTTCGGCCGAGGTGTCGGGGCCGCGGCTTCCTGCCAGGCCGGGCGGGATGATCGCGTCGAACCAGCTCTTGTCGGATGCCACCAGCCAGGCGCCTGCACCAATGCCGATCACCATCAGCGCGACCGACGCCAATGTCTCGCGCCACAGGTCGCGAATGGCTTCGGGCCAGTCATGCAGGAAGAAATCGGCGAGGCGCTGCCGCAGCCCGCGGCGCGCGCCGTAGAGATAGAAATAACCGCGCAGCGACAGCGCTTCGAGATAGCCGACCAGCGCATTATCGAGCGATGTCGCGCGCGCCACCGACAGGGAAGACAGCGCCGATCGATAGAGCAGCGGCAGCGACAGCAGCTCCTCTTCGGAAAGCGTCCGCGGCGCACGCTTCTCGACACGCGCCAGCAACGCCTCGAATGCCTTCCAGTCGGCCTCGCGCTCGCGGCGGAAGCTGGCCAGCGACTGGCGTACCGCGTCGCCGCGCACCGCATTGCCGCGTACCGGCGCCGTCACAGCAAATCCTCCTGCTTGAACTGCAGATAGCGCTCGACCAGCGCCGGACCGAGCCGGCTGTGGTCGGCTTCGATCACATGCGCCCCAAGCAGGCGCAGCCGGCCGATGACGACCTGCCTTTCGCGCAAAAGCCCTCCGGCGACGACCGCGCGGGCAACATCCTCGCCGGAGCGTGGCGGCATGTCGGCCAGGCCCTCCAGTTCGGTGTCCTTCATCATCATGAACAGCACGAGATGCCGTTCGGTGAGCCGGCCCACGGTGCGCAGCATCAATTCCGCGCTGATCGGATCGACGAAATCGGTGAAGATGATGACCAGCGAGCGGCGGTCGAGCCGCGCCGCCAGCGTCGTCAATGCCAGCGTGAAATTGGTCTCCTCGCTGGAGTAGTCGATCTCGGCGGCCCGTTTCTGGATCATCGCAAAGCTGGCGGGGCCGCGCACCGCGCCGCTCGAAACGCGCGGCCTTGCATCGAAGCCGAACAAGCTGACCATGTCACCGCCCTTCAGCGCGATGAATGCCGACAGCAAGGCGGCCGTCACGGCCCGGTCCACCTTCGGCACACCGTCGACCGGTTCGCACATCAGGCGTCCGCTATCGATGGCCAGCACGATATTGTTGTTCTCCTCGATGCGGAACTCGCGCGCCAAAAGCTTGCCGTGGCGGGCGCTGCGCTTCCAGTCGATCATGCGCCGGCCCATGCCCGGCTGGTAATCCTTGAGCGCGTCGAACTCGCGGCCTTGGCCGGCGCGGCGCTGCGCATGGCCTTCGGCAAGCGCCGCATGTTGCAGCAGCGTGATCGCCTCGCCGCGAGCGCTGCTGACGTCGGGCAGCACCGCAACCTTGCTTTCCACCGGCAGCACGACCTGGTTCCAGACCAGCCCGAATGGCCCGCGCCAGCGCACCCAGAGACGGTCGAAGCTGGCGACGCCGCGCCGCAGCGCCTGGAAGCGGAGGAAGAGCGACCCGCCTCCGGCGGTCGGCTGCAAGGCGCCGCCGCTGCCGCTCACCGGCGCCAGACGCGCATCGTGGCCGACGCGGGCCTCCGCGGCGCGCGGCCCCGAGTTACGGGCGGCGACGTGCACGCTGAACTCGCCGCCGACACCAACCTGCTGCGGCGCATCGATGCTGGCATTCAGCGATGCCCGTCCGCATCCGGCCGCGGCATCCACCGCCAGGAAGGCAAGCAGCAGGCAACTCCACAGCAACCCCAGATACCAGAACGACGGCAGTGCCAGCGCGGCCAGGAAGGCCGGCACCGCGCCGGCCGCAGCTGCCCATACCGCTCGGCCGCTGGGATAGATCAACGTGGTGCTTCCGTCTGGTCGACCAGGTCGGAGACGATCTGCTCGACCAGCCGGCCATCGATCTGGGCGGCGGGCGAAAGGATGACGCGATGACGCAGCGCCGGCACCGCCAGCGCCTTGACGTCGTCGGGGATCACATAGGCGCGTCCGTCCAGCGCCGCCCGGGCACGCGCCGCCCGCGCCAGCATGGCGCCGGCGCGCGGACTGGCCCCGACCTCCAGATCGGCATTTTCGCGCGTAGCCCGAACCAGCGCCGCTATGTAGCCGACGACATCGTCGACAAGGGTGACGGAGCCGACGACTTCAAGGGCCTCCTGCAGCGTTTCGCGATCCGTCTGCGCCTCGATGCCATATTGCGCGATGTCGTGCGAGGCGGAGCCGCCGCCGTGATGGACGATGATGGCTCGTTCTTCCTCGGGGCCGGGATAGCTGACGCGGTGCTTGAACAGGAAGCGGTCGAGCTGCGCCTCCGGCAGCGGATAGACGCCCTGGTGCTCGATCGGATTCTGGGTCGCGACGACCATGAAATTGCGGCCGAGCGAATGCGTGGTGCCGTCGAAGGTGACCGCATGTTCCTGCATCGCCTCGAGCAATGCGGCCTGCGTCTTGGGCGGCGTGCGGTTGATTTCGTCGGCAAGCAGGAGATCGCAGAAGATCGGGCCGCGCGTCAGCGTGAACTGCCCGGTCTGGAAGTTGTAGATGTTCGACCCGACGATATCGCCGGGCATCAGGTCCGGCGTGAACTGGATCCGCCCGTAGGCGATCCCAAGCGCCTGGGCGAAGCAGCGCGCCGTCATTGTCTTGGCCGTGCCCGGAGGACCTTCCAGCAGGATATGCCCGCCCGCAAACAAGGCGGTCAGCATCAGGTCGACCGTATCGTGCTGCCCGGTGATCGCCTTGGCCACTTCTTCCCTGATCCGTGTCGCCAGGGCCTTCACATCATCGACGTTCACCGAGCCTCCTTGCCGTCCAGTTATGCAGCCGTTCTGCTGCCTGTTGCATCTGCGTCAGATTCTTCGCCTCGCCGGCCGCTTGCGAGCGCGTCGTGAAGCCGCCGGCTTGCTCCTTATCGCGAGAGTCGAGCCAGTGGTCGAGCGCTTTGCCTTGCAACCCTTGCGGTGCGCCGAGCAGCGCGCCGGCGCGCACCCGCATCAAGGCCGCATAGCGGCCTCCCAGCTCGTCCAGCCGGCCGGCACGCCGCATGAGCGTCGCCGTCGTATCGACCAGCGCCCGCTTGCCGAAGGCGATCGCGCCCGGGCCGATACGCGGCGGGCCGAACCGGCCAAGGCCATGCAGGAACGCCAGCGCCGCAGCGATCAGGATGGTCAGTGTCAGCGCCAGGAACGGCGGCTCGACCAGAAGCTTGGCCAGATCATACTTCCGCCCCGCGCCGTGCAGCGTCAGATCGAACATCACCGGGCCGTCGTCAGGCTGGAGCAAGGCAATCAGCCCGAGCGCGGCTGCTGCCTTTTCGGGATCCTTGAGGGCGGCGTTGTTGATCAGGTCGGGGTCAGTCAGGATGAAAAAGGGTTTGTCTTGGAATTCGATGAGGACGGCCTTGCCGCTGCCTGCCGCAATGATCGGGTGATCGTCGGCAACCCATTGCATGTCTTGCGGCGCGGCGACGAGATGGCCCCGGATCTCGAGTTGCTCGACGGTGCTCCTGCCGACACCGAGCTTGGCCTTGGCGATCCGGCCGAGCCAATCGTTGACTACGGTGTCGGGCAAACGCTCGATTTTCATCTTCCATCCCTCATGCTGCTGGAGGGGCAAGGTCTGCCATTTGGGCAGCACGAAGAGAGTCTCGCGGTCATCGCGAAGCGCAAGAATGTGGTCGAGCGCCTCCGGATCGCTGTCGGGCGAGATGGTGACGATCAGCAGTATATCTCTGGCAAGGTCGTCTTCGGTCCGCGCCATCAAGGGCGCTTCGCCGGTGAGCCGCAGCCATTCCGCCAGGCCGGCGTAGCCGACGCCGCTTTTCGACAGCGGCGTGGCGCCGCCATTGCCGGGTTGCCGGAAATCGGGAGCATAGGTGGACAGCAGGAAGAAACCGGCCGCCGCAAGGAGGCTGGCGAAAATCCCCCAAAACAGTGTCTTTCGATTGAACGGCTCCTGTGCCTCGACCGCCGGTGCACTCACGTCCAGGCATCCCGGAAGGCGAAACGTTCATAGGCGCCGCGCGCCTGCCGCCAGCCTTCCGCGCCGACCGGCCGGCGCGCGAACAGCGCCGCCTCGACAATGCGGGCGATCTCGGTAAACGCATGGCGCGCCCTTCCCGGCAGGGAAGGGGCATTGGCGATGTCGCGCGCGGTGAGCGACGGGCGCAGGAAGTCCGGCAGCCGGCCGGCAATATCGGCGACGCTGCGCCGAAGCAAAAGGTGAACCGCCTCGTCGTAGTCGCCGCGTGCGGCCAGCGCATCCGCTTGCGACAACAGGATCTGCGCGGCGCCGGCGTCGGGGCGCCAGGCTTCTTCGTCTTCGACTTCGGGTCGGGCGCGCTGCCACGGCAGCCGCCAGGCGATGCCTTTCACCTCAAGGAAGACCAAAAGCAGGATGATTGCGACGCCCGATATCACCGCCCCCCAGAACAGATAGATCATGTAGGGACCGAGCCACGACAAAAAATCCTGCAGCGGTTTCAGCCACTCGGGCGGCTTCGGCGGCACATAGGCCGGCAGGTCGAACTGGATCGACTCATCGGCGATCAGCTGCTTGTGCAGATTGGTCAGCCGTTCGGCTTCCGCTGTGCCTGGCTGTGCCACCGCCACCCGCTCCCCTGCAACCTGTGGTTCCCAGCCGACACTGACAATGCAGCGGAACAATTGCAAGTGGGCTGGACGGCGACCGCCAAGCTTGGCAGATTTACCAGCGGGGCCGCCAGCCACATGCGGCGGCGAGGCAGGGGGACGTATCGTGACATCAGTGACACTGGAACGGCCGAACAAATTTCGCATCGGCAGGGTTTTCAACGACAGCTTCGCTGTCATCAGCCGCAATCCGGTGCTTTGCCTCGGATTGGCCATGCTGTTCTCAGGCTTGCCTACGCTTCTTTACCAGCTTTGGATTTGGAAATGGGCGACCAACGTCGAGGCTGGCGTTCCGGAGTTCTCAGCCCAACGAATCATTGCCACGATCGTTGGCGTGTTGGTTTCCATGACACTGTCGGCAATCCTGCAGGCGGCGCTGGTGCGTGCTGCGATCGAGGATCTGAACGGCAAGCGACCATTGATTGGCGATTGCCTCAAGACGGCAATCTCCCTCCTGCTGCCGGTAATAGGCATCGCGGTGCTGGTGAGCCTCGGCGCCGCCGCCGGCGCGATGCTTCTGCTCGTTCCCGGTATCATATTGTGGCTTCGTTGGTCTGTCGCTGTGCCTGTTTTGGTTCAGGAAAGACTGGGGGTCTTCGGCAGCATGAAACGCAGCCGGGAACTTACCAAAGGAAGCCGCTGGGCTCTGTTCGGATTCTGGATTGTCCTGTTCATAGCTGTGGTGCTGATCCAGGCCGTGCTCAGCCGTGCGATCATGGTCTTTGGCATAACCACCGGCATATTTCTTGGCGCCCTGGTGACAGCGATCGTATCCATTGTGACGTCGATCGCCCCGGCAGTCAGCTATGTCGAGCTGCGGCAAGTCAAGGAAGGCACCAGCGTCGAAGACTTGGCGGAAATCTTCTCGTAGCGGCAAGGGATTTGCTGCCTTCATCGCGTCAGGATCGGTCTGGACTGGATAGGTAATATCGTGGCGTCAATAACCCTGGACCAGCCCAACACATTTCGTATCGGCAGGGTTTTCGGCGCCAGCTTTGCGGTCATCGGCCGCAATCTCGCGCTCTGCCTCGGGCTTGCCCTGATTTTCTACACCTTGCCCAGATTCGTGTTTGCGCTCTGGTTCTGGAAATCCGTTACGAATATCGAGCATGGCGTTGCGGAATTCTCGGTTCAACGGCTCGTGCTCACGGTCGTTGGCGCGATCGGCTATGTGGTCCTTATGGCTTTCCTGGAGGCGGTGCTGACGCGCGCTGCGATCGAGGATTTGAGCGGCAAGCGGCCGTCGATGCGAGATTGTATGGGGACAGCCTTGGCGCTCCTGCTGCCGGCAATCGGCATTTCGCTGATTGTCAACATCGGCTTCACAGTCGGCCTCGTGCTGCTCATCGTTCCGGGATTGTTGTGGTTGGTTCTCTGGGTTGTAGCGATACCGGTTCTGATACAGGAACGTTTGGGAATATTCGCGAGTTTGGGCCGCAGCCGCGACCTTTCCAAGGGGAGCCGCTGGCGTCTGCTCGGTCTCTGGTTTCCCCTATTCGTGGCTTCGGTCGCAATCAATTTTGCGTCGGACCGCGTCCTATCTTCCTTAGGCATTACGCTCGGGTTCTTCCTGGACGCCTTGCGGGGCGCAGCCGAGCAAGTCGTATTGTCGATCGCCGCAGCGGTCAGCTATGTCGAATTGCGGCAAGTCAAGGAAGGCACCAGCGTCGAAGACTTGGCGGAAATCTTCTCCTGAGGACGGGTGGAGGCTTTTCACCGACGGCTCGGCTCTCGCGTTGCGCTACTGAGCCGAGCTTGTTCACAAAGCCTGTGTCTGCACCGGCAATGCCGCCGCCAGCCGCTTCGCCCATTCCTCGATGCCGGAGCGGCTCGCGAGCAGGTCCTGCCTGATCTCGATGAGGACCGCGGGAATGCCGCGATCGTCGCCGTGGACGGGTATGGCATAGTCGCCGTCGCGGCTGATCACGTAGGGCTCGTTTGCCGCGGCGTTGAGCCCGCTGTCGGCGCGCAGGCCGGCAAGCACTGCCTGGCCGAAATCGACTGCCCGATCGTAAAGCACGCCGGCGTGCCAGGGCCGCGCAATGCCGAGGAAGACCGGCGTGAAGGAGTGGATCGTCGCGATCCGCGTCGGTCTGCCCTGCTTCGCCCGGTCGTCGAGATGGGCGGCCACGCGGTCATGAAACGGCGCGAACATGACTTCGGCACGCCGACTTCGTTCCTCCGGATCGAGGCCGACATTGCCGGGGATGTCCGTGTCCTCCGATAGCGCCGGAATGCTGCCGCCGGAACCAAGCGGCCGGTTGAGATCGATCAAAAGCCGCGAATAGGAGCTGAGGAAAGCCGGAGCATCGAGCAGCTTCGACAGAGCGCGGGTCACTTCGGCGGCGCCGATGTCCCAGGCGATATGGCGCTGCAAATGGCGGCTGTCGAGACCGAGCCGCGCATACTCTGCCGGGATGTGATTGGACGCGTGCTCGCATATCAGAACGATATCGGAACGCCCCGTTTCGTTGATCGCTTCGACCGTTGGAAGCCAACCTTCCGGTAGGATGGCGTTAGCAAGCGGCTCAGCCATCAATACAGCGTCCGGTAGAGATCGCAGACAGCCACTGGGTCGAGACCGGCGAGGCGCTCGGTCTCATGCCGCTTGAGGCCGACAAAAGTCTCGACGAACACCGGCGCGAACCATCCGGTGACGGTCTTGTCGGCGACGAGCGCGTCGAGTGCCGCCGGCAGCGTTTCCGGCAGCCGCACGAGGCCAAGCTTCTTGCGCTCGGCAACGCTCATCAGCGTCGGGTCGCCCGAGACAAGCGGCGGCGCCGGCAGCTTGGCCTTCAGCCCCTCCAGCCCGGCGCGCACGATCGCCGCCAGCGACAAATAGGGATTGCCGGTGGCGTCGGCTGCCCGGTATTCGATGTTGTACTGCCGCGCCGGATCGCGCCCGCCGATGGTCACCGTCGGGCAGATGCGCAGGCTCGCCTCGCGGTCGCGATCGGCAAGCCAGGTGTAGGACGAGCTCCAGCTATGCGGCCTCAGCCGGTAGTAGGACGACACACTCGCCGCCGTCATGGCGGTGATCGCGGGCAGGTGGCGCAGCACGCCGGCGCAGAACGAAGCGGCACGGCTGGAAAGGCCGCCAGGCTGGGCCGGGTCATAGGTCGCCGGCTTGCCGGCCTCATCGACGAAACTGAAATGGATGTGGACGCCGTTGCCGACGGCATCCGGCGCGATCTTGGGCGCGAAGCTCGCCCGCCAGCCGGCACATCGCGCGACTTCGCGCGTGATCTCGCGGATGGCGACGGCGCGATCGGCCGCGGCAAGCGCATCGGCCGGCTCGCACGTCACCTCGAACTGGTCGGTGCCGAATTCGGCGATCACCACTTCCGGCGCGACGCCGGCTTCCGCCAGCGCCGCCATCAGATTGGCGGCAAACGGGTCGGCGCGGCGCAGTGCTGCCAACGACATCGAATGAGCCGGCCCAAAGTCGCCCTCGATATGGAATTCATGCTCGAAGGCGGCGATGACGGAAAGCCCGGCCGCTGCCTTCAACTCCGCCAGCGCATCCTTGAGCATGGTCCGCGTACAGCCGACCCACGGGCTGCCGTCGAGTTCGACGATGTTGCCGGCGACCATGTCGAAAGGCGTCGCCGATCCGGTCAGCGCCGTGCGAAACCGCCCGTTGAGATCGGGAATGAGCCGCACATCGCCCGACGAGCCCCACGGATTGGGGTCGACGATCGAGTTGAACGGCGTCAGCGACAGATTGGCCTGCAGCCAGCCGACCCCGGTCGCCGCGATCTTCTGCAGCTTGCTTTCGACGACGGAGCGGCCGCGCGTGATCGCCGAAAGGTCGGTGGTGACGACGGCAACCAGCGGTTCGACGGTCGATGTCATGCAGCTTTTCCCAAGGCTTCGAAACGGCCCGTAACGGTGGCGGTATCAGCGACCCAGCAATAGCCACCGAAGGCTTTTAGCGCGCCGTCATGACGCTCTTGCGAGGCGGCGGCGCAGGCGTCGGATACACAGGTGACGAGGTAGCCGCGATCGGCGGCATCGCGTACCGCCATGTCGACGCACTGGTCGGTCATGATGCCGGCGACGACCAGGTAACGCACGCCGAGGTTTTTCAGGACATAATCGATGTTGGTGGAGTTGAAGACGCCCGACGACGTCTTCGGCAGCATGATCTCGTCGCCGACCGGCGCCAGCGACGGCACCGGCAGTCCCTCCGGCTGGCTCGGCGCGATATGGATCGGCGTCAGCTTGTGGTCGAGCGAGCGGTCGCGGCCGTCTTCGGTCAGGCTCTGGATGATGGTATGGATCACCTCGACGCCGTTGGCCCGCGCCGCCGCCAGAAGGCGCTCCTGGTTGGGGATCGTTTGCGACGCCGTCTGCCGGTAGAAATAGTGATCGGGACCGCGCTCCGGATGCGCCGGATCGGCCCCGGGCTCCAGCCAGACGCGCTGCATGTCGACCAGCAGCAGCGCGGTTTCGCCAGCCCGGAACGGCTCGTTTCGTTTTGGCAGTGATGGCGTCATGCTTGGGGGTCCTGCTTCGCTGATCACGTCTGGCTGATTTAGCTGATTTTGGTCCACGCGTCCTGCGTCGCGAACACACTTACTGGGAGTATTCGAAGTCGCTAATTTAAGGTAAGCTTTGTTTTCGGGCGTGGAGACGGGGGTCTCTGTCATGATCGATTGAGCCGAACGCCTACGGCGAAGTGAAGGGCGGATGAAGTGCTTGATAGAGTTCTCTTTTTAGTCATGGGGCGATGTTAAGATGTTAGCCTCCGACCTGACGAAATTTATCGAGCAGGATCATCTGGCTCTGGATGCCTTCGTAAAGGGCGATCCTGAGCCCCTGAAAAACCTCTACTCGCGACAGGACGACGTCATTATTGCCAATCCCTTTGGCCCGCCGGCGAAGGGATGGAGAAAGGCCGCTGAGACGATGGAACGGGCCGCCACCAATTACCGGCACGGCAAGGCCATCGGCTTTGAGCGCATCTCGGAGTATGCGACAGCCGACTTGGGATACATCATCGAGGTCGAGCGGTTCCAGTCCAAGGTCGGTGGTGGCAACAAACTGGTGCCGATTGCGCTTCGAGTCACCACCATATTCCGGCGCGAGGAAGGCGCGTGGAGGATCGTCCTTCGTCATGCCGATCCGATAACCTCGGCACGCCCGTCGACGTCCATTGTCGGGGAGTAGAAGGGTTGCCGGAGAGGTTTTAGGTGCACTGATTTCTTTTCGCCTGCCTCGTTTTCCGGGTTCTCACGGCTTTGCCGATTGCCCGATCTCGGTCCCAAGGGGTGCATCAAAATCGTAACATCGGCGACGCGGCGATACTGGAGAGGGCGACACGGGAAAAAGTGCACTGTCACCGTAATTCCGCGGACAAGGTGCACCATGCGGCGGGGACGAAATGATAAAAATTGCACTGTCACCGTAATTCAAGGGAAGCATCGCGCAAGATCACCGCAGACGCAAGCATCGCCCTACACAAGTGTCGGGCAAAATCGTGTCTACGTTATTGAAAGAGAATCAACTGGCTGGGGAACCTGGATTCGAACCAGGACTAACGGAGTCAGAGTCCGTGGGTCTACCGTTAACCTATTCCCCAGCAGGCGCTTGTCGCGCAGGGTGGGCCGCCAGGCAGCCGCGCGGCCCTTGTAGCCGCCGCCGGAAAATAGTCAACCCTGCCGTAGGCATTTCAATCGGCACACGATTGCTGCAGGTTTTTAATTCGCCTCCCATCCGTACACATTTCGGGGCGAGACAGTGAAATCATTGGATCGCTGCGCGCTTCGGCTACTGTAACGGCATGGATCCTAGGGTCTCCGCGACGTCGCTTCGCTCCTGCTCCGCCCTAGGATGACGAACGGAGTGTTATTTCGGCCAATCTCCAGGATTGTGACTTGCGCCAGTTTCCAGACATTTGCGACTGTCCCAGTGCCAATTTCCAACAGCTGCGATTAGCCAAAAGCCAACACGCCCTCGTCATCCTAGGGCGGAGCAGGAGCGAAGCGACGTAGCGGAGACCCTAGGATCCATGCCGTGACCTTCGAGCTTCGCAGCGTTGAAACAGCAGGCCGCGCCTGGCCTTGCGACCCTCTGCCCATTCTTCACGCGCAGTCTGCAGCGCTTGCCCCCTGATGTCTCAACTCTCGCTGCGGCTGTATTGCGAGTGCTCGAAGAACAGCACCACGCCGAGCGCGATCAGCAGCGGGATGATCAGGTAGAACAGCCGGAACACCAGCAGCGCCGCCAGCACGCCGACCTGGTCCATATGCGACAAGCCGGCAAGGAACACCACCTCGAAGACGCCGAGCCCGCCCGGCGCATGCGAGATCTGCGCGATCGAGAACGACACCAGGAACACGCCGAGCACGACGAAATAGCCGGGATTGCCCGCGGCGGGCAGGGCGAAGAAGATGATCGCCGCTGCCGCCAGGAGCTCGATCGGGCCGACCAGCAATTGCCGCGCGACGATCGGCAACGCCGGATAGTGCAGCTGAAAGCTGCCGATCCTGAGTGGTCTCAGATGCAGCCAACTGCCGAATATGTAGGTCGCCACCACGAGCAGCATGGCGAACCCACCTGCTTGCGCCAGCCGGTGATGCGGCGTGCCGGAAAACCGGTCGATCACCTCGGGCTCGAGCAGCAGGACGATGCTTGAGACGAACAGCGTCGACAGCACGAAGGTGATCCAGCAGATCGCCACCAGAATGCCGACATCCTGCCCGGTCAGGCCCTTGGTGCCGTAGGCGCGGTAGCGGATCACCGCACCGGAAAACACCGAGCCGCCGATGTTGTGCGACAGCGCGTAGGTGGTGAACGAGCAGAAGGTGACGAACAGCCACGATACTTTCTTGCCGATGTGCAGCAGCGCGATGTGGTCGTAGCCGGCGAGCGAGGCATAGGCGACGACCGAGCTCAGCGCCGCCAGCACCCAGCCGCGCGCCGGGATGGCGATTATGCCGGCCCAGACATCGTCGAGCGAGATGCCGCGCAATTCGTGCAGCAGCAGCCACAGCGAGAACACCACCGCGGCGATGCCGATCACGGGCCAGAAATAACGCCTCCAGTTCATGGCCTGACGATCATGCGTTGCAGCCCGTACCCGTTTTCGCAGCAGGCAAACCGCCCGCGTTGCCGAATGATTTACCCTCCATTTCAGAAATGCCTCATTGAAGCCGGCTATTCAACCGGGAAGGCGCGTTGTGGCGCTCGCGCCTTCCCTTCTCTCAAGGGGACAAGGGGTCACCGACGTCGCCGCCTTCACGCCGCCGGCAAAATTCGCCGCGAGCGCTCTTGGTGATCCGGCCCGGCGCTGATAGTCTGGCGACAACTTGGCATGTAAAAGCGCCTGCTGCGTCCGATCTCGGTTCGCGCGGCGCCGGAAGGAACGACAGTGGAAGACCACGACGCCGGCGCTGGCGCGCCGGAAGTGGGCGTGTCCAGGGGTTCGCCGACGCCGTCCGGCCAGGCAAGCCCATCCACCGGACGCTACGGCCGTCAGGTGCAACCCTGGTCCGGCAATGGACAGGCTGGCGACACGTCCCACGATTACAAGGGTCAGAACGGCCCGCATCAGAACGGCAAACCCAAGAAACGGCGCAAGCGCCGGCGCGGGCGCAAGGTTTTCGCACGCGACGAGGCTCGTCCGGTGATATCAGGCACTTCGGTGCCCGTCGCCAACGAGGCCCCGGCCGCGCGCCTACCCCAGCCAGCGGCTTCGATCGCTTCCCCGTCTTCGCTCGCGCAATTGCCTCCAGCCTCGCCAAGGCCGGAGCAAGGTGCCCGCACATCGCCGCCGCTGCAGGAATTGCCGGTGTTTGCCGCGCTCGATCTCGGCACCAACAATTGCCGCCTGCTGGTCGCGGTGCCGACGCGCCATGGCCAGTTCCGCGTTATCGATGCCTTCTCGCGCATCGTCAGGCTGGGCGAGGGCCTTACCGCCAATGGCCGGCTCGGCGACGCCCCAATGGACCGCGCGGTCGAGGCTCTGAAGATCTGCGGTGACAAATTGCGCAACCGCAAGGTCAGGAAGGCAAGGCTGATCGCCACCGAGGCCTGCCGGACCGCCGCCAACGGCGTCGAGTTCCTCGAGCGCGTCGAGCGCGAGGCCGGCCTGCGGCTCGAGATCATCGACCGCCAGACCGAGGCGCGGCTGGCGGTGTCGGGCTGCGGCTCGCTGGTCGAGCGCGACACGCAAGGCGTCGTGCTGTTCGACATCGGCGGCGGCTCGTCCGAAATCGCGCTGATCGACCTCACCGGCCACCGCTCGCCAAGGCTCGCCAACCACATCGTCTCGTGGACCTCGCTGCCGGTCGGCGTCGTTTCGCTGGCCGAGCGTTTTGGCGGCCGCACGGTGACGCGCGAGATCTTTGGCGCCATGGTCGACGATGTCGCAGTGCGGCTGCGCGCCTTCGACGGGCGCGACCGGCTGAGCCACCTCCTGTCCAGCCCGAAATTCCATTTGCTCGGCACCTCGGGCACGGTGACGACGCTGGCCGGCGTCCATCTCGATCTCGAACGCTATGACCGCCGCCGCGTCGACGGGCTGTGGATGGATCGCGACAGCGTCGACCGCATGGTCGAAAAACTGGTCGGCTGGGATTTCCAGCAACGCGTCGCCAACCCTTGCATCGGCGCCGACCGCGCCGACCTGGTTCTGGCCGGCTGCGCCATATTGGAGGCGATCCGCGCCGTCTGGCCGTCGGAGCGGCTGCGTGTCGCCGACCGCGGCCTGCGCGAGGGCATATTGAGCGAATTGATGGCCGATGACGGCGTCTGGCGGCGAGGGCAATGACCAAGAAACCGGAAAGACCGAGCTCCGCCGGCCTTCGCGTGCTGAAGACGAAGATCAAGAAGAAAAGCGGCTTGAAGGAATCGTCGCGCCGCTGGTTGCAGCGCCACATCAACGATCCCTATGTCCAGCGCTCGAAGGCCGACGGCTATCGTTCGCGCGCCGCCTACAAGCTGATCGAGATCGACGACAAGCACCATCTGCTCAAGCCAGGCATGAAGGTGATCGACCTTGGTGCGGCGCCCGGCGGCTGGTGCCAGGTCGCCGCCGCGCGTACCAAGTCGACCGCGGAACACCCTAACGTCGTCGGCATCGACTATCTCGAGATGGACGCCGTGCCGGGCGCGCCGGTGCTGCTGATGGATTTCCTCGATCCGCAGGCACCCGAAAAGCTGGCCGAGACGCTGGGCGGCCAGCCCGACATCGTGCTCTCCGACATGGCCGCACCGACCACCGGCCACAAACGGACCGACCACATCCGCACCATGCATCTTTGCGAGGTGGCGGCCGATTTCGCGCTGTCGGTATTGAAGCCTGGCGGACATTTCCTCGCCAAGACGTTTCAGGGCGGCGCCGAAAACGAATTGCTGGCCAGGCTGAAACGGAATTTCCGCTCGGTCCATCACGTCAAGCCGCCAGCCTCGCGCGACGAATCGGTGGAGCTGTATTTGCTGGCAAAGGATTTTAAGGGGTAGCGCCCTTTCCTTCTCCCCTTGTGGGAGAAGGTGGCCTCGCGAAGCGAGGTCGGATGAGGGGTGTTCCAGCTTGGCAACACGCTTGCAGTTATCATCGCCTCATTTCTTCCAACACCCCTCAACCGTCTCGGCGCTGCGCGCCGATCCACCTTCTCCCACAAGGGGAGAAGGGAAGGGGTCCTCAATTCCCCGGCGGGCTCACCGGCTCCAGCGTCTTCGGCGGCGTCAACCTGCCATGCCCCGACACGGCATTGCCGGCGTCCGGCGCCAGCCGCATGAACGACAGCGAGGCTGCCGCCGATACCGCCGCTACGATGAAGAAGGCGGTGTGGAAGTCGCTCAGCGTCAGCGGGCCGCCATGGATATTGGTCGACACTTCCAGGATGCCGCCGGCCAGCGCCACACCGAGTGCGATCGCCAACTGCTGGAACACCGCCGTGATCGGCGTCGCCTTGCTGGTGTCGGCCGCCGAAATCTCGGCGTAGGCTAGCGCATTGATGCCGGTGAAGAACATCGAACGGATGAAGCCCCCGGCGAGCAGCATGGCGAGGATCAGCCCGTAGGGCGTGTCGGGTGTGAACAGGCCGTTGATCGCGATGGACGCGGCAGCGATAAGCGAGCCTGAAATCAGCACCCGGCGGAAGCCGGCGACCCTGAAGATCAGGGCGGTAACGAATTTCATGCCTATGGCGCCGATTGCCGAGACGAAGGTGATCATGCCGGACTGAAATGGAGTCAGCCCGAAACCGATCTGGAACATCAGCGGCAACAGGAAAGGTACGGCACCAATGCCGATGCGGAACAGTCCGCCGCCGAGCACCGACGAGCGGAACACCCGATTGCGAAACAGCTCGAGCGCCAGCGGCGGATTCTTGGCGCGGCGCGCGTGCAGCAGGTAAAGCACCGCCGATGCCAGCCCGACGGCAACGGTGATAAAGCCGGCAACTGGCGGCAGAGCCGGCAGGCTGACCACCGACAGGCCGAACACAATGCCCGATGCCGCCAGCCCGCTTAGCACGAAACCGATGAGATCGAGCGGCGGCGTCTGCGCGGCGTCGGTCTTCGGCAGGAAACGCGTGGCCAGCCAGATGCCGATCAGCCCGATCGGCACATTGATCAGAAAAATCCAGTGCCAGGAGAAATAGGTCGTGATGAAGCCGCCGACCGGCGGGCCGACCAGGGGGCCGACCAGAGCCGGGACAGTCAGCCACGACATGGCGGCGACGAGCTCGCTTTTCGGCGTCGCGCGTACCAGCACCAGGCGTCCGACCGGCGTCATCATGGCGCCGCCAATGCCTTGCAGGAAACGTGACACCACGAAAGCCGGCAGCGAATTGGAAATGGCGCACGCGACCGAACCGACGATGAACACGGCGATCGCGGCACGGAAGACATTCTTGGCGCCGAAGCGGTCGGCCATCCAGCCGCTTATCGGAATGAAGATCGCCAGCGATACCAGATAGGCGGTCAGCGCCAGCTTGAGCGCGATCGGGCTGGTGTGGATGTCGATGGCGATCGCCGGCAACGATGTCGCAATGACGGTCGAATCCATGTTTTCCATGAATAGAGCGACCGCCAGGATAAGCGGAATGGTGCGGTTCACGATGGATCCGGCCTTGAAATGTGCGTCGCGATTGCTTGCCGGCCTTGGGGGCCAAACCGACAGGTAGGGCGGTTATCATGGCTTGGCCCGGATGTCGCATTAATTTGCTGTCACGTTTGTGCGACCGCAAGTCTCGCAGCCCCTGGGGCAAAATGCAGCTTCGCCACTACACAACCATCGGCTTTTCAACGGCCACGGGACGTGTTACGAGCCAGCGCCAATCCTGAAAGGGAAGAAGACGAGTCGGCGCTGTCCATCCAGGGCGAGCGCCTTTCCTGCATTCCGAGGGCTGGCCATGGCAAAAATCATCGAGACGTCCACCGGCGCATTGGCGCTGACCTTTGACGACGTGCTGCTGCAGCCGGGTCATTCCGAGGTCATGCCCGGCGAGACCGACATCCGCACCCGCATCGCCGGCGACATCGACCTCAACGTGCCGATCCTGTCGGCCGCCATGGACACGGTCACAGAGGCGCGGCTCGCCATCGCCATGGCCCAGGCCGGCGGCATTGGCGTCATCCACCGCAATTTCTCGCCGGCCGAACAGGCCGAGCAGGTGCGGCAGGTGAAGAAATTCGAATCCGGCATGGTGGTCAACCCGGTCACCATCGGTCCCGAGGCGACGCTTGCCGATGCGCTGGGTCTGATGCGCACCTACAGCATTTCGGGCATTCCGGTGGTCGAGAACGGCGGCACCGGCGGCCACACAGTCGGCCGGCTCGTCGGCATCCTGACCAACCGCGACGTCCGCTTCGCGTCCGATCCGGCGCAAAAGGTCTATGAGCTGATGACCCGCGAGAACCTGATCACGGTCAAGGAGAACGTCGATCAGGACGAGGCCAAGCGGCTGCTCCATCAGCACCGCATCGAGAAGCTTGTTGTGGTCGATCGGGACGGCAATTGCGTCGGGCTGATCACGGTCAAGGACATCGAGAAGTCGCAGCTCAACCCGCACGCCACCAAGGATGCGCAGGGGCGCTTGCGCGCCGCCGCCGCCACCAGCGTCGGCGATGACGGTTTCGAACGCGCCGAGCGCCTCATCGACGCCGGCGTCGACCTTCTCGTGATCGACACCGCGCACGGTCATTCGCAGCGCGTTCTGGATGCGGTGACGCGGGCCAAGAAGCTGTCCAACTCGGTTCGCATCCTGGCCGGCAACGTCGCCACCGCGGAAGGCACCTTGGCGCTGATCGATGCCGGCGCCGACGCGGTCAAGGTCGGCATCGGACCAGGCTCCATCTGCACCACCCGCATCGTCGCCGGCGTCGGCGTGCCGCAGCTCTCGGCGATCATGTCGGCGGTCGAGACGGCGCAGAAATCCGGCGTTTCGGTCATTGCCGATGGCGGCATCAAATATTCGGGCGATCTCGCCAAGGCACTGGCCGCCGGCGCCAGCGCGGCGATGATCGGCTCGCTGCTGGCCGGCACCGACGAGAGCCCGGGCGAGGTCTATCTGCACCAGGGCCGCTCCTTCAAAGCCTATCGCGGCATGGGCTCGGTCGGCGCGATGGCGCGCGGCTCCGCCGATCGTTATTTCCAGGCCGAGGTGCGCGACACGCTGAAACTGGTCCCCGAGGGCATCGAAGGGCAGGTGCCGTACAAAGGACCTGTGTCTGGCGTGCTGCACCAGCTTGCGGGCGGCCTGAAAGCCGCTATGGGTTATGTCGGTGGCCGCGACCTTGCCGATTTCCGCGAGCGCGCCACTTTTGTGCGGATATCCAATGCCGGACTTCGTGAAAGCCACGCCCATGACGTCACGATTACCCGCGAAAGCCCGAATTATCCTGGCGGAGCCTGATCGCCATGCGCTTTGGCGCAATCTGGCGGCAATGATCCTGCGGCTGTCGCGCCACGCGGCCGCACTCTGTGTCGCCACCGTGGCGGTTTTCATCATCATGACGGCGATGGAGTTCCTCTATTTTCGCCAATTGAGCGGCGGTCTGCCGTCGCTCGACATGCGCTATACCGGTTTCACCCCGGATGAGGGCATGGCCTGGCTAACAGCCCTCGGCCGGCGCGGCAGCGAAATTATTCTCGTCTGGCATTACCTGACCTTCGACCTGCTTTTTCCGGCGCTGCTATCGCTGACGATGGTCAGCCTGATCCTGGCCACGGGCCGACGGCTGAAGAATTTCCGTGCACTGCCTGCGCAAACCCAGTCGATATTCGCGGTTGTGCTGGTGCTGCCCTACCTGCTTACCGACTATGCCCAGAATATCGCCGTGGCTCGTCTTTTGTCCGATTTTCTGTCGGCCAATCCGGATTCGCTATCCTTCGCCTCGGCGCTGATCGTCACCAAATTCGCCCTACTGGCGATACCAGTGACTGTCATTGCGGCTTTCACTCTGATGGCTCAGAAACGGCCTTGAAGGCTGGGTGACAACGACAGGGGGCGTCTTGAACCAGACCGCGATCTTCTGGCCGATGCTGGCGCAGGTGCTGCTGGTCTATATCGTCTATATCGTAATGGGCCGGCGCCGCTATGGTGCGGTCAGATCGGGCGAAGCCAAGACCGGTCAGTTCAAGACGCGCTCGACGGAGCCTGGTTCCAGCGTCACCGTCGCCGACAATCTGAGCAACCAGTTCGAACTGCCGGTGCTTTTCTACGTCTTATGCTTGACGCTGGACGTGACCAATGGCGTCAATTACCTGACCTTGGCACTGATGTGGATCTTTGTCGTCTCCCGCTATTTTCACGCATCGGTCCACTTGACCAGCAATCGGCTAATCCTGCGCAGCAGGGCATTCTACCTGGGCGCGGTAGTTCTCGCACTTGGCTGGATATGGGTGGCGCTGCATCTGCTCGGCTTGGTCTGAGCAGATCAAGGCTACAAATCGAACACAGCGATCTTGCGCTTGTCGAACCTGATGGCGAGTTCACCGCGCACCAGCTTGAGCGCGGCCTCGCCGAAGACGGCGCGCCGCCAGCCTTGCAATGCCGGCACGTCGGCTTCCTCGCCCTCGGCAGCGATGCGGTCGATGTCGTCACTGGAGGCGAGTACCTTGGATGCGACGCCCTCCTTTTCGGCAACGATCCGCAGCAGCACCTTCAGCAACTCCGCCGCAGCGCTCGACCCCTCCGGCGGCTGGAAGCTCTTCGGCAGCTTCGGCATCTCTTCCCTGGGCAGGGCAAGGGCAGCGTTTACCGCGCCAAGCAGTGCCGTCGCCGTCGACGAGCGCTCCCAGCCCTTCGGCGTGGTACGCAGCTTGCTCAGCGCCGCAGCGTCGCGCGGCGCCTGCTGCGCCACTTCGTAGATCGCATCGTCCTTGAGCACCCGGCCGCGCGGCACGTCGCGCTCGCGCGCTTCGCGTTCGCGCCAGGCGGCCACCGCCTGCACGATCGCCAGTTCCTGCGGCTTGCGCAGCCGCATCTTGAGCCGCTTCCAGGCATCCTCGGGATGCGGATCGTAGGTCTCGCGCGAGGTCAGCACGTCCATCTCCTCGTTCAGCCAGTGGGCGCGGTTTTCCCGCACCAGCTCGGCGCTGAGATGCTTGTAGACCTCGATCAGGTGGGTGACGTCGGCGAGCGCGTAGTCGAGCTGCTTTTCGGACAGCGGACGGTGGCGCCAGTCGGTGAAGCGCGAGGACTTGTCGAGCCGCGCTCCGGTGATGCGCTGCACCAGCTGGTCGTAGGAGACGCTGTCGCCGAAGCCGCAGACCATTGCCGCGACCTGGGTGTCGAACACCGGATGCGGCACCAGATCGCCGAGATGCACGATGATTTCGATGTCCTGGCGCGCCGCATGGAAGACTTTGACGATCGCCTCGTTGGCCATCAGCCTGAAGAACGGTTTCAGGTCGATGTCGGGCGACAGCGGATCGATCAGCGCGGTCACCCCGGGCGCTGCCATCTGGATCAGGCACAGGATCGGCCAGAAGGTCGTTTCGCGAATGAATTCGGTATCGACGGTGACGAATTCCGCCTTTTCGAAAGCGGCAATAGCGGTCTCGAGTTCTTTCTGGGTGGTGATGACGTGCATCAAATCGCTTTTGGCAAGGGATAGGGTCTCTTTCAATTTCAGCCGCGCGCGCTTTCGTCAAGCGCAAGCACCTCTATCCAGGCTTTGCGGGTTCATCGGGATCGGCATTCCGCTTCGCCAACCGGGCAAAAACCGTCGAGGTGCGCAACAGCGCCGTAAAACGGCTGCGATGGGTCGCCGGCACGGCGGAGCGCGCCTGCATCCGGTAAAGGATGACGGCCACGAAGATCGCATAGACGGTGGCGCTGAACACGAACAGCGCGCTCGGCCCGAAAAATTGCATCACCGTCGAGGCTGCGAACGGCCCGCCGATGGCGCCGAAGGAATAAAACAGCATCAAGGCAGCGTTGATCAGCACGAACTCGCCCTTGTCGGCGCGGTCGTTGGAATGCGCCGCTGACAACGAATAGAGCGGCATGGCGAAGCAGCCGAAGATGAAGACGAGCAGGAAGTTGAGAAACGGGCTGCCGCCTGCCACGAATGCCAGCGCCAGTGCCGCCACCATCGCACAGCACGTCGTCATCAGCAGCACCGAGCGCCGGTCCCAGCGGTCGGAGAGATAGCCAAGCGGGTATTGGATGATGGCGCCGCCGAAAATGCCGACGCTGACGAAGGTGACGACGTCGGCGACCGACATGCCGATCTGCTCGGCATAGACCGGCGACAGGGTGCGGAAGGCGCTGTTTGTGACGCCGACGGCGATACAGCCGAAGCAGCCGAGCGGCGAGATCCGCCAGACGCGCGCCAAATCGAGCTTGACGTCTTCCGGTGGCGTCGGATTGGAGCGGTCGCCGAGCGAAACCGGCACCAGCGAAACGGTGATCATCATCGACATGATGGCGAAGATGGCAAAGCCGCCGGCGCCAAAGATCGGGATCAGGAACTGGGCGCCCGTCACCGAGCCGATGTCGACCATCCGGTAGATGGCAAGCACCCGCGCCCGGTCAGTGTTGGTGACGCCGGAATTCAGCCAGGCTTCCATGATGGTGAACAGGCCGGCAAAGCAGAACCCGCCGGCAAAGCGCACGGCGCACCACATCACCGGATCGATGACCAGCACCAGAAGCAGCGTTCCCGCCGAGGCGATCGCCGCGAGTGCCGAAAAGGCGCGCACATGGCCGACGGACTTCATGATGCGGGTCACGGCAAGGCAGCCGAGCAGGAAGCCGGCGAAATAGAACGTGCCCATCAGGCCGATCGAGGAAGCGGGAAAACCTTCCTGCGCACCACGCAGCGCAATCAACGTGCTCTGCAGGCCGTTGCCGCCGAGCAGGATGCCGGCGGCGATCAGGAGGGGGATCAGCGGGCGGATGGAAGACATGAAGGAAAGCCTGTCGTTGATCCCTTCTTGAACCATCGCCTTCGCCAATGCCAGCGGCAATTCCCGGCGGCGTTGGGGCCAGCCGGGGGCTACCGCGTGGCGCCGGACCCTCCGTGTTGGGAACCAAGGCGTATCTTTGTAGTTCAGTGCTGGTGGGCGAATACGCGTCTTGTGAGCTGCCGGTGTGCGGAGACGGTGTCAGGCATCGACGTCGTTTCTGCTGCCCGGCCTGAAGCTCCAAAGGGAGGTCCGCCATCATGAAATTTTATTCCGCATTTGCGGCATTTGCCGTGGCCGCAGTTCTGGCGGCCGGGCCGGCGCGGGCTGTCGACCTCGCCATGGTGTCCGGAGATACCGGCAACGGCCAGAGAATCCTTCGCGAGATCCTCGATCAATACGAGAAGAAGACCGGCAACAAGGTTAGCGTCGTTCCGCTGCCTCCCTCGGCGACGGACCAGTTTGGCCAATACCGGCTCTGGCTTGCCGCCGGAAGCAGCGACGTCGACGTCTATCAAACGGACATCATCTGGGCCCCCCAGCTTGCAAGGCAGTTCATCGACCTGACCGAAGCGACCAAGGATGTCGTTGGCGCCCATTTCCCATCGATCATCAAATCGCAGACCGTGGACGGCAAGCTCGTCGCCTTGCCGATATTCACCGACGCTCCGGCGCTCTACTACCGCAAGGATCTCCTCGACAAATACGGCGCCAGGGTCCCGGCCAGCTGGGCTGAACTTGCCGATACCGCCAAGCTTGTCATGGACAAGGAGCGCGCGGCCGGCAACAAGGACATGTGGGGTTTCGTTTTCCAGGGCAACGCCTATGAGGGGCTGACCTGCGATGCACTCGAATGGGTGAAGTCGAACGGCGGCGGCCAGATTATCGAGCCGGACGGCACGATCTCCATCAACAATCCGCAAGCAGCTGCGGCGCTGGAAATGGCGAGGAGCTGGGTGGGAACCATCTCGCCGCCCGGCGTTCTGGCCTACCAGGAAGAAGAGTCGCGCGGAGTCTGGCAGACCGGCAACGCCGTCTTCATGCGCAACTGGCCCTACGCCTACGCGCTTGGCAACAGCGAAAGCTCCCCCATCAAAGGCAAGTTCAAGGTGACCACGCTGCCGCCGGGGTCGGGTGAGGGCGCGCGCCCGGCAGCAACGCTTGGCGGCTGGAATCTCGCGGTTTCCAAATATTCGAAGGACCCGGATGCAGCGATCGAGCTGGTCAAATGGATCGCCTCGCCTCAGATGCAGAAGTACCGCGCCTTGAAGGGGGCATATCTGCCGACCATCCAGGCACTCTATGACGATGCCGACATCGCCAGCGCCCAGCCGGTGATTCCGCGCTGGAAGGAAGTCGTCCTCAACGCGGTGCCGCGTCCCTCGGCCCAGGCCAAGACAAGGTACAATGAGGCATCGAGCGAGTTCTGGACGGCCGTCCACAACACCATTTCCGGCGAGGGCACAGCCGCCGACAACCTTGCCGATCTGGAGTTCTCCTTGACCAGGCTCAAGGGCACCGCCTGGTGACCTCGCCGCGCTCAGTCTCGCTGCTGGCGCGTCAGCGTGTGCGCTCGGCATGGCTGCTGCTTGCTCCGATGCTCATCGTCCTCGCCGCCGTTGCCGGCTGGCCGTTGATGCGCACGATCTATTTCGGCTTCACCGATGCCTCGCTCGCCGACCTCGAAGCCCGCCGCTGGGTGGGCTTCGCCAACTATTTCTCCGTCCTGCAAATGCCGAGCGGCCGCGTCGTCTATGACGGGCTGCTCGCCGATCCGGTCTGGTGGCGCGCCGTCTGGAACACGGTGCGCTTCGCGGTGATTTCGGTGACCTGCGAGACGGTGCTCGGCATGATCGTCGCGCTGGTGCTCAACGCCAAGTTTCGCGGCCGCGGCATCGTGCGCGCCGCGATCCTCATCCCTTGGGCGATCCCGACGATCGTCTCGGCGAAAATGTGGCAGTGGATGCTCAACGACCAGTTCGGCATCATCAACGACGTCCTGCTCAAGCTCGGCCTGATCAGCACCAAGATCGCCTGGACGGCCAGCGCCGACACGGCGATGGTCGCCGTCCTTGTTGTCGACATCTGGAAGGCGACCCCCTTCATGGCGCTTCTCATTCTCGCCGGCCTCCAGATGCTTCCACAAGAAATCTACGAGGTCGCCAAGCTCGACGGCGTCGGCGCGTGGAGAATTTTCTGGAAGATCACCTTGCCGCTCATCCGACCGGCGTTGATGGTAGCCATGATCTTTCGCGGTCTCGATGCCCTGCGCATCTTCGATCTGATCTACGTGCTTACGCCAAACAACATACACACCAAATCGATGTCGGTGTTTGCCCGCGAGAGCCTGTTTGAGTTCGACAAGTTCGCTTCCGGTTCCGCCGCCTCGACGCTTCTCTTCCTTATCCTCGCTCTGCTGACCATGCTCGTTCTTTGGCTCGGCCGGATAAGACTGGACAAGGACTATTGATCATGTGGGACTGCTGACAATGTGGATCGTCAAGCGCACGGCTTTCTACCTCCTCGTCGCCGTTATCGTCGTCGTCGCGGTGTTCCCGTTCTACTACGCCATCATCACCAGCCTGAAATCGGGGACGGCGCTCTTCCAGATCGACTATTGGCCGAAGACGATTACCTTCAGCAACTACAGGACCGTGTTCACCGAGGGGACCTTCCTGCGCAACCTCGTGAACTCGCTGTTCATCTCGAGCGCCGTTGTCGTCATTTCGCTGTTCCTCGGCGTCACCGCCGCCTATGCGCTGGCGCGCATCCGCTTTCGCGGCCGCTCGGCTCTGCTCCTCACTATCCTGTCCGTTTCGATGTTCCCGCAATTGGCGGTGCTTGCCGGTCTTTTCGAGCTGATCCGCACCTTCGGCCTCTACAATTCGCCGTTCGCGCTGATCTTGTCCTACATGATCTTCTCCTTGCCGTTCACCGTCTGGGTGCTCACCGCCTTCGTTCGCCACCTGCCGATCGAGCTGGAGGAAGCGGCGATCCTCGATGGCGCCACGCCCTGGATCATCATCAGCCGCGTCTTCCTGCCGCTGATGTGGCCGGCGCTGGCGACCACCGGGCTTCTCGCCTTCATCGGTGCTTGGAACGAGTTCCTGTTCGCCCTGACGTTTACTTCCAGCAACGAGCAGCGAACCGTGCCGGTGGCGATCGCGCTGCTCTCCGGCAGCTCGCAGTTCGAGATCCCGTGGGGCAACATCATGGCCGCATCGGTGATCGTCACCGTGCCGCTCGTCATCCTTGTCCTGATCTTCCAACGCAAGATCATCTCCGGCCTCACCGCGGGCGGGGTCAAGGGATGAGTGCATAGTTGAACTGCCGGCACAGAGCAGCGAACCCAGATTGACGCCTCGAGCATAAATTGATGCCGGTGGGACTCGACCCGGCTGCCGCTTGCCTTGACAAATGCACCCTCTCATGTGCTTTTCGCGCAAATTTTCAGGCTGGGCCATCATGCCTTGGCCGCAACCCAACATCCGGACTTTAAGAATGACAATGCATCGTTACCGCAGCCATACCTGTGCCCAATTGAGGAAGGCCGACGTCGGCTCGACCGTACGCCTGTCGGGCTGGGTGCATCGCGTGCGCGACCATGGCGGCCTGCTGTTCATCGATTTGCGCGACCATTACGGCCTGACGCAGATCGTCGCCGATCCGGATTCGCCGGCCTTCAAGATTGCCGAGACCTTGCGCGGCGAATGGGTCGTCCGCGTCGACGGCGAGGTCAAGGCGCGCCTCGCCGACACCGTGAACCCTAATTTGCCGACCGGCGAGATCGAGATTTTCGCCCGCGAGATCGAGGTGCTGTCGGCGGCCAAGGAATTGCCGCTGCCGGTCTTCGGCGAGCCGGATTATCCAGAGGACATCCGCCTCAAATACCGCTTCCTCGACCTGCGCCGCGACACGCTGCACAAGAATATCGTCGCGCGGACGAAAATCATCGCCGAGATGCGCAAGCTGATGGGCGAGGTCGGCTTCACGGAATTCTCGACGCCGATCCTGACCGCCTCGTCGCCGGAAGGGGCGCGCGACTTTCTGGTGCCGTCGCGCATCCACCCCGGCACTTTCTATGCGCTGCCGCAGGCACCGCAGATATATAAGCAGCTGATCATGGTGTCCGGCTTCGACCGCTACTTCCAGATTGCGCCCTGCTTCCGCGACGAGGACCCGCGCGCCGACCGTCTGCCGGGTGAATTCTACCAGCTCGACGTGGAGATGAGCTTCGTCGAGCAGGAGGATGTGTTCAGCACCATGGAGCCGGTGATGCGGGGGGTGTTCGAGACCTTTGCCGCCGGCAAGCCGGTGACGGAGAAGTTTCCGCGCATCGCCTATGATGTCGCCATGCGCAAATACGGCACCGACAAGCCGGACCTGCGCAACCCGATCGAGATGCAGGCCGTCTCGGATCATTTTCGCGACTCTGGCTTCAAGGTATTTGCCAACATCCTTGCCAACGATCCGAAGGCCGAGGTCTGGGCCATTCCGGCCAAGACCGGCGGGTCTCGCGCCTTCTGCGACCGCATGAACTCATGGGCGCAAGGCGAGGGCCAGCCCGGCCTCGGCTACATCTTCTGGCGCAAGGAGGGCGAGAAGCTTGAAGGCGCCGGGCCGCTGGCCAAGAACATCGGCGAGGAGCGCACCGACGCGATCCGACAACAACTCGGCCTTGCCGATGGCGATGCCGCCTTCTTCGTCGCCGGCGATCCGAAGAAATTCGTCTCCTTCGCGGGAGCGGCGCGCACCCGCGCCGGCGAGGAGCTCAATCTTGTCGACCGCGACCGCTTCGAATTGTGCTGGATCGTCGACTTCCCGTTCTTCGAATGGAACGAGGAGGAGAAGAAGATCGATTTCGCGCACAATCCTTTCTCGATGCCGCAAGGCGGCATCGATGCGCTTAACGGCGAGGATCTGCTCGGCATCAAGGCGTTCCAGTACGACATGGTCTGTAACGGTTTCGAGATCGCCTCCGGCGGCATCCGCAACCATCTGCCCGAAACCATGGTCAAGGCCTTCGAAACCGTCGGGCTGGACCGCGCGACCATCGAAGAGCGCTTCGGCGGCCTTTATCGCGCCTTCCAGTATGGCGCGCCGCCGCATGGCGGCATGGCAGCCGGCATCGACCGCGTCGTCATGCTTCTGGTCGGCGCGAGGAACCTGCGCGAAGTGACCATGTTTCCGATGAACCAGCAGGCCTACGACCTGTTGATGAACGCGCCGTCGGAAGCCAGCCCGCAGCAGCTTCGCGAATTGTCGCTGCGCGTGGTGGCGACGAAGAAAGAGGATTAGAAAACGCTCCGAACCGGTGCTGTTGATTCATAAAGAAGCCCGGCATCGCTGCCGGGCTTTTTGCTTGAAGCCTGTCTCGATCAGTCTTCGTTTGCTGTAACCGTCACGCCAAGCGTTTTCGGCAGGTCGAGCGGGTTGGACATGGCGCCCGCCATGATCAGCGCGAACGGCACCGCTGCCGGCGGCTCGGCCGAGACCTCGATGCTTTGCGGGTCGTCGAGGAATTTGTTGACCGCGGCCGAAACCTGCGCGGTCAGTTCCGGATTGTTGAGCTGCGCCATGCCGAAGGGCACGATCGCCTTGGCCTGGTTGGCGATGTCCTTGCCGGACATGCCTTGCTGCTTGCCGGCATAATCGAGCACCTTTTTGGTCAGCGAATCGTCGTCGAAGCGGATCGAGGCGCTGTTGAACGAAAGCTGCTGCAGCAGCCCGAGCATGGCCATGCCTTGCGCCGAATTGTCCGCGCCTTCGGGCTGCGCTGCCATCTTCTTCTGCATCTCCTGCAGTGATTTGATGACGTCCAGCGTGTAGCCGCCGAGATCGAAGGTCATGCCGAGCGTGCCAGCATTGTCGACCGATATTTCGTATTTCGACAAGTCCATCCTGCCGTCGGTAGGCTGCCAGGTGCCTTCCATCTCAAGATTGCCTGATATGTTCTGGTAGCCGAGCGCGTTGATGACTTCCTTGGACTTCGGATCTTCGACCAGGGTCAGGTCGGCAGCGAATTTTTCCGTAGTGCCGGAAAACGCCATGGCCTTGCCGTCGGCCGGCGGCGTGATTGCGATGGCAAGCCCGTCCATCGAGAAAGCAGTTTTGTCAGCCACTTTGACTGTCATGTTGTCGAGCTCGGCCGATTTGTACATCATCAGCGAGCCCAGCGGACCGGTTGCGCCTTCGGCCGGAACCGTCATGTCGTGGATGACGAAGGGGCTGAGATTGAGCGTGACGCCATCTTCGCTGTGTTCGAACGGCGACGTCGATACGGTCGCGATTTGATAGCCGCCATTGGCTTCGGTCACACCTTCGAGCTTGACGTCGCCGATCTTGAGCGCCTCCTTTTCGGCCGCCGGTTTGACCGCTACGCCTTGCAGAACCATGCTGGAGGTGTCGCCGGTTACTCCGGTCCAGGAGAGGTCGACACCCTGGGCGGCGAGGGCAGCCTTCAGCCGGTCGGCGACCGCGGTATCCTGCGCGAACGCCGCATTCAGCGGCAGCGTCAGCAAAAAGGTCGAAAAAGCCAGTCTCTTAATAAATGTCGAGTGTCTGTTAATAAGTGTCGAGTGTCTGATCGTCATCGAGAGCTCCCCTGAGAGTGTCCTGAAATTCTTTTCAAATCGTCGCGTCGTCACCATTCGGTGACGAACTGGACCGGAAAAAGGCGGGCCTCGGCACAATGGTCGAAAATCGCGGCCAAAGGCAAACCCGATCCATCAGCCTTGCGATAGAAGCAGGATGTAACCGATTGATGTTGGCCGGCGTCGCGACGCTTCCAATTCCTGTTGCATAATGGATGTCGCGCAAAAATGTGCAACGGTTTTGCGATAACGACATGCATCAAAACAAGGGCCTAAAGCGTCGCATGGGCCGGTCGAACGCGATGCGCTTTAGGAGCACGCATACCTGTGTGCCTCTTGCCGCGAATCACCCGCTCGGCTAGTGCCAGCCCATGGGAAAAAGGCTTTTGCCGCCTGAAACTGGCGGCGGCGATAATATTGAGCCGGTCGATCTGAAGAAGGCGCTGGAAGAGCGCTATCTCGCCTACGCGCTGTCGACCATCATGCACCGGGCACTGCCAGACGTGCGCGACGGGCTGAAGCCGGTGCATCGTCGCATCATGCATGCCATGCGCCTGTTGCGGCTTAACCCCGACCAGGGCTTTGCCAAATGCGCCCGCATTGTCGGCGAGGTGATGGGCAAATTCCATCCGCATGGCGACCAGTCGATCTACGACGCGTTGGTGCGGTTGGCGCAGGATTTTTCGATGCGCTACCCGCTGGTCGACGGGCAGGGCAATTTCGGCAATATCGACGGCGATAACGCCGCCGCCATGCGCTACACCGAAGCGCGCATGACCGAAGTGTCGACGCTGCTGCTGGAAGGCATCACCGAGGACGCCGTCGATTTCCGCCCGACCTACAACGAGGAAGACGAGGAGCCGGCCGTGCTGCCCGGCGCCTTCCCGAACCTGCTCGCCAACGGCTCGTCCGGTATCGCCGTCGGCATGGCGACCTCGATCCCGCCGCACAATGCGGCCGAGCTTTGCGACGCCGCGCTTCACCTGATCGATCATCCGGATGCGCCCGTCACCAAGCTGATGGATTTCGTGCAAGGTCCGGATTTCCCGACCGGCGGCATCATCGTCGACAGCCGAGCCTCGATCCTCGAAGCCTACGAAACGGGTCGCGGCGGCTTTCGCGTCAGGGCGAAATGGAGCCAGGAGGACCAGGGCAGGGGCACCTGGAACATAGTCGTCACCGAAATCCCCTATGGCGTCCAGAAGGCCAGGCTGATCGAAAAGATCGCCGAGCTCTTGATGGCGCGCAAGCTGCCGCTGCTCGAGGATATCCGCGACGAGAGCGCCGAGGACATCCGCGTCGTGCTGGTGCCGAAGAGCCGCTCGGTCGATCCCGGCATCATGATGGAATCGCTGTTCAAGCTGACCGAGCTCGAAAGCCGCTTTCCGCTCAACATGAACGTGTTGTCGCGCGGCAAGGTGCCGAACGTGCTGTCGCTGAAAGGTGTGCTCAAGGAATGGCTGGAGCACCGCCGCGACGTCCTGATCCGCCGCTCCAAGCACCGCCTCGGCGAGATCGAAAGGCGGCTGGAGATCCTCGCCGGCTATCTGATCGCCTATCTCAACATCGACGAGGTGATCAGGATCATCCGCGAGGAGGACGAGCCCAAGCAGGTGATGATGGCGCGCTGGTCGCTGACCGACACCCAGGCTGAAGCCATCCTCAACATGCGGCTGAGGGCGCTGCGCAAGCTCGAGGAATTCGAAATCCGCGAGGAATTCAATGGCCTGACCGGCGAGAAGAAGCAGATCGAGGCACTGCTTGCGTCCGACGCCAAGCAGTGGGCGACGATCAAGTGGGAAGTCGCCAACGTTCGCCAGAAATACGGGCCCGACACCGAGATCGGCAAGCGCCGCACCGAGTTCGCCGACGCACCCGAGCATGACCTGACCGATATCGCCCACGCCATGATCGAGCGCGAGCCGGTCACCGTGGTCGTTTCGGAAAAGGGCTGGCTGAGGGCCATGAAAGGTCATCTGACCGACCAATCGGCCCTGACCTTCAAGGAAGGCGACAGCCTCAAGCTCGCCTTCCACGCCCAGACGACCGACAAGGTGCTGGTCTTCACCACCGGCGGCAAGTTCTACACGATCGGCGCCGACCGGCTGCCGGGTGGGCGTGGCCATGGCGAGCCGATCCGCATCATCGTCGACATGGACAACGACCAGGATATCGTCACCGCCTTCGTCCATGATCCCAAGCGCAAGCTGCTGCTGGTGTCGCATGACGGCAACGGTTTCATCGTGCCGGAAGAAGAAGTCGTCGCCAACACCCGCAAGGGCAAGCAGGTGATGAACGTCAAGGCGCCCGACGAAGCCCAGCGCTGCGTGAGCGTCGCCGGCGACCATCTCGCCATTGTCGGCGAGAACCGCAAGATGCTGGTATTCCCGCTGGCCGAGATCCCGGAGATGGGGCGCGGCAAGGGCGTGCGCCTGCAGAAATACAAGGATGGCGGCGTCCTCGACCTCAAGACCTTCACGCTCGCAAGCGGCCTGTCCTGGCAGGATTCGGCAGACCGCACCTTCACCAAATCGCGTGACGAGCTTGCCGAATGGATCGGCGCCCGCGCCTCGGCCGGCCGCATGGTGCCGAAGGGTTTCCCGAGGACTGGCAAGTTCGGGTGAAGCGGTAATCTCCCCCCTTGAGGGGGAGATGTCGCCGAAGGCGACAGAGGGGGTCGGAACGTCCAGACGCGACCCTTATCGCAGACAGAGGAGACTGGCGTCTCACGCGCGGCGACCCCCTCTGGCCTGCCGGCCATCTCCCCCTCAAGGGGGGAGATTAGCAGCTCCACCCAAACATTTGGAATGTCGTCACGATTGCTGCACTATATCAGGGCATAAGCGATACGATGGGCCAGGGAGAGGTAGCCGCTTGAAGGAAGTCAGGATCCAGAAGCCGGAGCGGCAGCAGCGTCTGTTTGGCCTGTCGACGCCGCTCAGGGCCGCTGTCATTCCGCCGCTGTCGGCGGCGCGCTGGCTCCTGGTGCTGATCGTTGCCGCCGGCGTTTATTTCTTCCACGGCTTCCTGTTCCCGGTTCTTGCCGCCCTGGTTATCGCCTTCGCCAGCTGGCCGCTCTATCGGCGGCTGCTCGCCGGCGTCGGCGGCAACCGCACCATCGCTGCGACGCTTGCGATCTTGTTCATCCTGACCTTCCTGGTGGTGCCGATCGCGCTTGCCGGCACCTACGCCATCAATGAGGTGCGCGAGTGGGTCAACTGGGCGATAGAGACCAACCGCTACGGTGCGCCGACGCCGCACTGGATCGCCACCATGCCCGTGGTGGGCGAATGGCTCAATGAACAATGGACGGTCAACGTTGGCCACCCCGGCGGAATCGGCGAACTGATCCAGCTGATCAGTGGCGCCAATATCGGCAGCATCTATCGCGGCGTGCTTGCCGCCGGCGGCAGCGCCTTCGGCCTTTTGCTGACGCTGCTATTCATGATGATCGCGCTGTTCTTCGCCTATCGCGACGGCGAGCATTTCGCCGGACAGGTCGATCGCCTCGGCGAACGCATCCTGCCGGCCAGATGGGAACGGATCTCACGCGTGGTGCCTGCGACAATCTCCTCGACGGTGACCGGCATGACCGTTATCGCCATCGGCGAAGGGCTGGTGCTGGGTATCGCTTACTGGTTGGCCGGCGTGCCGTCGCCGGTGACGCTCGGCGCGCTGACCGGCATCATGGCGCTGATTCCCGGCGGCGCACCGCTGTCCTTCACGCTGGTGTCGATCTATCTCGCCGCCAGCGGCTCGCCGATGGCGGGGCTGGCGCTGTTCATCTGGGGCGCGGTCGAACTCTTCATCGTCGACAAGACATTGCGCCCGAAGCTGGTCGGCGGGCCGATAAAGCTGCCCTTCCTGCCAACCTTTTTCGGCCTGATTGGCGGCGTCAAGACAATGGGCTTTCTCGGCCTGTTCATCGGCCCGGTGCTGATGGCCCTGCTGGTCGCAATCTGGCGCGAATGGCTGCGCGAAGTGGAACTGACCGATGAGCTCGCTGCCGCCGAACCGGCGGAGCACGATGACGCACCGCCGCAGATCGAAATTGTCGCCGGACGCGCCGCCGCGAAAAAGAATCAGGCCGGGTGACTGACGGCGAACGTGGCGCGGCGCTTGCGCCCCTCGTGCAACTGCCAGAGCGAATGGCCGATCAAGGTCATGATGAGGATCGCGCCGCCGATCAGGCTGTTGCGCGACGGTGTTTCGGCGAAGATCATCCACACCCAGACCGGCGCCAGCACGGTTTCAAGCAGGTAGAACATCGCCACCTCCGGCCCGGAGATGTATTTCGGGCCGTTGGCGAGGCAGAAGAACGAGATCGGCATGATGACGGCACCGTTGAAGACGATCCACCATGGCGCGTTGACGTGAAAACCCACCTTGGAAACCATCAGGGTGGCGACGGCCAGCGGCAGGACCACTCCGATCAGCGCCGTGAAACCCATATCCTTGCCGCTGGCGCGCGAGATGGTGATGGCCGCGGCGATCATGAAAGCCGAGCATAGCGCCATCAGGTCGCCGAAGAGATGTCCGGTTCCAACGGAATCGCCGACAATGATCGTCACGCCGACGATCATCAGTGCCAGCGCTGCAAGCGTCAGGGGCCGTGGCCTCTCCTTCAGGAACAGCCATGACAAAAGGGCCGCGAACATGGTTGTGAACGCCAGGATGAAAACGAGGTTGGCTGTCGAGGTATTGTAGACACCGGTGATGAAGGCGATCGAGCCGAGCCCGTAGAGGCCGGCAACGATGAGCCCTGACCAGCCCGGCACAAGCTGCGGTGCCTTTGCGCTCAGCGAGCGCCAGGCGGCCCAGATGATAAGCGTGGCGACGAAGGTCGTGCCGGTGCGCAACAGCAGGATCGTCCACGCCTCGCCGTCGGCGAGCCGGATCAGCGGAATGTCGACGGTCAGCGTCAGCCCGCCGATGGCGGTGATCAGAAGGCCTCTCTGGTGGTCGTTGTGGGAAGACATGCGGCAATTCTCGCGTAGGCTTGGAGGCGCAAAATTGACCGCCCGGTTTTCCAGCCGATCGGCCGGAAGCCCAGCGGCATCCTCCTCGAAACAATTTAAGAGTGAATACCGAAAGCGAAGATCAGCGCGAAACCGCTTCGTGATTGTAGCGTTCCCAGCCTTTCGGGCCGAGATGCTCCTGCGGCTGGAAGCGCATCTTATAATTCATCTTGCGCGAGCCGTTGACCCAGTAACCCAGGTAGACATGGGGCAGGCCCATCGCCCTGGCGCGGGCGATGTGGTCGAGGATCATGAAGGTGCCGAGCGAACGGTCCTCGAAGTCCGGGTTGAAATAGGAATAGACCATCGACAGGCCATCGGCCATCTTGTCGGTAAGCGCCACGGCGATCAGCTCGCCCTGGCCCTTGCCGGTGATGAAGCTGTCAGGTCCGCGGCGACGGTATTCGATGACCTTGGTGTCGACGTGGGTATCCTCGACCATCATGGCGTAGTCGAGCACGGTCATGTCTGACATGCCGCCACGGCGGTGGCGGGCGTCGAGATAGCTGCGGAACAGCGAATACTGCTCGGTGGAGGGCTCGGCGTCGTGCATGGCGCCGACCAGATCCGAATTATGCTGTATGACCCGTTTCATGTTGCGGCTGGCGGTGAATTCCTGCGCCAGGATGCGCACCGACACACAGGCGCGGCAGGTCTCGCAGGCCGGCCTGTAGGCGATGTTCTGCGACCGCCTGAAACCGCCCTGCGTCAACAGATCGTTCATCTCGGGGGCCTTGTCGCCGACCAGGTGTGTGAACACCTTGCGCTCGAACTGGCCCTCGAGATAGGGACATGGCGAGGGCGCGGTCAGAAAGAACTGCGGCGACTGGGTCGGGTGCTGCGTCATCGAGCCTTGGAAACACTCCTGCGAATCGCTCTACCTTTGGCGCGGACGCCGAAAAATTCAACAGGATTGTGAAAGCCTGGTTGATTGGACGTCTTCACATTTGTGCGCAAAGGCTGCGGCCGCGCTTCAAAAGTCTGCTCAGCGGCCGCTGCGGCTGACGACGGTGCCGAGCAGCAGGTCGTGCAGCGTGCGCTTGCGGTCGGAAAACAGGCTCACCAGCAGGACCAGCGGCGAAAGGATGACATTGCCGGCCCAAAACAGCACCGAATGCACGACGGCGGTCAGCCCGTCGACGGGGCTGCCGTCGAGTCGGTCGAGCCGGATGCCCATCATCTTCATGCCGGTGGTGGCCTGGTCTTTACTGCCGAGCGTGTTCCAGATGTAGAGGATGGCGACGGCCGGCACGAGAATGGAAAACAGCATCCAGCCGAGGCCGAGCGTCAACAGCCCGAACAGGAACACCAGGATCGCGAATGGAATGGTGAGCAGCGCGACGATGAAATAATCGATGACAAAGGCGAGAATGCGCCGCGTGCGCACGCCCTCATAGGCGCGGACATCTTCGAGCCTGCTGGTGATGATTTCGCCGTCGAGAACGCGAGCGTTCATGTCATTTCCTCGTAATCGAACCCGGATTAATGCACGGGCCGCTTCTTGGTGAAATGGTGAAGGTTCGCGGCGGAATCAAGATCGAGCCTTTCGCCGCCGTGTAGATGGTGACGGAGTGCCTGGGGCCGTCTGACTTGTTGAATTCATGGCGCGGATAGCGTTAGTTTGCTGCGGCGCAACAAAGCGCGCCGAGCCGAGGGGACGGGGCGACATGGACTACGACATGCTGGTCATCGGCAGCGGCCCATCCGGGCGCCGCGCCGCGGTGCAGTCGGCCAAGCTCGGCAAGTCGGTGCTGGTGGTCGACAGGGGCCGGCGTCTCGGCGGCGTTTCGGTGCATACCGGCACTATACCGTCGAAGACGTTGCGCGAGACGGTGCTCAACCTCTCCGGCTGGCGCGAGCGCGGCTTTTATGGACGCGGCTACCGCGTCAAGCAGGACATTTCGGTCGGCGATCTGGTCGAGCGCCTGCACAAGACGCTCGACCATGAGGTCGAGGTGCTGCAGCACCAGTTCATGCGCAACACGGTCAAGAGTGCGCGCGCCGCGGTAAAATTCCTCGGCCCCAACAAGGTCAGCCTGACCACCGACACCGGCGACTACAGCGAGGTTGGCTTCGCCCATGCGCTGATCGCGGTCGGCACCCGGCCGCACCGGCCGCGTGACGTGCCGTTCGACAAGACACGGATCTTCGACAGCGACGAGATGCTGGAGCTCGACCGGCTACCGCGCACGCTGACGGTGATCGGCGCCGGCGTCATCGGCGTCGAATATGCGACAATCTTTTCGGCACTCGACGTTCCGGTGACACTGGTCGAGCCGCGCAACACGATGTTGGATTTCGTCGACCGCGAGATCGTCGACGACTTCATCCATCAGATGCGCGACCGCGGCATGACCATCCGATTGGGCAGTGCCGTCAAGGAGATCGCCTCGAAACCCGACTATGCTGAGGTGACGCTGGCCGACGGCCGCACCATACGTTCCGAGATCGTGCTTTATGCTGCAGGGCGTACCGGCAATGTCGGCAGCCTGGGCTTGGAAACGGTCGGCATCGAGTCCGATTCCAGAGGCCGCATCAAGGTCGATCCGCAGACCTTCCAGACCAGCGCGTCCAACATCTATGCCGCCGGCGACGTCATCGGTTTTCCGAGCCTGGCATCGACCTCGATGGAGCAGGGCAGGGTGGCCGCCTGCCATGCCTTCGGCGTGCCCTTGCCGCCGCCGCCCGAAACCTTTCCCTACGGCATCTACGCCGTGCCGGAAATCTCCACGGTCGGGCAATCCGAGGAGCAGGTGCGTGAGAGTGGTGCCGCCTACGAGGTCGGCGTGGCGCGGTTCCGCGAGACATCGCGCGGCCACATCATGGGCGTCAACACCGGCTTCCTGAAGCTTCTGTTCTCGATCGAAACACGCCGTCTGCTCGGCGCCCATATCGTCGGCGAGGGCGCGACCGAACTCATCCACATTGGCCAGGCGGTCATCAATCTCGGCGGCACCGTCGACTTCTTCGTCAACAACACCTTCAACTATCCGACGCTGGCCGAAGCCTACAAGATCGCTGGGCTGGACGCTTGGAACCGCATGGGGCGGGCGTAGACCATGATCCCGAATCGAAGGACCGCGTGGGCATCGGTTTTGCTGCGCGGACCTTCGGGATGGGGGCAGGACACTCAGCAGTGGCGCATTGCAACCGACATGGTAGCCGTTGCGTTTCAGCCAAACGGATTGCCGAACAGGGCAAAGCAATGACTGGGGCAGCGCCAAGGGAAACCTTCGCCTGGATTTCCCGAAACACGGTGCTTCTGGCGCTGGCGAGCCTGTTTGCCGACATTTCGACCGAGATGCTTTATCCGATCCTGCCGATCTTCCTAACCCAGACTCTGCACGCAAGCGGGAGCGTCGTCGGTCTGGTCGACGGAATCGCCCAGGCGACGCAGAACATCGTTCAAGGTTTTTCGGGCTGGCTCTCGGACAGGCTTCAGAAGCGGAAACCGATAGCCCTCATTGGCTATTTTCTGGCCTCTATCGCCAAACCGCTGATCGGCGTGGCCACAGTGTGGCCGATGGTCCTGGGCGCGCGGTTTGTGGATCGGCTCGGTGCAGGTTTCCGGTCCGCTCCGCGCGACGCGCTCCTTGCTTCGTCCGTGGCCGACGAGCACCGAGGCAAAGCATTCGGCCTAGAAGGCATTGGCGACAATCTGGGAGCGTTTCTGGGGCCACTGCTCGCGGTGCTGCTTCTCATCGCGCTCAAAGTCGATATCCGCTGGATCTTCTATCTCGCGCTCATTCCCGGTCTCCTCGCCTTCCTCATGGTGGTGTTGGTGCACGAGCAGCCACTGGCCGTAGCCGCAAAGGCCAAGATCGACGTCAATCTGCGGCAGTTTCCCAAAGCCTATTGGACCTATCTCTTGGTGACAGCTCTCTTCGGCATCGGCAATTCGAGCAATGCATTTCTGATTCTGCAAACACAGGATATCGGTGCCTCTTTGGAGGCAACCATTCTTATCTACGCAGGCTTCAATCTCGTTGCGGCGCTGATTTCCTACCCGGGCGGCTTTCTATCGGACCGCTTCGGCCGCAAGGGCGTGTTACTGTCGTCCTTCGTCATCTTCCTGATCGCCTATCTCGGCTTCGTCTTGACCCGGAACATCTATCTGATCGGGCTGCTTTTTGCCTTCTACGGGTTCTATCAAGGCATCTTCCGCTCAGTCGGCAAGGCATTCGCCTCGGACTTCGTGCCGCAAGAGCTGCGTGCCAGCGGCATCGGCTGGTACAGCACCACGGTCGGCCTGCTGGAACTCGCGGCAAGCGTTGTCGCCGGACAGCTCTGGGATCGTGTAAGCCATGAGGCGGTGTTCATCTACGGCGCTGTCTTCGCCGTGGTCGGCAGTGCTGGTCTGCTTGCCCTGATTCCCTGGCGAACCGACGGTCATAGTGTGTCGGCGGCGTCGTAGTGCTGCCGGGGCGTTGCCGATGATGAGCAGCCTTTAATAAAACGTTCTACTCAAACTGAAAGGTCCCCGGTTATGACGCCCGTCAGTGTTCGCTATATTGTCGACGATGTCGCCGCTTCCATCGATTTCTACGTGAAGCGTCTGGGCTTTGCCATTGAACGGGATGCGCGGCCGGCTTTCTGCTCGGTCACGCGCGGCGATCTGCGGCTTCTGCTGAGCGGGCCGGAGAGCTCGGGCGCACGGGCGATGCCGGATGGCCGCCGGCCGGTGCCGGGAGGGTGGAACCGCATCCTGCTGGTGGTGCCGGATCTGAAGCAAGAGATTGCGCGCCTGAAGGGCGCCGGGCTCGCCTTCCGCAACGATATCATCAACGGCGTCGGCGGCTCGCAGACCCTGCTCGAAGACCCGTCCGGCAATGTGATCGAGCTATTCCAGCCCGCCGCACACTGACATTCGATGGTCGGGTCCGCGTCGTGCGTGCGCTCAATCCGCTCGTTCAGCGGTTGCCTGACCCCGCCAGCCACTGCTTGACGATCTCGGCGTCCGGATCGCCGATTTCATGGCCGGAGGCGACGGTGTGGACCTCGACTTTGGCGCCATGCGAGCTCAGTACAGCGGCCAACACGGGGGCGAAAGGCGCGTAGGTCAGGTCGGCGGCGCCGGCGACGATCAGCGCCCGTGCCTTCGACAGGTCGGCCGGCGGCACCTCGTCGAGCACCGGCATAGGACGCAGCAATGCAGCGCGCTCGATCACGCCCGGATGCAGCAACATGACGCTCGAAACCAGATTGGCGCCGTTCGAATAGCCGAGAAAGGTCGCGTGGCGGAGATCGAGGCTGTGGCGCTTCGCAACGCCGGCGACGAAGGCCGCAAACGCATCTGCCTCCGCGCGGATGCTTGCCTGCTCGAATCGCGTCGGGGTGATTCGCGTGAACCAACGGAACCCGTCCTCCTGAGGGATGCGGCCACGGACCGCAACCAGCGCCGCATGCGGCGCGATTTGCCGACCAAGCGGCAGCAAGGTCGTCTCGTCGACACCCGATCCATGCAACAGGAACAGCCAGTCACCGGCTAAATTGGCGGATCGATGGAGCCGGTAGAAAAAGCCTGAATTCTCCTGCAAAATACCGTCTTCGAGGCTTTGCTCGGCCATAGTCACATCCTTTTGATTCCGCGTTACTTTCGTTAATTTGCCGGCTTCAAAACGGAATATTTTCAAGCTCCGCGAAAGTTGATTGAACCGGGCGCATTTCAGTCCGTTTCTTTGCCGATATAATCCCCGCGGGGGAGATCGAAGCAGTGTGCGCCGGGTGGTCGCCCGAGGGATCGCATGCCAGGCATGAACAACCAGCTTTAAGGCCTTTTATCGATGACCATGCCAGTTTCGCCGGAACGCGATACGCGTATTGATGTGTTCCGGGCTCTCGCCCTCCTGACCATATTCGTCGACCACGTGCCGGGCACCGTGTTCGAAACCCTGACCTACAAGAATTTCGGGTTTTCAGATGCGGCCGAGGCCTTCGTGCTGATCTCCGGCATGTCCGTCGCTCTCGCCTACGGCACTAAGTTCCAGCCGGGAAACCGGCTGATTGCAACGCTGAAAATGTGGCGCCGCGCCGGCGTGCTCTATGTCACCCACATCGTCACGACGATGGTGGTGATGGCCATCTTCTGCGCCGCGGCGGTGTTTGCGAAACGGCCGGATCTTCTGACGCTGATCAACATCGAGCCGCTCGTCAGGAACCCGCCACAAGTCCTGGTCGGCATCGTCACGCTCGGCCATCAGCTCGGTTACAACAACATACTGCCGGTCTATGCGGCGCTGCTGTTGATGGCGCCGGTCTTCCTGCTGTTCATCAGCTACCGGCCACTGGCGGCGCTCGCAGTATCCGCAGCCCTTTGGCTGATTGCCGGAATCTACCAGATCGCGCCGCCGAACTACCCGGAGCCCGGCTTCTGGTTCCTCAATCCGCTGTCATGGCAATTGCTGTTCAATATCGGCATGGCCAGCGTGTTGCATGTGCGGCGCGGCGGCACCATCCCTGTCAATCGCTGGCTGGTCGGCGCAGCCGCCGCCTATGTGCTGACGGCGCTCGTCTGGGTGCACAGCCCGCTGTGGGGGCATGCGTCGTGGCTCGATCTGCCGGTGGTGCTGACCGGTTTCGACAAGACGTTCCTGTCGTTGCCGCGGCTGCTGCACATCCTGGCGATGAGCTATCTGGTCGTCGCCTTGCCCTTCGTCTCGAACCTGTTCCGCACCGGCCGCGACAATCCGCTCGCCATATTGGGCAAACGCTCGCTGCCGGTTTTCATTGCCGGCACGGTGATTGCCATGGCGGCGCAGGTGATGAAGCTGATCAACCCGGGCGGCTTTGCCTATGACAGTCTGCTGCTCGCCGCCGGCATCGCCATGCAGTTCGCGCTCGCCTTCTATCTGGAATGGCTGTCCGCCATCGGCTGGTCCGGCAAGGGCAAGCCGGTCCGCAACGAGGCGCCGCCTGTCCGTCCATCCTTTGGCATCGGTCCCATGGCGGCCAATAGATAAGATTTGGAGCCGATCTGCCCAGTCAGCCTGTACCTGGCGGCGGTCCGGAAGATGCCCTGACGACAAGTTCGACATCGAGCGTTTCTCGCCGCACCGTGCCGTCGAAGTCGAGGATTCTTCGCGCTGCCCGGCGGCCGATCTCGGCGATCGGCTGGGCGATGGTGGTGAGCGGAGGCTCGCAAATTGCGGCTTCAGGCACGCCGTCGAAGCCGACGACGGAAACATCGCGGGGAACCGCGATGCCCCGTGCGTTGAGCCATTCCAATGCGACCATCGCGATCCGGTCCGACATCGCCAGGATGGCGGTCGGCGGTTCCGCCGAGGCGAAGATGGTTTCGAGACCAGCCCTTGTGCTCGCCTTGTCGTTTTCGGTCTCGTAGACCGGCACTTTGGCGGTGTCGACACCAAACCGGGAAAGCTCTTCGAAATAGCCGAGGAGGCGGTCACGGGTTCCTGTATAGACTGCGGTCCGGACCTGCTCGGGCGAGACAAGTCCGGTGCTGTCGTCGGCGAAGGCCAGCGACAGCACGGCGAAGCGGCGATGTCCAAGTTCCGCCAGATGGCGCGCCGCGAGCCGGCCGCCGGCAACATTGTCGACGCCGATCGCGGAGACCGTGGCGTCCTGCGAGCCGAGCTCGAGCGCGACGAAGGGGAGCTTGCGTTCGCGCGTCAGTTCGACGAGGCGCGGACCGCCCTCGATGCAGAACAGGATGAAGCCGTCGACCAGGGCGCTCTGGATATTCCAGGCAAGTTTTTCCTCGTTGCCGGCCGACACGAGGGCTATTCCCGCGCCGGTGGCGTCGCATGCCTCCGAGATGCCGGCCATCATCACGCGCGCAAAGGGGTCGTCGAAGAAATAGGACAGCGGCTCGGTTGTGGCGACGCCGATCGCATTGACCTTGCCGGCGCGCAGCAGGCGGCCCTTTGGATCGGGGCCGGCGTAGCCCAGCGCGTCGGCCGCCGCCTTGACCCGCTCGCGGACTTCCTCGCGTACGATTTCGGGACGGCTGAAGACATTGGAGGCAGTGCCGTGTGATACGCCCGCGGCTTTGGCGATGTCCGCCAGCCGGATGGGCCTCCTGCCTTCGGTGAGTGATGCCATTTGTTTGTCTCCGGGACTCCGGTCCAACAGTATCGCCGATTACCTAACACTTTCGTTGGATCGATTCAAATTTTTGCTTGACATTTATGGTGCGACGCGTATTCTTTGAATCGATCCAAGAGGGTTTTCGTCCGCAGATTGGATCGATACAAGAGGAGAGTGCCATGCACCCCGTCAATTATCTGTTCGAGGACATTTACCGGAACGACTGGAGCATCCGCTCGAGCGCGGAGGCCCGTAAGGGGCGCGACAGAACCGGTCCGTGGATTCGCGACCTGCGTTTCCTCGTAGGACGCAAGCGGAGCTGATCGGCGGCCTTTTTTTTGTTCCCGCTGATTGGATCGATTCAAAAAGGAGATCAAGCCATGCACCCGATCAAGCATCTGTTCGAAGATATCTATCGCAATTATTGGGGCATATCGCCGGCCACCGAACGGCCGGAGCGGCGGCGTGTGGTCAAGACAGCCAAACGCGACGGCCAAGTCCGGCCCGAACGTCGCCAAGACTGACAGAACCGGCGAACGTGGCTGCCGCGTCAAGGGCGCGGCCGCACCAGCGCCGAGGCGGCCATCATCAGCCAGCCGCCGATGAGCAACGTGCCGCCGATCGGCGCCGACATCGGGAACAGCCGCGAGCCAAGGAAGTCGCGGGCCAAAAGATCTCCCGAGAACAGCAGAAGCCCGACGAGAAGGATGAGGCTTCCGGTTCGCAGGATGCTATTGCCACCGAGCAGCCCGACGGCAAGGAAGACCGGCGCATGCAAGAGCAGGAAGGATGCGGCCGTACCGACGAAAGCGCCGCCGAGATGCGCCGCCGCCGCCGAAAGCGCCACGCCAGCCGCGCCGCATAGGCCGCCGGCAAAAACCAGAATGCGGCCGCCTGCCGCGTGTTCATCCGTGCTCATGTCCACCCCTCCGTGATTCCTGGCGACCGCCTGAGATAGTGCTGCGAACCGTGTCAGGATTTGCCGGCTTCCGCCAGCATGTCGCGTTCGCGGCGTGACTGGATCAGCCAGTTACAGGCCGCTCCGCCCGCCATCAGAATGGATGTGCCGAGAAACACCGAGCGCATACCGAAATGGCCGCCGGCGAAGCCGCCGAGCAACGGTCCGGCGACCTGCCCGACATATTGCGCCGAGATCGACAAACCCAGCACATTGCCGCCGACCCCGTCGGGCACATTGTGGCGGATGACGCTGGTGATGCAGGGCAAAAGACCGCCAAGCGCCAGGCCCATCAGGAAACGCAGGCCGACGAGTTGCCAGCCCTGGGTAACAAAGGCCTGCGGGATCAGCAGCAGCGCCGAGACGGCGAGTGCGGCAGCGATGACGTTCCAGTGGCCGATACGGTCGGCGAGCTTGCCGAGCCGCGACGCCGACAGGATGGCGCCGAGCGCTGCCGCGGACATGACGATGCCGGAGACCAGCGTGACCTGGCTCTGATCTTCGATGAGCTGCTGGACATAGACGGTGATGATCGGCTCGATCGACATGGTGGCGAAACTCAACAGCATGCCGGTCGCGAGCATGGTGACGACGGGGCGCTTGTCGGGAATCTGCGACCAGCCGTCTTTCACTTTTTCTTCCGACGCGGCCTTGGCGGCAACCGGGCGAGGGGCCTCCTTGATCAGCAAGGTGGTTGCCAGAAAAGCCAGGAAAATGACGCCGCCGGCGAGCAGGAATGTGGCGCGGATGCCAATCAGCGGCGGCAGCGCGCCGCCAAGCAGCGGACCGACCAGGGCACCGGCCGTGATGCCGGCCGACAGCACGCCCAGCGCCCAGCCGGAGCGATCCTTCGGCGTCTGCATGGCAACCAGGATGGTCGAGCCCGAAGAATAGCCGCCGGCAAAGCCGATCAGCAGGCGCAAGAGCACCAATTGCCAGACGGTCTGCACCATGCCGGTCAGCGACATACACAGCGCCATGCCGAAACTGGCTCGCACCAGCATCAGTTTGCGGCCGTAGCGGTCGCCTAGCCGCCCCCACAGGGGCGCGACCAGCGCGGCAGCAAGGAAGGTGGCGCCGTAGGCGATACCCGACCACTGCACGATCGCCGCATGGCCCTCGGCGCCCAGCTGCTCGACGTAAAGCGGCAGGAAGGGCAACAGCAGCGTCATCGCTACAAGCGTGCTGAACGAGCCGGCAAAACACACGGCGAGATTGCGGCGCCAGTGGACGTTGTGCGTGCCTTGCATGGCGAGGGCGGCGTCTTGCGGCATGTCATGTCCTGTCCGGCCAGCTTGCATGAAACTTGCTACGGATACCAATTTGGGATACCAAGCTGGTATCTGTCATGAACGCAAGCCCCGTCGCTGTCAATGCGGGTCTCTCAAACATGATCGACAAAGGCCGGCGTGATTGGCCAACGCCGGCCAGTGACCCGATTGCCGGAACAAATGACCTGAACGGAACGCCAATGTCGCAGATGCAGAACGTCGAAAAGCAGCTTCGCGAGATGATCCTCGGGCTCGAGATCGGTCCCGGCGAGCGGCTGACGGAGCGCTGGGTCGAAAGCCGCTTCGGCGCATCGCGCACGCCGGTCAGGGCGGCATTGCTGCGGCTCGAGACTGAAGGCCTGATCTGCCGCGACGGCCGCGGCTGGACGGTCTCGCCCATCAATCTTGCCGAGCTGGAGCAGATCGCCGTCTATCGCGAGGCGGTCGAGGTCGCGGCAGTCAGGCTGACTTGTGCCTTGCAGGACAGGGGTGCCGTCGAAATTATCGAGGCTATGCTCGATTCCTGCGACGACCAAACCCCGCGCGAGGAATGGCATCGTGTCGGCATGGATTTTCATATCGAGCTGGCACGCCTGTCAGGCAACGAGTTCCTGTTCAGAGCGGTTCGCGATGCGATGACGCGCCTGTCGCGCGCCCGCTGGCTCGAGGTTCGCGACGAGGCAGCGCTTGGCCGTGCCTGGGCCGAACACCATGCCATTCTGTCGGCGGTGCGGGCCGGCGATGCCGATAGCGCCGCCCGCCTGCTTTCGGCCCATATCATCGGCAGCCGCGACCGGCTGGTGACCTCGCTGCGCAACGACCGGCGCGGCCTGCGCGCCCGGGGATTTGCCGTCGTCGCTTGAGTGAGGATCGGCTGCCATTGATCACGAAAAGAGCAGATGAGCGAAGAATGCTACTTTCGGTCTCGCTTCGGAAATGCCGATGGCGTAAGAGCGGCGATGGAAAACAACCGATTTGACACACCCGTGACCGTCAAGGGCGCGGCGGGAAGCAATCAGCTCTTGCGTACGGCCCGCGAGGCTTCCGACTACCTCCTCAACAATTGGCCCGGCAAGCGCAGCCCCAAGCACCGCGAAGCGTTGCAAGCCTGTCATGATGCGCTGGCCGGCGACAAGCCGGCCATGAACGCAAGACGGGCCTTCATTGCCGCCGCTCGTGAAGTGAACGTCTTCGTTAGCGACAAGGCGCCCGCCTGAGGCATAGCGGGATTTGACCGAGGCCCGGACCGCCTGACAGGCCGGGCGTCATCACTCGGTCGTTTCGGTTTTGGTTTGGGACTCGCTCTCGCCCTCGGGCTTCGATCGCTCCTTGGCTGCGACCTTGGCAGCCTGCTTTTCCGCCTTCTTGGCAGCCTTCTGCCGGTCGCGTTCCTTGCGTTCCTGACCGTAGTTCGGTGCTCGTGCCATATCGTTTCCTTTCATTGTGCATGGCCTTTGCCTAGGAGCATTGGACCGCAAACACAACACCGCAAGGCACGATCGGGCTCCATATCTCGGCGCAGTCCGGAGAGCCCGGCTTTTCAGGCGCCGTCGCGGTCGAGGACGAGATCGGCCGGCCCGAACCGGTCCTTTGCCGTGAATTGCTGGTGCCAGTAGGGATAGAGCACGGGCGGCCTGCTGACCACGTCGAGCCGTGTGCGCTCCTCATCGGCAAGCACAAGGCTTGCAGCGGCGATATTGTCTTTGAAATGCGCTTCGGTTCGTCCGCCGATCACCAGTGAACTGACAGCGGGCCGGCCGAGTAGCCAGGCAAGCGCCACCTGCGCTGCCGACACACCGTGGTTCTTGCCGATATCGATCAGCACGTCGACGATCCGCCACAGCCGGTCCTCGTCGCGGATCGGCGGTTCCGACCAGCCGCTGAGCTGGCGGGCGGTCGGCTGGTCACGGTGGTATTTGCCGGACAACAACCCGCCGGCAAGCGGGCTCCAGACCAGCACGCCGAGCCCCTGGTCGACCGAGATCGGCAACAATTCGTACTCGGCCTCGCGCGCTTCCAGCGTGTAATGGATCTGCTGGGTGACGAAGCGTGGCTGGTGATGACGGTCGCTGATCCCCAGCCCCTTCATAACTTGCCAGCCGGAATAATTGGAGCAGCCGACATAACGGACCTTACCCTGCGCGACCAGCGTGTCGAGCGCGGCGATGGTTTCCTCAAGCGGTGTCAGGCCATCCCACTCGTGCAGGAAATAGATGTCGATGACATCGGTCCTGAGGCGCTTCAGGCTCCTCTCGCATTCGCGGATCAGATGGTAGCGCGACAAGCCTTCATCGTTGGGGCCCTTGCCGATCCGCATGCGCGCCTTGGAGGCGATCAGCACGTCGCCCTTGCGCTTGCCGCCGAGCGCCTCGCCGATGATCTCTTCCGACACCCCGTTCGAATAGACGTTGGCGGTGTCGATGACATTGACGCCGGCATCGATGCAAAGGTCGATCATCCGACGCGCCTCGTCGAGGTCGGTCTTGCCAACCGCCGAAAACGCGCCGCCGCCGCCGAATGTCATGGTGCCCATGGTCAGGGTCGAAACCTTCAGCCCGGAACGGCCGAGAGTGCGGTATTCCATGTCGTATCCTCACGATTTATCGGGAAAGGGCGTTGCAAACGACAGCCCCTCAGTGAACCGGGCATTTGTAGGATAATTCGTTCCGCTTGTCGCCCGCCCCGCAGGGCAAGCTCGATCACATCTTGCGGATTGAACGCACAGCCAGCGCAGTAGTGGGTGCAATAAAACCGTCATTGCCGGCCTATACTAAAATCGGTCCAGCGCTTCGATTTCCGGCCGCCGGGCCGGGCGGCAGAGCGCCTGACAGCGGCCGGCAAGGCCTGTAAGCGGAGCAGCGCAAATGACCGAGATAAAACAGAATTCCCCGGCCAGGGACTGGCTGGAAGCGGAACTCGCCGACACGCTCGACGAAGATTATGAGCTGGAAATCTCGGAGCCGGCGCTGTCGATGGAGATCGCCAAGATCTACAAGAATGCGCATCCGCCATCGATCGACCGCCTGCAGTATTTTCGCAATCTCATCACGCTGCAATCCGAATTGATCAAGCTACAATCCTGGGTCGCCTATCACAAGAAGAAGCTCGTCGTGGTCTTCGAGGGCCGCGACTCGGCGGGCAAGGGTGGTGTTATCAAGCGCATCACCCAGAGGCTTAATCCGCGCATCTGCCGCGTTGCAGCACTTCCGGCGCCGACCGAGCGCGAGAAGTCGCAATGGTATTTCCGGCGCTACGTTCCGCATCTGCCGGCCGGCGGCGAGATCGTGCTGTTCGACCGCTCTTGGTACAACCGCTCCGGCGTCGAGCGGGTAATGGGCTTTGCCCAGCCGGATCAGGTCGAGGAGTTCTTCCGCGACGTTCCGGATTTCGAACGCATGCTGGTCCGCTCAGGCATTACGCTTGTCAAATACTGGTTTTCGATCACCGACGAGGAGCAGCAGATGCGCTTTTTGATGCGCATCCATGACCCGATGAAGCAATGGAAACTGTCGCCGATGGACCTCCAGTCGCGCGTGCGCTGGGAGCAGTACACCAAGGCCAAGGAAGAAACGTTCGCCCGCACGAATATCCCGGAAGCCCGTGGTTCATCGTCGAGGGCAACGACAAGAAGCGGGCACGGCTGAACTGCATCGACCATCTCCTCAAGCAGATGCCCTATGAGGAGGTGCCGCACGAAGAGATCACACTGCCGGAGCGCGTCTTCAATCCCGAATACGAGCGCCAGGTACTGCCGCGCGAACTGTATGTGCCGGAGAAGTACTGACTAAAGCGGCGAGGAGGGCGGCGCCTCCATGGCGGCGCCCTGCAACAAGCTAGGTGCGCTCGATGATGACATGCGTGGCCTTCGGCGTCGCGACCTGCTCGCTGCAGCGATAGCCGAGCTTGGGCATGTCGATGCCGGCAAAAAGGCTCTCGCCGGCGCCTAGCAGGACCGGTGAGATCGCCAGATGCATTTCGTCGATGAGCTTTTCCTTGAGATATTGCCGGATCGTGGAAACGCCGCCGCCCAGCCGTACATCCTTACCGTCAGCCACTGCCTTCGCCTTCTCCAGCGCTGAGTGGATGCCGCCGGTCACGAAATAGAAGGTCGTGCCGCCCTCCATGACAATGGGATCACGCGCATGGTGCGTGAGCACGAAGACCGGCACATGGTAGGGCGGGTTGTCACCCCACCAGCCTTTCCAGCTGTCATCCGGCCATTCGCCGCGGATCGGCCCAAACATGTTGCGGCCGAGGATCCATGCGCCGACATTTTCGAAGCTGCGTGCCGCGAACGCCTCGTCAGTGTCCGTGGTCCCGCCATCCTTGCCGAGGACCATCTTGCGGAAGGTGCGGGTGCCGAACATCCATTCGTGCAGGGCTTCCCCTCCAACACCCAGCGGGTTCTTCAGGTCTTGGTCGGGACCGGCGCCGAAGCCGTCGATCGACAAGGTGAAAGCGCTGACGCGAAGTTTGGACATGAGAGCCTCCTCGATAACCGATTGTGAGATGCAAGCAGTTATCGGGGTAGCTTAACTGATTGCATTTTGCAAGCGGTATCTTGAATCGCCGGCGGGGTAATCGCTTCCAAATAATGTTGGAATAACCAATCTCAATGTCGGCGCCGCCCGTCATCCGCCTGCCGGCAGCTTCTTCCTGTATAGTGACGGGGAGAAGGGGCTGGCCGCAACGTCGATGTTTTTGCAACGCTGGAGATTGGTGAAATCTTTTACGAACGCGTCTTTTCTCCCTGCCACTTTACGGGGAGAAAATGCCCGGCAGGGCAGCGTAAACTTGAAGCGATGTCCTGCGGCGTTCCACGTCGCGCTTTGGACGAACGAACACTGCTCGATGTAGACGCTACAAAGGCGCATCACCCCTTGAGCATCGCCGCCACTTCGGGCGCAAAGTAGGTGAGAATCCCGTCGCAGCCGGCGCGCTTGAAGGCGAGCAGCGATTCCAGCATCGCCTTTTCGCCATCGATCCAGCCATTGGCGGCGGCGGCCTTGATCATCGAATATTCGCCCGAGACCTGATAGGCGAAGGTCGGCATCTGCAACTCGTCCTTCAGCCGCCGGATGATGTCGAGATAGGGCAGGCCGGGCTTGACCATCAGCATGTCGGCGCCCTCGGCGAGATCCTGCTCGGCCTCGCGCACCGCTTCGTCGGAATTGGCGTGATCGATATAATAGGTCTTCTTGTCGCCCTTGAGCAGGCCGGCGGTGCCGACCGCCTCACGATAGGGGCCGTAAAAAGCGGATGCGAACTTGGTCGCATAGGACATGATCGCAACATCCTGAAACCCATTGGCGTCGAGCGCATCGCGGATGGCACCGATACGGCCGTCCATCATGTCCGAGGGGGCAATGATGTCGGCCCCCGCCGCCGCCTGGATGACGGCCGCCGCCGTCACTTGCTCCACCGTTTCATCATTGACGATAATGCCTTCGCGCAAGATGCCGTCATGGCCATGCGAGGTGAACGGGTCAAGCGCGGCGTCGGTGATGATGCCGATCTCCGGCACTGCGTGCTTGATGGCGCGGGTGGCACGGTTGATGACGTTTTCCGGATCGAGGATGTGCGAACCGGTCTGATCGCGCAGGCCGAGCTCGACATTGGGGAAAGTGGCGATCGCCGGAATGCCAAGCTTGGCCGCGCGCTCAGCCTCCTTGACGGCGAGGTCGAGCGACAGGCGGAACACGCCGGGCATGGCGGCGATCGGTTCGCGCACTCGTCTGCCGTCGACGACAAAGATCGGCCAAATCAGATCGTCGACCGAGAGCCGGTTCTCCTGGACAAGGCGGCGCGACCAGTCGGCCTTGCGCATGCGCCGCAGCCGCCGGCTGCCGGTGATCTCGTCGACGCTGCGCGCGCCGGCAGGCTTTGCAGGGGTGAATTTGTTCATCGCAAAAACTCCGGATCAGGCGACTTTTATCACGAGCCTCCGCTGCTGACCAATGCGACACGATTGTGCCAGCGGTCCTGTCGGGCGCTATTCTGGTTGGCCATTGCCCGACAGGATCTGCGCAGCACCCCGCATGGCGACGCGGAATGCCTCGTCGAAGCTGACGCCGCGCACTTGCCAATTGTAGCTCTTGCCATTCAAGGCAAGCCGCCAGTCGGCTATCCAGCCCAGTTCCTTGTCGCTCCAGACGATACTGCCGGCGAGCGCCTGGTCGGCTCCGGCCTTCCTGGCAAGCTGGTCCAGCGTCGTGATATCGGCATGGCGCAGGGCCTGGTCGTCAAGCTTCGAGGCCGACAGCAGCGACGCTTCGGGAAACACAATCCGCATGACCAGCGGACCGGTGGCATTGACGAAGGATTCGCGCATCGCCGCCCCGCGCTCATCGTCGGCGGTCAGCGCGAACTGCCTTGTGCCTTGCTCCGCCGCCAGGAAAATTGCCAGGTGTGGCCGCTCGCCAAGCCATGGTTTGCTGCCAAGCGCGGCAAGCACCGGATCGATAACGTCAGGCCTGTACAGACAAGTGAGATCATGCGGCCGGTCATGGGTGCCTTGTTCGTCATGGATTGGAATGCCTTCGAGACGGTCGCGATAGCGGAATTCGGCAACGAAGCTGCCGGCCTTGTCGCGCAGCGCCGCCATCTCAGTTCTCTTCGGAAGCCGCTGATCCCCGGACACACGAACCAGCACCGCATCGAGGCAGGCCTTGAAGCCGATCTGCCTGTTGACCTCGCCCTGGCCGGTGACGATGGTCTGCGATTGATAGAGCTCGTCGACGGTTTCGGCCGATACGGGAGGAGTGTTCGCAGCGATCAGGCCGACCACCACAACAGCAAGGCGCGGCAACCAAGGCATGGTTCAACCCTTCCGGTTCAAAGCGCCAGCATTAGCACTGGGTGACGCCGACGACCATGCAGCGGATTGGCCGCCGCCATTGACGCGGCCATGCGCCACGCTTTAGCACTTCACTCCCGGCGGGCGCGGGGAGGGATTCTCTGGCGATGGATTTTGGCGGAGGCGACGAGATTCGCTTCGAAAGATTGGGCAGGGCCGGCGTCGTCACGCTGACGCGGCCGCAGGCGCTCAATGCCGTAACCCACCGCATGGTCAAGGCGCTGGACAAGGCGCTGCGCAGTTGGGAGCGCGACGACGGCGTCGACGTTGTCGTCGTCAAGGCCGAGGGCAGGGCATTTTCGGCGGGCGGCGACATCCTCCACATCTACGAAGCCGGCCGCGCAGGAAGGCCTCCGGTCGATTTCTTCGCCGATGAATACCGGCTGAACGCCCGCATCGCCCGCTTCAAGAAACCCTATGTCGCGGTGATCGACGGCATCGTCATGGGCGGCGGCGTAGGTATCTCCTTCCATGGTTCGCAGCGAGTGCTGACCGAGAACGCCCAGTTTGCCATGCCCGAGGTCGGCATCGGCTTTTTCCCGGATGTCGGCGCCAGCCATCTGTTGCCGGATCTCAGCGGCAGCTTCGGCATGTATCTGGCGCTGACCGGCAACCGCATCCGCTATGGCGATGCTTTGTGGTCGGGCCTCGCCACCCATACGATCAAGGCGGAGGACCAGGCCGGCTTCCTCGACCGTCTGGCGGAAAGCGGCGACCCGGAATCGGTGCTGCGCGGCTGCTTCGTCCCGGCCAGGCGCGAGACCGACAGGCCGACGCTGGAAGCCATCGCCCGGCATTTCGCGCAGCCGTCGCTGGCCGATATCGTCGCCAGTCTGGAGCGGGCAGCCGCTGCCGACGAGTTCGCGGCAAAGACGCTGGCCACTATCCGCATACGTTCACCGACCAGCCTGCATGTTGCATGGCGCCAGATTAGCGCCGGGCAGACGTTGTCGATGGACGAGTGCATGAAAATGGAGTTCCGTATCCTCAACCGCATGCTTGCCGGGCACGACTTCTATGAAGGTATCCGCGCCGCCATCATCGATAAAGGCTCGACGCCGCAATGGCGGCCGGCAGGCATCGACGACGTCAGCGCCGCCAACGTCGACGCCTATTTCGCACCGCTCGGCGAACGGGAACTGAAGCTGTGAGCGAGGTCGCCTCGAGGCGCGTGGTGCTACAGCCCTCGACGATCGAGGTCATCTTCGCCTGGTTCCAGCGCGTCATCGCTGGCTACTGTCTGCTGTTCGGCATCTTGTACTGGATCCGGCTGATCGGCTTTTACCCCGGCCCGTTGTGGCGCTTCGACCTGATGCCGGTGCACTGGCAGGTGGCGGCGGTGGTGCTGGCGGTGTTTTTTCCGTTCGCTGCCGCCGGCCTGTGGATGCTGGCGTCCTGGGGTCCCGTGATCTGGTTCATCTGCGCGGTGACCGAGTGCGTCATGTATGCTGGCTTCCCCGAGCTGTTCGGCCACCGGCCGCTGATCGTCGCCTCGCACCTTGCCGTGGCGCTGCTCTACATAGTGTTCCGCGTGGTGATCTGGATCCAGAAGCGGCAACCCCGGCGATAGCAATTCCGGCCAGGATCGTTGGCTAAATCTTTAGGTTAATTATCCTTGCTTGGGTGACCGTCCGTTAAGCCTCTTTCGAAACCCCTTACCGGTAAGCTCTTGTTAGCCTTGGCGTTTAAGTCGAATTTTATGAGTATTCGATAGTGTCGCGATCAAGGTGAAGAACAAAAAATCACCGGGCGACAAACGAGAGGCAAAGACAATGATCAATTCGCGTCCGGCGGCGAAGACCGCCAACGTATCCGATGACCGCCGCGAGGCGATCCGTTCGCTGTACATGGAATCGCTGCAGCTGGTCGAGCGGCTGCATCGCCGTCTGCTTGATGTGATCAAGGACGAATTCGACCGTAACGGTCGCTCCGACATCAACGCCATCCAGGCGCTGCTCCTGTTCAACATCGGCAATTCGGAGCTGACCGCCGGCGAACTGCGCTCGCGCGGCTATTATCTCGGCTCGAATGTCTCCTACAATCTGAAGAAGCTGGTCGATCTCGGCTTCATCAACCACCAGCGCTCGCGCATCGACCGCCGTTCGGTGCGGGTTTCGCTCACGCCGAAGGGCAATGAGGTGGCGGAAGTCGTCGCCGGCCTCTACGAGCGCCATGTCGGTTCGATCGAGCAGGTTGGCGGCATCAACACGGAAGAGTTCAAGCAGATGAACCGCGCCCTGCAGCGCCTGGATCGGTTCTGGAACGATACCATCGCCTACCGGATGTAATCGCATCCGCCGCATCTAGATCTGACGCTGGACTACGGAAGTGCTGCCGCGGAGTGGACCAAAGGCCGGTGCCGAAAAGCACCGGTCTTCCCGTTTCGTCAGGCCGGCCGATCCAAATTCGAGCAACAGCCACGTTGCCGCCATATTCCAATGGAACCGAAGATGCGGGTGATGCTGGGGCCAAAGCCGTGCATTTGTCCTGTGCTCAAGTCACTTCCCCTGTGGTTTTACACCGAAGTGATGCGGGCCTGGTTGGCTAATTGTTAAGAAGCCAACTCTAGAGTGCGGGCGAGACCGCCCGGTGAGTTGAATTGTAGCAAGAATGTCTGGAACGTCCATGAGAACCAGCCGCCGTTTCTTCCTTTCAGGAGCCTCCGTGCTCGCAGCCGCAATGGTCGCCGGCCGCGCCAGTGCGCAGGATGTGATCGGGGATATCCTGAAATCCTCGGCGCGCGGCAATTGGGACGACCAATTCGATGCGCGTGCCAGCGAAGGCGGCAAGGTTGCCTCGACGCTGCCGATCTTCAGCCTGCAGACGGTATCCTTCACCGAGCAGGTGATCATGCAGTATCAGAATATCGTCGCGCAAGGCGGCTGGGAGCAGGTTCCAGACACCAAGAAGCTGCAGCTTGGCGTCGAGGATCCCGATGTGGTGCCGCTGCGCAGGCGCTTGATGATATCGGGCGACCTGGCGCAGAGCGCCGGGCTCTCGGAAGCATTCGATTCTTACGTCGACTCGGCGCTCAAGCGCTTCCAGTTGCGTCACGGCTTGCCGGCCGACGGAACCACGGGCAAATATACTTTCGCGGCAATGAACGTGTCGGCGCCGGTTCGGCTTGGTCAGCTGCAGACCAATCTGCAACGGCTGCGTGAGCGGGCCGGCACGCTTGGCAACCGCTATGTTCTGGTCGACATCCCGGCGGCGCAGATCGAGGCTGTCGAGAACGACCGCGTTGTGCTGCGCCACACCGCAATCGTCGGCAAGATCGATCGCCAGACGCCGATCGTCAATTCCAAGATCAACGAAATCATCGTCAATCCGTACTGGAACGCGCCGGTCTCGATCGTGCGCAAGGACATCATTCCGCTGATGCGGAAGGACCCCAACTATCTCAAGGATAGCCATATCCGCCTGTTTGCGCCGGACGGCAGCGAGGTCGACCCAATGACGGTCGACTGGTCGACCGACGATGCCGCCAAATACCGCTTCCGCCAGGATCCCGGTTCCGGCAACGCGATGGCCTCGGTCAAGATCAATTTCCCCAGCCCGGACGGCGTCTACATGCACGACACGCCGCAGCAGAGCCTGTTCGGCAAGCTGATGCGCTTCGATTCCTCTGGCTGCGTGCGGGTTCAGAACGTGCGCGACCTCGTCACCTGGATTCTGCGCGACACGCCGGGCTGGGATCGCCAGCATTTCGAGGCGGCGATCAAGACCGGGGAGAACACGCCGGTGCAGGTCACCAATCCGGTGCCGGTTTATTTTCTCTACGTCTCGGCCTGGTCGACAGGGCCGGGCGTGGTCCAGTTCCGTGACGACATTTACGGCCTCGACGGAGCCAACGAGCTGCAGATCACATCCGCGCTCTAAGCAGTTGAGCTCATTTGCAAAAGGCCGCCGGAAGGGCGGCCTTTTTCGTTGCCGAGTCTTTCGCGGCAAGCTTTGCTGGACTGATCGCCGGCAAAAGAACGCGCGGTGCCGTATTCGGAAATCGCATCATGCATGTCGCAATGTTCATTCTGGTCGTGCTCATCTTCGTCGCCGTTTCGGGCGCGCTGGTCCGGCCGGTGCGGGTTCCGCTACCTGTGCTGCAGATCGCCATCGGCGCGGCACTGGCTTGGCCGGTGCGCGGAATGCATGTCGAGATCGATCCCGAGCTGTTTCTGCTGGTGTTCATCCCACCGCTGTTGTTCAGCGACGCCTATGGTGCGCCCAAGCGCGAACTGATCGCGCTGCGCGGGCCGATCCTCGACCTCGCCATCGGGCTGGTCTTCTTCACCATTGTCGGCTTCGGCTACGCTTTGCACTGGCTTGTCCCGAGCATCCCGCTCGTCGTCGCTTTCGCACTTGCTGCGGTGCTGTCCCCAACGGATGCGGTGGCCGTCTCCTCGATCGTCGACAAGAGCCTGGTCCCGGCCCGGCTGATGCACATCCTGGAGGGCGAGGCGCTGCTCAACGATGCGTCGGGCCTCGCGATGTTCCGCTTTGCGGTGGCAGCTGCCTTGACCGGCAGCTTCTCCTTCGTCGCGGCGTCCGTGACTTTCCTCTATGCCGTCGCTGCCGGCATCCTGGCCGGCGTGGCTGCCTTGTTCGTCGCCGCCAAGGTGCTGCAATTGCTGAACCGTATCGGCGGCGTGCCGGCCGAGGCGCAGGTGCTGGTCATGGTCCTGCTGCCGTTCATCGCCTATCTCGGCGCCGAGAATGTCGGCGCCTCGGGCATTCTGGCGGCGGTCACGGCCGGAGTGCTCACCGGCGGCTCCGGGATTTTCCGCTTTCTCGGCGTCTCGGCGCGCATACAGACCGTATCGCTGTGGACGACGCTATCCTTCGTCTTCAACGGCGCGCTGTTCATCCTGCTCGGGTTGCAGCTTCCCGAAATCATCGGCAACGTGCCGCCTGAGCTCGGCAGCCGCTATCCGGTCATCCAGCCAATCGCCACGGTGGTCGCGCTGACACTATGCCTGATCGGGCTGCGCTTCCTGTGGATCTGGGTCGGCGACATCGCGACGCGCGTCTCGGCGCGATTACGCGAGCAGAAGGCCGAGCCGTTCGGGCTGCGGGTCCGGATCGCCGGCTCTGTTGCCGGCGTGCGCGGCGCCATCACGCTGGCCGGCATCCTGTCGCTGCCGCTCACCACGCCGAATGGTTCGCCCTTTCCGGCGCGCGACGTGGTGATCTTCCTCGCCGCAGGCGTCATCATCTGCTCATTGCTCATTGCCAGCCTTGCCTTGCCCAAGGTGGCACGCGGGCTGGTCGAGCCGGGCGAGGATCCTGGCGCTGCCGAGGAGCGTTTTGCGCGCGTGGGCGCGGCCAAGGCCGCCATCGCCCGCATCGAGAGCATGGCCGGCGCGACCGACAGCGATGAAGGGGAAACACCCGGCGCCCGGCTTGCCGCCGCCGACAGCATCGTCGCCGGCTACCGTCGCCGCATCGCTGCCTCCGACGAGGCCGACGAGGCGCGCGCCGAGGCCCGCGAGGCCGGACGGCTGGAGCTCGAATTGAGGCTGGCGGGCATTGAGGCCGAACGCGCAGCGGTTCGCGCAATGTTTCGCAGCGGCCAGATTAACGACCATACGATGCAGGCGCTGTTCACCGAGATCACGCTCACCGAGGCCCTGCTGAAGGGCCGGCAGGCAAGGAAATAGAGGCTGCCAGTCTCTCTGGCGCAATCCGGCTAGCAAATTTCGCGCTGCAAACGTGGCGGGCCGAAAGCAACTGTGTTAATGGCGCGACAGACCCCGAACCTTGAGGATTTCAGCCCATGGCAACAGCAGCGGCAGTGTCGAACAAATTCGAATCCTTTTTCGAAACCACGCTTGCCGATGCCGACCCCGAGATTTTCGGCGCAATCCGCAACGAACTCGGCCGCCAGCGCCACGAGATCGAGCTGATTGCCTCGGAAAATATCGTCTCGCGTGCCGTGCTCGAGGCACAGGGGTCGATCATGACCAACAAATATGCCGAGGGCTATCCGGGCAAGCGCTACTACGGCGGCTGCCAATTCGTCGATGTCGCCGAGGAACTGGCCATCGAACGCGCGAAAAAGCTGTTCGGCTGCAACTTCGCCAACGTCCAGCCGAATTCCGGCAGCCAGATGAACCAGGCGGTGTTCCTAGCGTTGCTGCAGCCCGGCGACACCTTCATGGGCCTCGACCTCAATTCCGGCGGACACCTGACACATGGCTCGCCGGTCAATATGAGCGGCAAATGGTTCAAGGTCGTCTCCTATGGCGTGCGCCGGGACGATCATCTGCTCGACATGGATGCGATCGAGAAGACCGCCCATGAGACCAGGCCGAAATTGATCCTGGCCGGCGGCACAGCCTATTCACGTGTCTGGGACTGGAAGCGTTTTCGCGAGATCGCCGATTCGATCGGTGCCTATCTGATGGTCGACATGGCCCACATCGCCGGCCTAGTCGCCGGCGGCATGCATCCGTCGCCGCTGCCGCATGCCCATGTGGTCACCACCACGACGCACAAATCGCTGCGCGGGCCGCGCGGCGGCATGATCCTTTGCAATGACGAGGATATTGCCAAAAAGATGAATTCGGCCGTCTTCCCCGGCCTGCAGGGCGGACCGCTGATGCATGTCATCGCCGCCAAGGCGGTGGCTCTGGGCGAGGCGCTGAAGCCGAGCTTCAAGATCTATGCGGAGAGCGTCGTCGCCAATGCCAAGGCGCTGGCCTCCAGTCTGCAGGAAACCGGTCTCGACATCGTCTCCGGCGGCACCGACAACCATCTGATGTTGGTCGATCTGCGTCCCAAGAACGCCACCGGCAAGCGCGCCGAGGCTGCCCTTGGCCGCGCCAACATCACCTGCAACAAGAACGGCATCCCCTTCGATCCGGAAAAGCCTTTCGTGGCATCGGGCGTTCGGCTCGGCACGCCGGCCGGCACCACGCGCGGCTTCGGTCAGGCCGAGTTCCGCGAGATCGGCAAGCTGATCGCCGAAGTGCTGGATGGACTGAAGGTCGCCAATTCCGACGAAGGCAATGCGGCCGTCGAGGCAACCGTGAAGGCCAAGGTGGCGGCATTGACGGATCGTTTTCCGCTTTACCCGTATCTTGGTTGACGCAGGGCGTCGTTCCCCCAACTGTGACGGCGCCGATCAACTGGGCACGGCTGCATCTCGGAGACGCTTGATGATGATGCGAATTTTCCGTTTCGCCAGTGTTGGCGCTGCCTTGCTCACCTTAGCCACCTCGCCGCTACTCGGCGCGGCCTTTGCGCAGACCGAGCCGACCCCGGCAGCACCCAAGACAGAGACCTTCGGCAGTTGGTCCACCACGGTGGACGAGGTCAACACCGGCGAGGATGTGCGCAAGACCTGCGCCGCCTCGACGGTCTTTTTCGACGCTAACGGCACCAGTGGCACCCTCACGCTGGCCATCTCGAATGGCGACGTATTGCCACCCGATGGTTATCCGAGCCTTATCATCGCCGTGAGAAACAGTGACTTGCCCAAGGGCGATAACATCCCGGTGGTGTTCCGGGACGTCAACGACAAGATCAAGGCCGGTTTTCGTCTCATCGCCGACGGACAGTGGATGATAGACAACAAGTCCGAGACCACGCTCGCGGTACTGCGCGCCATGCGCCGCACCAGCGCCCTCGATGTCAGCTTCGCCGACAAGCCGGTCGCGACCATATCGATGGACGGCTTCACCAAGGCCTATCGCTATCTCGGCACGTCTTGCGGCTTCCCGACCGGCGACGTCGCGCCCTGATTGGCGGACCGCTGTCAACTGATTGCCGCTCTCGCAATTTTCCTCGCGCCTCGCTATCTCTGAGGCGCGATCGGTCATCGGCCATACTTTGCCATCGTGGCAAAAACCTCTAAGCCGTTCGCACTACGAGAATCGCGAACCGAAGGCTCTCCATGCGCTGTCCCTACTGTCAGTCCGAAGATACGCAGGTGAAGGATTCGCGCCCTGCCGAAGACGGTGCAGCGATCCGCAGGCGGCGCGTCTGCCCGGATTGCGGCGGCCGCTTCACCACTTTCGAGCGGGTACAACTGCGCGACCTCGTCGTGGTGAAGAAGTCGGGACGCAAGGTGCCGTTCGACCGCGACAAGCTGCTGCGCTCGGTCGAGATTGCGGTACGCAAGCGCAACGTCGACCCGGAGCGCATCGACCGCGCGGTGACCGGCATCGTGCGCCAGCTCGAAAGCTCGGGCGAGACCGAGGTGGCCTCGGGGGAAGTCGGCCGGCTGGTCATGGAGGCGCTTAAGTCGCTCGATGATGTCGCCTATGTGCGCTTTGCCTCCGTCTACCGCAATTTCCGCGAGGCCAAGGATTTCCACGACGTGTTGGGCGAACTCAAAGGCGACGAGCTCAAAACCGACGAGCCCAGGGGCGAAGAGCTGAAGAGCGAAGAGGACGCCAGCTGAGCATGGCAGGGTCCGAACGCAGCACGGCTGAGCAAGAGGTCGTCGATCGCCGCTATATGGCGGCAGCCCTCAGGCTGTCGCGCAAGAATGCCGGGCGGACCTCGACCAACCCTTCCGTCGGCACGCTGATCGTGCGCGATGACGGCGACGGGCCGAGGATCGTCGGCAGCGGCGTCACCGCCGTCGGCGGCCGGCCGCATGCCGAGACCGAGGCTTTGGCAGAGGCCGGCGAACTGGCGCGCGGCGCCACCGCCTATGTAACGCTGGAGCCCTGCGCCCATCACGGCCGCACGCCGCCTTGCGCCAATGCGCTGGTCAGTGCCGGCGTGGCGCGTGTGGTCGGCGCTGCCAGCGATCCGGACCCGCGTGTTTCCGGCAAGGGCTATGCAATCTTGCGTGCCGCCGGCGTCGAAGTGGTGGAAAAAGTGTTGGCGGCCGAGGCCGCGGAGCAGATGGCCGGCTATTTAATTCGATCTCTGAAAAAACGCCCGGAAGTGATCCTGAAACTTGCGCTTTCGAGCGACAACAAGATCGGCGTGAAAGGCGAGGGACAGGTCTCCATCACCGGCGATATTGCGCGGCGCGAAGTCTATCTGATGCGCGCCGAAGCCGATGGCATATTGATCGGCATCGGCACCGCATTGGAGGACGATCCGGCGCTGACGGTTCGGCTTCCGGGACTGGAGAGCCGTTCGCCGGCGCGCATCGTACTCGACCGTCAGATCAGGCTACCCGAGACTTCGAAACTGGTCGCCGGCGTCGACCGTGTGCCGCTCTATGTCGCTGCCTGCGCCGAGGCCGATCCGCACCGGCGCGCCGCGCTCGAACGCGCCGGCGTTCGCTTCATCGGTACTGAGACCTATGAAGGCGATATTGCGCTGCCGGAACTGCTCGAGGACCTGGCGGCGCTCGGCATGGCAAGCGTCCTGGTCGAGGGCGGCGCGAGGGTGGCCAAGGCGTTCCTCGACGAACAACTGGTCGATCGTATCGTGCTGTTTCAGGGGCCGGGCGCGATCGGCGAGGGCGGCATTGTATCGCCGATCGATGCCAACAATATCCCGCCGGGATTTCGCAAATTGCGCAACATGCGTTTCGGCGAAGATACATATGCGGAATGGATAAGAGACATCTAGGACCGAACTGATGTTCACGGGGCCAAACTAATGTTCACTGGAATCGTCACCGATGTCGGCACTGTCGCTGCCGTGAAGCCGCTCAGGGAAGGCGTCGGTTTGCGTATCGACACCGCTTACGATCCGCAGACCATTGCCATCGGCGCCTCGATTTCCTGCGGCGGCGTCTGCCTGACGGTAACGGGATTGCCGGAAGATGGCGCCAACGCACGTTGGTTCGAGGTCGAGGCCTGGGAAGAGGCCCTCAGGCTGACGACCGCGATGGGCTGGAAATCAGGCACGCGCATCAACCTGGAGCGGGCTCTGAAGATCGGCGACGAGCTTGGCGGCCATATAGTGTCCGGCCACGTCGACGGCATGGCCGAGATCGTGGCGCGTAAGGAAGAGGGCGACGCCGTTCGCTTCACCCTGGAAGCACCGCGCGAGCTTGCCAAATTCATCGCCCCCAAGGGTTCCGTCGCGCTCGACGGCACTTCGCTCACCGTCAACAAGGTCGAGGGCACCCGCTTCGACGTGCTGTTGATCCACCATTCGCTGACCGTCACCACCTGGGGCGAACGCCAGGTCGGCGATCGCGTCAACCTTGAGATCGACACCATGGCCCGCTACGCGGCGCGACTGGTGGAGGCGGCGAAGGAGGGGCTTTGAGGCGCTCGTCCATAAAGCCCATTCCCTGATGCGACCGCCGCCGAGTTGGCCTTGAAAGTTCCTTCGGCAATCTTCCGCTTGCGATCAAACCGGCTTCGGCCTAAGTCACCGGCGATCCCCGGAGACATCTATGGCAGGCACATCCCAACACGGCAAAGCGTTCATCCGTCCGAAGAAGAAGGCCCACCTTCTTGTCATCGAGGCGCGCTTTCACGACGACCTTGCCGACGCGTTGCTCGAAGGCGCGACAAAGGCCCTCGAGGAAGCGGGCGCGACATACGACGTCGTCACTGTTCCGGGCTCGCTCGAAATCCCGGCGGTGATTTCCTTCGCGCTCGACGGTGCCTCCGAAGGCGGGACGAACTATGACGGCTTCGTCGCCCTCGGCACGGTGGTCCGCGGCGACACCTATCATTTCGATATCGTCGCCAATGAATCCAGCCGTGCCCTGATGGACCTGTCCGTGCAGGATGCGGTCTGCATCGGCAACGGCATCCTGACCACCGAAAACGACGAACAGGCCTGGACACGGGCCAGGCGTTCGGAAGGCGACAAGGGCGGCTTTGCGGCGCGTGCGGCGCTGACCATGATCGCTCTAAAGGAACAGCTGGGAGAGCGAACGTGAGCGAACCCGCTTCGCCCGGCCAGCCTGCGGTTCGCCATGCCAACAAGCGCGGTGCTGCCCGTCTGGCCGCCGTGCAGGCGCTCTACCAGATGGACGTCGCCGGCAGCGGTGTGTTTGAGATCACCGCCGAATACGAGGCGTTCAGGCTCGGCAAGGAAGTCGACGGCGCGCTCTATCGCGAAGCCGATGCGCAATGGTTTCGTGCCATTCTTGCCGGCGTTGTCGAGCACCAGAAGACCATCGATCCAGTCATTCGACAGGCGCTGACCGAGGACTGGCCTCTGTCGAGGCTCGATTCCACGTTGCGCGCCATATTGCGCGCCGGCGTCTACGAGTTGATGCAGCGCGAGGACGTGCCGGTGGCGGTCATCGTCTCCGAATATGTCGACATCGCCAAGGCATTTTACGAGGAAGACGAGCCGAAACTGGTCAATGCGGTGCTTGATCGCGTGTCGCGCCGGGTGCGTGGCGAGGGCCGCGGCAAGGACGCCTCATGACTACTATCGTCGCCGTTGGGGCGGGCAAGGAAGCGCGTCGCACCGCCTTCATCCTCGCAGCCTCGCAGGCGATCATCGGCTCGGCCGCACCCATCGCCATTTCCATGGGCGGATTGGCCGGGCAGTACCTGCTCGATGCTGACAAGTCGCTGGCAACCGCGCCGATCACCGGTTTCAATGTCGGCGTGGCGCTCGGTTCCCTGCCGGCCGCGGCGATCATCCGCCGGCTCGGCCAGCGCGACGGCTTCATGACCGGCACAGCGGTCACGGCGCTTGGCGGGCTGGTCGCCACGCTGGCGCTGTTTCATCCCAGCTTCTGGCTATTCGCTTTCGGCTTGGCCGTGATCGGCATCGGGGGCGCTTTCGTCCAGCAGTTCCGCTTTGCCGCCGCCGACAATGCGCCGCCTGAATTCAAGGCGCGCGCCATCTCCTTCGTGCTGGCCGGCGGCATCGTCACCGCCATCCTTGGACCGCAGATCGTCATCTTCACCGGCGATCTGTTCTCGCCGGTGAAGTTTGCCGGCTCGTTTGCGTCCATCCTGGTGCTGGCGGCGGTCGGCGCCGCCATTCTCTCTTTGTTGCGCATCCCGGCCAAGGCAACCGACAAGGTGGAAATTTCCGACAGCGACGCCCGGCCGCTCTCGGAAATTGTCACCAGGCCACGCTTCGTCGCGGCGTTGTTTTGCGCCATCGGCAGCTACGCACTGATGAGCTTCGTGATGACCGGCGCGCCGCTGGCCATGGTCGGCTGCGGCCTTTCGACCGACGACGCCACGCTCGGCATTTCCTGGCACGTCATGGCGATGTTCGCGCCGAGCTTCTTCACGGGGTCGCTGATCTATCGCTTCGGCGCTGAGCGGATCGTGGCCATCGGCCTGGTGCTGCTGATTGGCTGCGCCATAGTGGCGCTGTCAGGGTTGGCACTGTGGCAGTTCTGGACGGCGCTGATCCTGCTCGGCCTTGGCTGGAACTTCAGCTTCATCGGTGCCACCGCCATGGTGGCCGACAGCTACCAGTCATCCGAAAAAGGCAAGGTCCAGGGGTTCCACGATTTCGTCCTGTTCGGCTCCGTCGCCTTCGCCTCACTGATGTCGGGGGCGGTCTACAATGCCTGGGGCTGGGAGATGCTGAACTGGATGATTTTCCCGGTCGTCGCGCTGTGCTTCGTGGCACTGGGCGTGTTGAAGATGACGGGCCTGCGCGCGGCCAACTGACGTCACCCTGTCGGGACGTCGCGGCAGCGGATTCACTCACATCCGAACAAAATTATTGCGCCCATCCCCCCTCTTATGAAACCGTGTACCCCGACGGGGCATCGAAGCCATGCTCATATGCGGCAGCCGTATTCCGGTTCACAGCAAGGGATTTGTGAGATGTTTTCAATCAAGATTCTGGCCGGCGCTGTACTAGCGCTCGGAATTGCGTTGGCCTCGGCGAGTGCCCAGGTGGTGGTGTCGTCGAAGATCGACACCGAGGGCGGTGTGCTCGGCAATATCATCCAGCTGGTGCTGAACGCCAATAATATCCAGACCACCGACCGCATCCAACTCGGCGGCACGCCCGTGGTACGCAAGGCGATTACAGCCGGCGAGATAGACATCTATCCGGAATACACCGGCAACGCCGCCTTCTTCTTCGAGAAGGCCGACGATCCGGTGTGGAAAGACGCCGCCAAGGCCTACGAGACTGCCAAGAAGCTCGACTACGACGCCAACAAGATCGTCTGGCTGTCACCGTCACCGGCCAACAACACCTGGGCGATCGCCCTGCGCAAGGAGGTCGCCGATACCAATAAGCTCGTCACCCTTTCCGACTTCGGCAAATATGTCTCGGGCGGCGGCAAGGTGGTGCTGGCGGCCTCCGCCGAGTTCGTCAATTCGGCGGCCGCGCTGCCCGCTTTCCAGAAGACCTATGGCTTCACGCTGAAGCCGGACCAGTTGATCACGCTGTCGGGCGGCGACACGGCGGCCACCATTGCCGCTGCGGCCAACCAGACCAACGGCGCCAACGCCGCCATGGTCTACGGCACCGACGGCGGCATCGCGCCCTCCGGCCTCGTCGTGCTTGGGGACGACAAGGGTGTGCAGCCGGTCTACCAGCCGGCGCCGATCATCCGCGAGGCGGTGCTGAAGGAGCATCCCGAAATCGAGACGCTGCTGAAGCCGGTGTTCGCCAAGCTCGATCTCGTCACGTTGCAGGAGTTGAACGGCCGCGTGCAGGTCGGCGGCGAGCCGGTCAAGGGCGTCGCCGAGGACTTTTTGAAAAAGAACGGCTTCCTGAAGTAAGGCGATTCCGGCGCTCCGCTTTCGAGGTGCGCCGGATCGGCCGATGGGGGAGGGCGTGCGCATCCGGTTCGACAAGCTCGGCGTGGTCATCGCGGCGATATCAGCCTATGCGGCTTTTGCGGCACCATTCGCCACGTTCCGCGCCAATCGCATCGTACCCGGCGAGGCGCGCTCGATCCTCGAATCTTTGCCTGCGACGGTCGGTCCGCTGTTGATGGCGATTGTCGTCGCAGCGGCGCTCATTGCGCTGCTGAAAACGCCGCTTGTTCTGCGCCTCGCCGCCAGTGTGGTTGCGCTTGCGGCGCTGGCGCTGCTGATCGGCGTCGCCGGCAGTTTCCTGACACCTGCCGGCAACACCTTCGCCCGTATCTCGCCGGCTTCGGGCTTTTGGCTGCTTATCTTCGCCTTCACGCTTCTGCTCGCCGACGTGCTTACGCGGCTGAACCTGTCGCCGCAGGCACGGATCGGCGTGCTTGTTGTCGCCGCCGCGGCGATCGGGCTGCTGCTCGTCTCGGGAAGCTGGAACAGCCTGTCGATCCTCAAGGAATATTTCAATCGCTCCGATAGTTTTTGGGCGGAAGGCTCCAAGCATGTGACGCTGGCGCTGGGTTCGCTGGCGGCAGCGGTGATTATCGGCCTGCCGCTCGGCATCCTCTGCCATCGCGTCGAGAAATTGCGGGCCGGCGTGCTCAACGTGCTGAACATCATCCAGACCATTCCTTCGATCGCGCTGTTCGGCCTCTTAATCGCACCGCTCGGCTGGGTAGCTTCGCATGTGCCGGGTGCTGCCGCGCTCGGCATCCGCGGCATCGGCACAGCGCCGGCTTTCGTCGCCCTGTTCCTCTATTCACTGCTGCCGGTAGTGGCCAACACCGTGGTCGGCCTTGCCGGTGTGACGCGTGCCGCCAACGACGCAGCGCGCGGCATGGGCATGACCGACCGCCAGCGGCTGTTCGGCGTCGAGTTTCCGCTGGCTTTCCCGGTGATCCTCACCGGCATCCGCATCGTGCTGGTGCAGAATATCGGCCTCGCCACAATTGCCGCGTTGATCGGCGGCGGCGGCTTTGGCGTGTTCGTATTCCAGGGGGTCGGCCAGACGGCGATGGACCTGGTGCTGCTCGGTGCTGTTCCGACGGTGGTGCTGGCCTTCGCCGCTGCCATCATCCTCGATGCAGTGATCGAAATGAGCGCCAGCAAGCGCAGGGTTGAAACGGCATGATCGAGATCGAAGGCATCACCAAGCGCTACGGCGAGACGACAGTCGTCGACGACGTGTCGATAGTAATCGAGCCGCGCAGCATCGCCGTCATCGTCGGCACCTCCGGCTCCGGCAAGACGACGCTGCTTCGCATGATAAACCGGCTGGTCGAGCCGACATCGGGCATGATCAAGCTCGATGGCGTCGACAACCGCTCGGTCCCGGATTATGAGCTGCGTCGCAGCATCGGCTATGCCATCCAGGGCCACGGGCTGTTTCCGCATCGCACGGTGGCGCAGAACATCGCCACTGTGCCGGTATTGCTCGGCTGGGACGCCAACCGCATCAAGGCCCGCGTCGACGAGCTGATGACGCTATACCAGCTCGACCCGCAAGCCTACGGGCCACGCTATCCGCATGAGCTTTCCGGCGGTCAGCAGCAGCGCGTCGGCGTCGCCCGGGCGCTTGCCGCGGAACCCAACGTGCTGTTGATGGATGAGCCGTTCGGCGCGCTCGATCCGATCATCCGCAACAAGGCGCAGGAGGATCTGCTGGCGATCCAGAAACGCTTCGGCACCACCATCATCCTCGTCACCCATGACATGGAAGAGGCCGTTCACATGGGCGACAAGATCGCGGTGATGGATGGCGGCAAAGTAGTGCAATATGCCGCGCCGGCCGAGATACTGGCGAAACCGGCCAGCGCGTTTGTCGAGACCCTGGTTGGCGCCAGTGAAAAACCGTTCCGGCTGTTGTCGCTTGGCCGGGTGCGCGACGCGGTGGAAAAAGGCACGGCCGAAGGCGAGGCGATCCCCGGTGACGCCAGCCAACGCGACGCGCTCGCCGAACTCCTGTGGTCGGGCCGCCCGGCACTTCCGGTGAAGGATACCGACGGCAAGCCGCTTGGCCGCGTCACTGTGGACGGGCTGGTTAAGCGCGCGGCGAGGCCGGCATGAAAGCCTGGCTTCCCTCGCTGCTCAGGCTTGCCCTGGTGGTGGTGCTTATTGCCTTCGTCACCAATCCCGGCTGGTTCGAACCGCTGCTGAAGCCGCTGACAGAGAACAACGCGCCGGTAATCTACAATCAGGGCAGCCTTTTGACGTTGACGCTGCTGCATCTGCGGACCGTGCTGATCGCGACCGTTGCCGCGACGGTCGTTGCGGTCGCGCTCGCCATTCTGGTCACCAGGCCAGCCGGCGCCGAATTCCTGCCGCTGTCGCGCAGCCTGGTCAATATCGGCCAGACCTTTCCGCCGGTTGCGGTGCTGGCGCTTGCCGTGCCGGCCGTCGGCTTTGGCGAAAAGCCGACGCTGATTGCGCTGTTTCTCTACGGACTGCTGCCGATCTTCGAGAATGCGCTGACCGGCCTGACGACGCTGCCGGCCAACGTAGTCGAGGCGGCGCGTGGCGCCGGCATGACCGGTTGGCAAAGACTGGTCAAGGTCGAGCTGCCGCTCACCGCGCCGATCATTCTCGGTGGTATCCGGCTGTCGGTGGTGATCAGCCTCGCCACCGCGACCATCGGCTCGACGGTAGCGGCGAGGACACTGGGCGAGGTGATCATCGCAGGCCTGCTGTCCAACAACCTCGCCTTCATCCTGCAGGGTGGCCTGATCGTCGCCGCCCTTGCCGTGCTGATCTATGACGGGCTGTCAGCGGTCGAGCGCTACACGGCTCGGCGCATGGGACGCGAGGCCGAGTAACCTCTCGGGGCGAAGTTCGTTTCTTTCAGTGGCCCGTTGAACGCGCTGGATGATCGAGCGTCAGTTCCAGCGTTGTGCTCGTCTCGCCGGTGATCCAGCGGCGGCGGATGATGGCGAAGTCGTGCTGTGTGTCGGCTCTAACCACAGAGACCAAGTCGCCCACCGCGCAATCACTGTCGAGATCGAGGGCTTCGACAGTCTCGGCAATGTCTTGCTTGCCGGCATAATGTCTCGCAATGGCTGTGAGCACGATGATCACTGGCCCACCCGTTGCGCGATCTTCGGGACTCGGTGATTGATGAGTGCGATGCCCCGATCTTTCAGCAGGAGTTCTTGCCATGACCGCGCGTTTCTCCAAGATCGTCATGTGTTTGTGTCTGGCGGCTTTCGCCTTCCTCGTCGCCTTCGGCAACATCACCGATTACGGCTCAAACTTCGCCTTTGTCCAGCATGTGCTGAGCATGGACACGACCTTTCCCGGCAATGCACTGATGTACCGCTCGATCACCAACCCGTCGCTGTGGACGGCTGGCTACTGGCTGATCATCATTGGCGAGGCGCTGACCTGCCTGCTTTACCTAATCGCCGCCTGGCAACTCTGGCAGGCGCGCAACGCCAGCGGACAGGCTTTCAACGATGCCAAGAAGTTCGCCATCATTGCCGCCACAATGGGCTTCTTCGTTTGGTATTTCGGCTTCATGGTCGTTGGCGGCGAGTGGTTCGCCATGTGGCAGTCTTCGACTTGGAATGGTCAGGAGGCGGCGTTCAAATTCTACATCACCATGCTGCTGGTGCTGGTCTTCGTCGTCCAGCCGGACGGCGACCCGCGTAAAGCCTGACCACTGTTCGCCGATTTCAACCGATCTAACCGGATGGCAGTGTCGACAGGCGCTGCCGTCCAGCCTTTTGGGCGAAACCCGGGATCTTTTGGGCGAAAGCCGGACAGGAACGGAACAATATCTTGACGTTCCGAGCCCTGTTTCGCATAAGCCGCTGCGAAGGGACGGATTCCGGTTGCGGAAAATTCGTCCCCTGTCTCAACGGCCCGGGGAGGGGTTCTTTTGGGCCACCAATCGAGGAAAATTCGGCAATGACCATAATTTCAGCTGTCATCGCCTGCGGTCTGCTTTCAGTCCTTTACGCCATCTGGGCGACACGTTCGGTCCTCGCGGCCGATCAGGGCAATGCACGCATGCAGGAAATTTCCGCGGCCATCCGCGAAGGCGCTCAGGCTTATCTGGCGCGCCAGTACACCACCATCGCCATCGTCGGCGTCGTGGTCCTGCTGCTTGCCTGGTGGCTGCTTTCGATCACCGCGGCCATCGGCTTCCTGATCGGCGCCGTTCTATCGGGTGCCGCTGGCTTCATCGGCATGCACGTCTCGGTGCGCGCCAATGTGCGCACCGCGCAGGCGGCTTCCAACAGCCTCGCTGCCGGTCTCGAGATCGCCTTCAAGTCGGGCGCCATCACTGGCATGCTGGTTGCTGGCCTGGCCCTGCTCGGCGTCTCGATCTACTACCTGATCCTGACCCAGTTCATGGGTCTGCAGCCAAACGATCGCGTCGTCATCGACTCGCTTGTTTCGCTCGGCTTCGGCGCCTCGCTGATCTCGATCTTCGCCCGTCTCGGCGGCGGCATCTTCACAAAAGGCGCCGACGTCGGCGGCGATCTTGTCGGCAAGGTTGAAGCCGGCATTCCCGAGGACGATCCACGCAATCCGGCCACCATTGCCGACAACGTCGGCGACAATGTCGGCGATTGCGCCGGCATGGCCGCCGACCTGTTCGAGACCTATGCGGTGACCGTGGTCGCCACCATGGTCCTCGCCGCCATCTTCTTCGGTGGCACCGACGTTCTCGGCGCGGCCATGCTCTATCCGCTGGCCATCTGCGGCGCCTGCATTCTCACCTCGATCGTCGGCACTTTCTTCGTCAAGCTCGGTTCCAGCGGCTCAATCATGGGTGCGCTCTATAAGGGCCTGATCGTCACCGGCCTGCTGTCAATTGTCGGCCTTGCCGTGGCCACCTCGGCATGCATCGGCTGGGGTGAGATCGGCACCGTCGCCGGCATGACCATCACCGGCACGAACCTGTTCATCTGCGGCCTTGTCGGCCTTGCGGTGACCGGACTCATCGTGGTGATCACCGAATATTATACCGGCACCAACAAGCGTCCGGTGAACTCCATCGCCCAGGCCTCGGTCACCGGTCACGGCACCAATGTCATCCAGGGCCTCGCGGTCTCGCTGGAAGCGACGGCGTTGCCGGCGATCGTCATCGTCGGCGGCATCATCTCGACATACCAGCTCGCCGGCCTCTACGGCACGGCGATCGCGGTGACGACGATGCTTGGCCTCGCCGGCATGATCGTCGCGCTCGATGCCTTCGGCCCGGTCACCGACAATGCCGGCGGCATTGCCGAAATGGCCGGCCTACCCAAGGAAGTGCGCCAGTCAACCGACGCGCTCGACGCTGTCGGCAACACCACCAAGGCGGTAACCAAGGGCTACGCCATCGGTTCGGCTGGCCTCGGCGCGCTGGTGCTGTTCGCGGCCTACTCTAACGACCTGAAGTTCTTTGCCGCCAATGGCGACAAATACCCCTACTTCCAGGGTATGGGCGACGTCTCCTTCGATCTCTCCAATCCTTACGTCGTCGCCGGCCTGATCTTCGGTGGCCTGATCCCGTATCTGTTCGGCGGCATCGCCATGACCGCCGTCGGCCGCGCCGCGGGTGCTATCGTCCAGGAGGTGCGCAAGCAGTTCCGGGAGGATCCGGGCATCATGGCCGGCACCTCGAAGCCGAACTATGCGCGCGCCGTCGACCTTCTGACCAAGGCAGCGATCCGGGAGATGATCGTTCCGTCATTGCTGCCGGTGCTGGCGCCGCTGGTGGTCTATTTCGGCGTCCTCCTGATCTCCGGTTCGAAGGCATCCGCCTTTGCCGCGCTTGGCGCCTCGCTGCTCGGCGTCATCGTCAACGGCCTGTTCGTCGCCATCTCGATGACCTCCGGCGGCGGCGCCTGGGACAACGCCAAGAAGTCGTTCGAAGATGGTTTCGTCGACAAGGACGGCCTCAAGCACCTCAAGGGCTCCGAAGCGCACAAGGCTTCGGTGACCGGCGACACGGTCGGCGATCCCTACAAGGATACTGCCGGCCCAGCGGTCAACCCGGCGATCAAGATCACCAACATCGTCGCGCTGCTGTTGCTGGCCGTTCTCGCGCACGGCTAAGCTCGGTCGCTATGGCCTTAAGACAAAAACCCGCGGGATCGCTCCCGCGGGTTTTTCATTGCCTGAGATATGCCGCTTACAGGGAAGCGAAAGGAACGGAAGGAAGCCGACACCCTCGGGTGGATCAGGAGCCGCCGAGCGTGCTGCCGCCGCTGGCGCCGGGAACACCAGGCGCCAGCTTGCTGGCGCCACTGATGATCTGGCTGAGGAAGTTCTGGTCCTTGCCGCCGGTCGGCGTGGTGCGCGAGATGAAGTCGAACACCTTGCCGTCCTTCAAGCCGTAATTGGCGATCTGGGTGACGCGCCCGTCATCGCCAAAATAGACCGCCAGCACATGCTGGTCGACCAGCCGCGGCTTGTCGAAGGCGACATAGCGCTTGCGCGTCTGAGAAATGTAATAAAAGGCCTCGTTATCGAAGGTCGCCTTCGTCGAGGGAGTGCCGAGCGCCAGCAGCACCTGTTCGCGGCTTGAGCCGACCGGCACCAGGTCGATCGCCTGCTGGTCGATGACGTAGCCTTGCGTCAGCGTCTCGCTCGGATTGAGATCGCCGATCATCTTAGACGAATTGCAGGCGGAAAGCGCCGCAGCGATCACCAGCAGCGAAACCGCACCGCCGGGCCTGGGCAGGAAAGTCGACTTGAATTTCAGCGCGCGCAACTACAACTCCATAAGCTGGCCGCAACTTGCGCTGGGCCGCAAAACCGGTAAACCAGCTTGCTTGCCGATGCAACAAGGCCACTTCAACAAACGGTCCCGGGAGACCACCCTCAAATGTTCCAGCGCCTCTTTGGCCGCGAAAGACATGCCAACCGCGCCATCACCGAGGCGCTTTACGCACAAATCGTGGCGGCGGCGCGGCAAACGGTGTTTTATTCCGCCTGGAACGTGCCGGACACGCCGCTCGGCCGCTTCGAGATGCTGTCGTTGCACATGTTCCTGTTCCAGCACCGGTTGCGCGGCGAGGGCGGTGCTGCGGCAGAGGTTGCGCAGGTGCTGATCGACGAGTTCTTCATGGATGTCGAACATTCGTTGCGTGAATTGGGCATTGGCGACGTCGGCGTGCCGAAGCGAATGCGGAAACTGGCGAAGATGTTCTATGGCCGTACCGCCGCCTATGATGATGCGCTGCAACGAAATGACCATGATGCACTCGCCGCCGCCCTTGCCCGCAATGTCAGGCCGGATGCCGGCGCCTGGCCGCAAGCGTCGCAACTGGCACTCTATGCCGCCGATGCATCAAGGCAACTCGCGGAACAGCCGACCGAATCGATCGTTTCCGGAACGGTGGCATTTCCCGTGGCCAACGCTTGAGCGACGGCAGGCCGATGAAGGTGGCGAAGTGGAGGCGAAGATGAAACACCCTGATACCCACAGCCCAGTGTCATTCCTGGCAAATGTCGCCCGGCTGCCGCAAAAGGGGCTGCCGGTGGTCATCGATGCCGACGCTGGGCAGCGCGCCCTGCTGGCCGTCGAGCACGAGCTGCTTTCGGTCGAGAACTATCGCGCCGAACTCCTGGTCGAGCCCTGGAAGCGCAACGGGGTGAAAGTCAGCGGCCATGTCGAGGCCGATATAACGCAGGCCTGTATCGTCACCCTCGACCCGGTCGAGGCGCATATCGATGAGGCGGTCGAAGCGCTGTTCCTGCCGGAGCAATCCAAGCTCGGGCGGCAAGGTTTCGACGGCGGCGGTGAGATCCTGCTCGACGTCGAAGGCCCGGACAGCCCGGAAACCTTTTCCGGCGATGCGATCGACGTCGGGGCGCTTGCCGAGCAGTTCTTTGGCTTGGCGATCGATCCATATCCGCGCAAGCCGGGTGTATCGCTGGAGGCCGCCGGCGATGCCGAGCCTGTGGAGAATGAATTCCAGCAAAAGCTCAGATCACTGTTGGGAAAATCCTGATAGCTGACCCAATTTGAGAAAAGTTGGTTGTGCGGCAGCCCAAAACCGTTATTTTCGCCGAACCTTCGCGAGCCCCGCACCTTGGCAAGCCCGCTGGCCAAGCAACCGTGAGATGAACACCGCGTGATCAGGATTTCCATCGATGCCATGGGCGGCGATCACGGGCCAAGCGTGGTCATCCCGGCGCTCATGACTGTCGCCACCCGCCGTCCGGATATACGCTTCGTCATTTATGGGCGCGAAGAAGTGGTACGGCCCGAACTCGCGAAATTCCCCAAGCTAGCGGAAGTGAGCGAGTTCATCCACTGCGAGATCGCAGTGCGGATGGACGACAAGCCGAGCCAGGCGCTGCGCCATGGCCGCTGGAAGTCATCGATGTGGAAGGCCGTCGAGGCGGTCAAGGCAGGCACTGCCGACGCCTGCATCTCGGCCGGCAATACCGGCGCGCTGATGGCAATGTCCAGATTCTGCCTTCGCACCATGGCGACCATCGATCGCCCGGCAATCGCGGCGCTCTGGCCGACATTGCGCGGCGAGAGCGTGGTGCTGGACGTCGGCGCCACCATTGGCGCGGATGCGCATCAACTGGTTGATTTTGCCATTCTGGGCACCGGCATGGCGCGCTCGGTTTTCGGCATCGAACGGCCGAGCGTCGGCCTGCTCAATGTCGGCGTCGAGGAGATCAAGGGCCAGGAAGAGGTCAAGGAGGCGGGTCGTATGTTGCGCGAGGCCAACATGGCCTCGATGAACTACCACGGCTTTGTCGAGGGTGACGACATCGGCAAGGGCAGTGTCGACGTCGTCGTTACCGAAGGATTTGCCGGCAACATCGCGCTGAAGACGGCGGAAGGCACCGTCAGGCAGATCGCCGGCTATCTGCGCGCGGCGATGAACCGGACGCTGATGGCCAGGATCGGCTATATCTTCGCCAAGACCGCCTTCGATCGCCTGCGCGAGAAGATGGATGTCGGCCGCTCCAATGGCGGCGTCTTCCTCGGATTGAACGGCATCGTGGTGAAAAGCCATGGCGGGGCTGATTCGGATGGCTTCGCGGCGGCGATCGAGCTTGGCTACGACATGGTGCGCAACAATCTGCTTGACCGCATCGAAGCCGATCTCGACCTGTTCCATGCCCGCAATCCGAATGCCCAGACAATCCGGAAATCCGACGTCGTCATCGACGCAAAGGAATAGGAAAGAGCATTGATCAGATCAGTCGTGCGCGGCACGGGCGCCGCGCTGCCCCGCCGCATTATGAAGAATGCCGATTTCGAAGGCATGGTCGAGACGTCGGACGAGTGGATCGTCCAGCGCACCGGCATTCGCCAGCGCCACATTGCGGCCGACGACGAGACGACGGCCTCGCTGGGCGAGGCGGCAGCGCGCGCAGCCCTCGACAGCGCCGGCCTGACGGCTGACGACATCGACCTGATCGTGCTGGCGACCTCGACGCCCAACAACACCTTTCCCGCGACCGCGGTCGAGATCCAGAACCGGCTCGGCATGCACCACGGTTTTGCCTTCGACCTGCAGGCGGTCTGCTCCGGCTTCGTCTATGCAGTGACGACCGCCGACCTCTATATCCGCGGCGGCTTGGCCAGACGGGTACTGGTGATCGGCTCGGAAACATTTTCGCGTATTCTCGACTGGAACGACCGCTCGACCTGCGTTTTGTTCGGCGACGGCGCCGGCGCGATGGTGCTGGAAGCAGGCACGGGGGCAGGCGGCATCGCCGACCGAGGCGTTCTGGCGGCCAGCCTGCGCTCCGACGGCATCCACAAGGACAAGCTTTTTGTCGACGGTGGGCCGTCGACCACCGGAACGGTCGGGCACCTCAGGATGGAAGGCCGCGAAGTGTTCAAGCATGCGGTCGGCATGATCACCGACGTCATCGAGGCGACGTTCGCACAGGCCGGCATCGGCGCCGCCGATCTCGACTGGTTCGTGCCGCATCAAGCCAATAAACGAATTATTGACGCTTCGGCCAAAAAGCTCGGGATAGAGGAGCGGAAGGTGGTGGTGACCGTCGATTTGCACGGTAATACCTCGGCGGCTTCCGTGCCGCTGGCACTGTCCGCAGCCGTCGCCGACGGTCGCATCAAAAAGGGTGACCTGGTACTGCTCGAGGCGATGGGCGGCGGCTTCACCTGGGGTGCCGTCCTGCTCCGCTGGTAAGTGCCGAACTATCCGGTTCGGGTCCCTTGACCTTGACGGATCAATTACTTAGGTTCTGCCGTTGCTTGTATCGATTTATGTTTTTGAGCTGATGGGACGGTTCGTATGGGGGGAAAGACACTTACGCGCGCCGACCTCGCCGAAGCCGTTTACCGCAAGGTTGGGCTGTCGCGTACTGAATCGGCCGAGCTTGTCGAGGCGGTGCTGAATGAGATCTGCGAGGCGATCGTTCGCGGCGAGACGGTGAAGCTGTCGTCCTTCGCGACCTTCCACGTGCGCTCCAAAAACGAGCGCATCGGGCGCAATCCCAAGACCGGTGAGGAAGTGCCGATCCTGCCGCGCCGGGTGATGACCTTCAAGTCGTCGAACGTGCTGAAGAATCGTATCCTGCGCTCCCATCAAAACAGCAAAGCCAAGGGCAGCAAGTAGCCGCCCAATCCCCCTTTGCCAAGAATCATGCTCCAGGCTTCGGTTGAAAAGCGAACCCTGCTTTTGCGCCGGGCTTGAATATTGTTTCATAAACCGCTGAAATAAGATGCGATTCGGTACGCCGGATCGGTATTTGGGTGTGATCCGTTCCGGCGGGACGGAAAGCTGCTCTCCTTGTTAAGCGTGATGTCGCCCGAACCCGGTTCCCGCCTTTCGCGATCATGCTCTAGCGTGAGGATTCGCCCATGGACAAGAGCCCTGATGCTTTCCGCACCATCAGCGAGGTCGCGGAGGATCTGGATTTGCCGCAGCACGTGCTGCGCTTCTGGGAGACGCGTTTCAACCAGATCAAGCCGATGAAGCGCGGCGGCGGCCGCCGCTACTACCGTCCGCAGGACGTAGAACTGATCAAGGGTATTCGTCATATGCTCTACGACCAGGGCTATACGATCAAGGGCGTGCAGAAGCTGTTGCGCGAGAACGGCAACCAGTTTCTGATCGCCGTCGGCAGTGGCGACATGGCGGCGGTCGAGGCGATCTCGCAGCGCCGACAGGCCGACACGGTACCGCTGACGCAAGCGGCGCAGCCGCGCGGCCCGGACGACGAAATGCTGGTTGGCCAGCCGAGGGTGAAACCCAGCCGTCGTTTTTTCGGTATAGGCAAGACCGACGAGGAAGGTCCGGTTCCGCCGGACACGTCAAAACTTTCCCGTGACAATCGCGCATTGCTGCAGGAGGCGCTGTTCGACCTCCTGGAATGCAAGCGCCTGCTCGATCAGGTTCGCTAGAGCCCGCCGGGCTGACCGGAACGGTCTTCAGGGTCATGCGTTAGGCTTCCTTCTACAGATGAAGGAAGCACGTCATGGCATCGCTTTCGAGCATCTCCGACACCGATCTGGACAAACAGGTCGCGGCCCTGACCAGGGAACTGGCCACCTTGAAGAAAGCCGTGTTAAAGCGGGGCGGCGCCTTTTACGAAGACGGGCGCGATACCGCGTCGGATTATTATTCGGATATCACTGAGCGCCTCGGCGACGCCTTGCCGGCAATCAGAAGGCAAGGCCGGGCGATCGAGAAGACCGCCCGAGATCACCCGGCGACGGCGGCCGCTGTCGGGCTGGTTCTGGTCGGGCTCGTCGCCAGTCTGTTCCTCGGCGGCCGGCAGCAACAAGCACCGCGAGCGCGTTCAAGATCGGCACGTTGAGATAAGCAAATGGCGGTGGTCAGCGGACCGCCGCCATTTTTCGCCGACACGGAAAGCCCGGCAAGCGCGCCGCCCTTGATCAAGCACCAGAACGCCTGATTGCGGGTTGTTCGCCCGAGGGTGTTTTCAGTACTTCTTCGCGACAACCTTCTTGTGATGGTGGCGGTAGTGGTGGACGCGGTGATGGTAGTGATGGCGGTGATGCTTCTTGACGGTGGTGTGCATCGTCGTTGCATTCGCGCTGCTTGCGCCGATGATCGGCATCGAGAGGGCAAGTGCGATTGCAAGTCCAAGGGCGGAGAGAAGAGGCTTCTTCATGACATCGTTTCCTTTTTGCGCAGCCGGAATTTGAGCGTCACTGATTCAGGTCGGTGACTCGAGCGCTGCGGTTGGGACTATCGCCTTGGAGTTTTTCGGCAGTTTTTCCGGCCTGTAGAATTTTGTTTCCGAACTGTGTCTGCTGACGATCCGGCCAGATGTCGGCGCGCCGGCATCCGCCATTCATTCCGGCGTCGGTTCACGATGCCGTGACGCTATCTTTGATGCTTGGCAAATCACCGGCGAGCGGGCATTCTCCCGATCGTCTCAGGCAACAACATGATTTGATCTAACTCTTTCATCCCACGGAGTTGCCAATGCCCCAAATAGCAAAACGCGAACCTTACTCCGAACTCGCGGCGAGCGCGGTTACGCCTGAACGCAGTGCCGTCCGAACCGCCCGGGAAGCCCGTGGATACAGCATCGAAGAGCTGTCCCTGGCGTGCGGGCTGGCAGCCTATGAGATTGCCGACATTGAAAGCGGCAAGGATGCCGATCCCTCGAAACGTCGGCGTATTGCCTCCGCGCTTCAACTTCCGGAAAGCGCTCTGTTTGACGAAGTCGTGTTGTCTGCCAAAAGGCGATCCGTGTCGTAGCGGCGTGCCATGCTTTTATTCCACGAGCTCGCCATGGGTCGCCCTGGCGGGCTTCGTTTTTTCGGCCACGTAGTGGACTTGCCGGCCGTCACGGCGACGCCAGACGGAAATTGCTGGAGATGAGCCTCGAATCCGTTCGCGCCTTCTTCGCCGCACACGCGCCCGACATTGATGTCATCGTCACGGAGGCAAGCTCGGCGACGGTGCCTTTGGCCGCCGAAGCGCATGGCGTAGCGCCGGCGCAGATTGCCAAGACGATCTGCTTGCGCGCCGGCGACCAGACGATGCTGATCGTGGCCAGCGGGATCTCCAGGCTGGACAATCGCAAATTCAAGGATCGGTTTGGTGGCAAGGCGCGAATGCTGGACGCCGAGCAGGTGCTCGCCGCGACCGATCATCCCGTCGGTGGGGTGTGCCCGTTCGGCCTACCGGCGCCGCTCCCGGTCTACTGCGACATCTCGCTGCGCGCCTTTGACGAGGTCGTCCCGGCGGCAGGCGCGACGAATGCCGCCGTACGGCTCAGCCCGCAACGACTGGCCGAACTCGTCGACGCCGAGTGGGTGGATGTGTGCCAGTAGCCATTTATCCGGGTCGTGGGATCCGCTGAGCGTTACCGCTACTCGGTCTTCTGTGGCTCTTCTTTTTTGATCGTCTGAGCGTCCGTGACAGTCGACATATCGGCCTTCTCGACGCTTGCTGTCTTCGTCTGCGTGTCGACCGATGCCTGGACCTTGGAATGCGCGGGGCAATCCGCAGAGGCAGCTGATATGGACATGGTCAGTGCCGCGGCTATTGCGAGGAATGTCTTCATGATCATTCTCCTCTTTCGTTCGATGGGTAAAGTTAGCCCGTCTGGCACCGACCGCAAAATCACATTTGTTCACACGCGCTCCTGCGCACGCGGAAGCCGACGCTGGGCCAGCAATTCAAATGGTTGCGCGGATAGCCGCTTGCCGTATCAAAGCCCACTGGCTCCGGCCGGAGGATTTTTGGCGTTAAAGATCTCGCCGCTCAGAGCCAGTCTCAAATCTTCGGCACTGAGCTGACCACTTTCAAATAAATCCATCACCCTGCGGCCGAGCACTTCTCTGCCTGGATCTCCATCAGCGAGGCCTAGTTCACGGCATCGGGCATCAAGTGCCTTGGTCAACATGGTCAGATCGGCAGGACAGGCAACCCCTTGAAGCGACATTGCATCTCTCCCGGAAAGGGCGAAAGCGCGTGGCATCTTCGAAGCGTCCGCTCGCCCTTACAACTGCGGACGACGGCAATTCAACTACAGCCAACCTTTTTCGAACTCAACATTCAAACGTACCAAAACGCCGCGCGCTCCAATGGGAGGATCCTGCTACAATACGGTATGGCCGTCCGAATAGCGGTTGTCCTCGCGCTTCTTTTCGCCTTCGCCTACGGTTTCGCAAAACTCGCGGAACATTATCGCAGCGTTGGCGACAGGCCTTCTCCGTGTGAAGAATTGCCCTATCCTGATTGTCCTGACCAAAAAGCTCCTCCCCGGGAAGAAACTGAGCCTTGAGCGCGCGCCTGTTCAGGCCAGGCCAGCCGTCGGGATTAGTTCTTTCCAACCGACGGTTGGTGGACGCATTGCAGCTGATGCGCCTAGGGTTCACTTCGATCCGCGCGCACCGGGCATGCCCAACCCCCGAGTCACCCCTGCCTGATGCAAGGCGCCTGATCGAGTCCCGCCGTTCTGGCATGTGCGGCGGGACCTTTTCTTATTGAAGCTGGAATACGGGCTCACGATAAAGGTTGGCGTACGCAGCAAAGCTTACCTAGCCATTACCGCGCGGTTTCTCGGTGGGCTTCTGGCTAGACGCCAGCCTCCGTGCCTCGCGCACGAGTGATGCGTGATCGGTTTCCTCGATGAGATCACGCGCCTGCGTATGTTGCGCTGGCTGCAGTGCGGCTATGTCTGTACAGCCAGTTTGGGGGAAAACTGGCTAAGCCTTTGGATTTTAATGGTCGGAGTGGCCGGATTCGAACCGACGACCCCTTGACCCCCAGTCAAGTGCGCTACCGGGCTGCGCTACACTCCGGACCGGTCGCGATGTATCGTGATAGACCGGGTCCGGTCAACCGAATTCGGTTGCTGTCCTGCCTGAAGCAACCGCGACGGGGATTGCCGGTCGCTGCGCCGCCCGCAGCTGCCACTGGTGGCGGTATTCGAGCGCGATGGCACCCCAGATCAAGCCAAGCAGCAGGTAGACATGGCGCCAGTGGTCGATGTCGATGAAGGTGCCGAGCCCGATATTGCCGATGAAGGCGACGTAGGCGCATAGAAGATAAGGCTGCCACGGCCGGTCGCGCAGCAGAATGCGGAAGCCGGCGGCGATCGTCCAGCACGTCAGCGTCAGGAACGACACGAAGCCGAGCCAGCCGTAATCCATCAGCATCTTCAGCCAGATGTCGTGCGTGTCCTCGCCGAACATCTTGCCGAAGACGAGCGGGCCGATGCCGAACGGATGCTCCAGTGCCATCTGAAAGCCGATCGTATAGCGGGCGAAGCGGCCGAGCCGGGCGGTGTCGTAGCTTTGTTCGAGCTGTGCGCGGTTCGAGAACATCTCGGCGACGCCTGGCAGTTGCAGGATGACGATCATTGCGATGACCAGCAGTCCGACGGCGGCGATGGTCATGACGACGACGCGCAGCCTGAACTTGCCGCTGGCGCTCTGCAGGAACAAGGCACCGGTCAGCAGGATCGCCGAAACGGCGAACATGCCCCAGGCGCCGCGCGAAAAGGAAAAGAAGATGCCGGCGGTGATTATCAGCAACGGCACCGCCAATCGCGGCATGCGTGCGACCGAGCCGGTAAGCAGCAGGTAGAGCAGGTAGATGCCGGGCAGCACCAGGAACGGACCGAACACGTTCGGGTCCTGGAAGGCGCCGGCGGCACGGTCGTATTTGGTGAAGATCTCCGCTCCTGGAAAGGCATGGAAATAGCCGGCTATGCCGACCAGCGAAGTCAGCACTGCCGACACCACATAGGCGACGAAGATCACCCGGTAGAGACTGGGCCGGACGGCCGTTACCGAAGCGAAAAAAACCGCGGTTAGGGCCAGGAACAGCGAGACGGCGAGATAGAGCGGCGTGCCGGCGAGGTCCGACATCTGCGTCATCGAGATCATACCGCCGATGTTCATGATAACCAGCAGCACCAGAAGTGGCACCGCCGCGCGCTGTATACGCATGCCGAACAAGGGCCACACCACGATCAGCCCGATCATGTAGAGATCGTACGGCGCGGGCTCGGCAATGACGAAACCGGACAGGAAAACGCCGAGGAAAACCGCCCCCGACGCAATCAGTGCAATCAGCTTGGCGTTGACCGCCGCCGCCGGCAATTCATAGGCCGTCGCGCTCAATATGCGTTTTCCGTGTTGAGCAGTCGGATCGGCGTCAGGAACAGGATTTTGAGGTCGAACAAGAGCGACCAGTTCTCGATATAATAGAGGTCGTATTCCGTCCGCATGCGAATCTTCTCGTTGGTGTCCATCTCGCCGCGCCAGCCATTGATCTGCGCCCAGCCGGTCACACCGGGTTTGACCTTGTGGCGAGCGAAATAGCCGTCGACCACTTCATTGTAGAGGAGGTTGTGCGACTGCGCGGCAATGGCGTGCGGGCGCGGCCCGACCAGCGACAGCGAACCGAACAGCGAATTGAAGAACTGCGGCAGTTCGTCGACCGAGGTCTTGCGGATGAAGCGGCCGACGCGGGTGACGCGCGGATCGTTCTTGGTCACGGTCTGTTTGGCCGTCGGGTCCGCCTTGTCGGTATACATCGAACGGAACTTGTAGACGTCGATGATCTCGTTGTTGAAGCCGTGCCGCTTCTGATGGAACAGCACCGGCCCCTTGCTGTCGAGTTTGATCGCGATTGCGGTCGCCAGCATCACCGGCGAGAACACGATGATGCCGATGATCGAAAAGACGATGTCGAAGGCGCGTTTCGCGACCGAATCCCAGTCGTTGATAGGCTTGTCGAAGATATCGAGCATCGGCACCGAGCCGATGTAGGAATAGGCGCGCGGCCTGAACTGCAGCGCATTCGAATGCGCCGACAGCCGGATGTCGACCGGCAGCACCCACAGCTTCTTCAATAATTGCAGCACGCGCGATTCGGCGGTCAGCGGCAGCGAAACGATCAGCATGTCGATGCGCGCGATGCGGGCAAATTCGATGAGCTCGGAAATCGTGCCGAGCTTGGGATAGCCGGCGACAACCGGCGGTGAACGCTTGTCACCACGGTCGTCGAAGATGCCGCAGATGCGGATGTCGTTGTAGGGCTGCCTTTCGACCGAGCGGATCAATACCTCCGCGGCCTTGCCGCCGCCCACGATGACGGCGCGGCGCTCCATCCGCCCGTCGCGCGCCCAGCGCCGGATCAGCTTCGAGATCACCAGGCGGAGACCCAGGATCAACACGAAACCGACGACGAACCACGTGCCGAAGAGCAGGCGCGAATAGTCTTCCGACATTTTCATGGTGAAGGCGGTGAGCGCCATCAAGGCGAATGTTCCGGCCCAGACCAGCAGGAGACGGCCGAAATTGGCGATCGGCCGCATCAGCGCGACGATCTGGTAGCGGTCGGTGACGTCGAACAGAACGACCGCGAGGAACGAGGTGGCGGCGATCGTCAGTGAGTATTGCCAGGCAAGATAGTTGAAAAAGCCGACATAATAGAAATAGACGGCAAGACCTGAGACCAACAGCAGCGCGAATTCCACCATGCGCAGGACGCCGCTCACCATGATCGGCGACATCGTATCGCGCCGGTATTGCGAGGCGACCTGGCGGGCAACATCGTTCATGCCGCCGGCCGTATTGTTCTCGGCAGGGGCGTCGAATTTGCGCACCGCGTCTAGCGAAAAACGGCGCGCTGGGTCGATTTCGTTCATGGGGCGTCCGCAGGTTTCCCTCAGGTGAATAGCAAAAGAGAGCTAAGAAACCCTTGAAACAACAGATGGCTTTGGAGACGCTTTCACCAGGAGCAGCCCGGTGGAAACCCGTTGCTCTATTTTTTGAGCGCGGCGAAATAGGCCTTTTCGATTTCGGCGGCCATTACATCGGCGCCGAAGCGTGCCTTGAGGTCGGCGAGGCCGGGCATCAGGCCTTTGTAGGTGTCGAGATCGGCCAATGCGGCGCTTATCTTGTCGCCAAGTTCGCGCGGGTCGGGCCGGATCAGGACAGGTGAGCCGGTGTCGAAGATTTCCGGTATGCCGCCGACCGCCGTCGCGATGATCGGCTTGCCGGCGGCGAGCGCTTCCAGAACTATATAGGGCATGGCTTCCGCGCGCGAGGGAACGACGACCAGTTCGGCCAGCCTGAAGGCGAGCCTGGCCGGCATCGGCGCCAGGAAGCTGACCTCGAGGCCGAGCTGATTCACCTGGGCGCGATAGCGCGCCAGGTCGTCGCCGTCGCCGACCATCAGCGCTTTCAATGGGCGGCCGAGCCGTGTCGCGGCTAGCCCCAGCGCATCGATGAAGATGTCCGGGCCCTTGAGATCGCGCATCATGCCGATATAGAGGAGGTCAACCGCATTGTGCTCGGTCCGCACCGGCTCGAACTCGGCGGCGCGCAGGCCGTTGTGGACGAGAGCGTTCGGAATGGGCGGCTCGCCGACCTTCCTGCGATAGGTCCGCCGCTCATAATCGGAAACAAACAGCAGGCAATCGGTGAAGCGAGCCATGAAGCGCTCGAGCGCGAAGAACAGCTTCCCCATGGCGGTGGTCTCGTCATAGTGAAGCGAGCCGCCATGCGGCGAATAAAGGCGGGCTACGCGAGACCTGGATACCCGCAACAATGAGCCGAACAGACGGGCATAGGCGCCACCTTTGGCGCCATGCCCGTGCAGCACGTCCGGCCGCAATTCTTTTATGATCCTATAGGTGCGCCGGGCCGAGGCGAGATCGCCTGGCCCGACATGCCGCTGCATCGGGGTGCGGTGAATGCCGAGCGCCAGGCTGCCTTTCATCTGTTCGAACAGCCGTTCCTCGAAATCGCCGCCCGTCGTCGAATCGCAGACGATGCCGACGGCATGGCCGGCCTCGACCTGAGCCTCGGTCAGGTCGCGCACATGCCGGAAGATGCCTCCGACCGGTGAGCGAAAGCAGTGGACGATCCTGAGTGTGTCCGCCACTTTGTCAGCACATCAAAACAGGCGTTCGCGAACATAGACTGTATCGCCGGGCAGTAGCGGGTCGGAGGTCACCACGCGTCCGGTTATCACCTTGCCGTTGATGTCGCGGGTAATGTCGACGCTTTCCTGGTTGGCGCGTGGCGTGAACCCGCCGGCGATGGCGACGGCTTTCTGCACGGTCAGGCCTGGAACGTAGGAATACTGCCCCGCCGCACCCACTTCACCCATGACGAAGATCGGCCGGTAGCGATCGATTTCGACCGAAACATCGGGATCCCGCAAATAACCCTGGCGCAGTTTCTCGGCGATCTCGCTTTCAAGCTGTTGGGCGGTGTGGCCGCGCGCCGGCACGTTGCCGACGAGCGGCAGCGAGAGATAGCCGGACTGGTCGACGCTGTAGGTATTGGTCAGTCCTTCCTGCTCGAACACGGTTACGCGGACGCGGTCGCCGGCGCCGAGGCGATAGGGCTGGTCGAGAACTTCATGGAATGCGGCCGGCGTCGGCCGGTAGCTGGAGCAGCCCGAAAGCATCGATACGGCAAGCAGCGCGCGGAAAAGGGGAGCAGTGCTTTTCATGAGCGGACACGTACCTTTGAATAGCCGGCGACTCTGCGGCAAACCTTAACGATCGAGCTCGGTTATCATCCTGTTAGGGTTAATGGCCGGTAAAGGCGCGCGGCCGATGCGGGCCGGATCGACGAATGCAGATGGTTTTCAGCCTCTTGTTTGCGGCTTATTAATAGAGCCTGACAGGTTCTTACCGCGATATTAACGGCTGAGTTACCATAGTTGTTTACGGTGCATGCTGACTCAGTACCGGAGCAGGGATGCATGTCCGTTCAATCCGCGGCCGCAGATGTCGACGTCGATCTCAGGCAGCTTTTCGCCAGCCTGGCGCGAAACTGGCTGCGCATCCTTGTCGTCGCACTGGTTGTAACCGGCCTGGCCTTTGCGCTCGCCTGGCTTGCAACGCCCGAATACAAGGCGGCAGCCAAGCTGGAGATCGGGCCTCGAGAATCGGAGTTCACGCGGCCAGCCGGGGCCAACAGCAACGAGCGGTCGATTCCCGACGAAGAGGCTGTGGCCACCGAGGTCCAGATCATCTCGTCCCCCGACATCCTCAAGCAGGTGGCGGCGAAGCTCAACCTGGCGAAATTGCCCGAATTCGACGAGGCGCTGAAGATGTCGGCGCTGAGCCGCGCCCTTGTCCTTGTTGGCTTGAAAAGCGATCCGTTCGAGATTCCGCTGGAAGAGCGCGTGCTGGACGCAATGCATGAGAAGCTCAACGTCTATGGCGTTGAAAAAACCCGCGCGATCGCAATCGAGTTCTCGTCAGAGGATCCAAAGCTTGCCGCCGCGATCCCGAACGCCATTGCAAACGCCTATATCGCCTCCAAGGGCAATGCCAAGCTCGAATCGAATTCCGCCGCCACCGACTTTCTGGCGCCGGAAATCGCGGATCTGCAGAACCGGGTGAAGGAGGCGGAAGCCAAGGTTGCCGCATTCCGTGCGCAGTCCGATCTTTTGATGGGCGGCAACAATTCGGTGCTTGCCACCCAGCAGCTGTCCGAGTTGTCGAGCGAACTGTCACGCGTGCGCGCCAATCGCGCTTCGGCGGAAGCGACCGCTGACAGCGTGCGCAGGGCGTTGCGCAATGGCGGCTCGCTGGATGCCGTTCCGGAGGTGTTGTCTTCCGAACTGATCCAGCGCCTGCGCGAGCGGCAAGTCGAACTCAAGAACAACATCGCCGACCTTTCCACCACCTTGCTCGACAACCATCCGCGCATCCGCGCGCTGAAGTCGCAGCTCGCGGATCTCGACCGCCAGATCCGCAACGAAGCGGAAAAGATCATGAAAGGTCTGATGGCGCAGGCCGAGACGGCGAAGGCGCGAGTGGCTCAACTCGTGGCAGACGTCAACACGCTGAAGGCGGCGTCCGCCCGCGCCGGCGAAGAGCAGGTGGAACTCGATGCGCTGCAGCGTGATGCCGCGACCAAGCGTCAGCAGCTCGATCTCTATTCATCCAGCTATCTCCAGGCGGCCGCACGCAAGGATCGCAACTATCTGCCCGTCGACGCTCGCGTATTTTCGGACGCCCAGGTGCCGGCCGAACCTTATTTCCCCAAGATTGGTCCGATTGTCAGTGCGGCCTTTGTCGGCTCGTTGCTCATCATGGCGATCGTCACGCTGCTGCAGGAACTGTTTTCCGGCCGCGCCATGCGTCCGGCCGCCGGTGCCCATTTCGAGCGCATCGAGCAGGTTGCGATGCCGGCTGTCCAGGCCGAACGCGTGATGGCCGAGCCCGACCCGTCGGTTGGCCGGTCCGAACCGGCAGTCGTCGAGATCGATGAGGCCGACGACGACAATATCATTGAAAGCAAAGTGGAGCCGGAACCCGTCGCGGTGGCGGAAGCGGCTGCCGAGAAAATCGAACCGGAGTACTCTGAAATGGCCGCTGGAGACATTGAACCGGCACGTTCTATCCTCGGCGAGGTCGACATCGACAAGGCCGCGGAAAAACTGATCGCCACCGGTGCCGCCCGCGCCATATTCGTGTCGCCAGAAGGCGACGAGGCGGCTGCCTCGGCAGTGCTGGTGGCGCGCGCAGTCTCCGACGCCGGGCTTCGCGTGCTGCTGCTTGATCTCACCGCTTCGGGTGCCGCCTCGCGGCCGATGCTGGACAGCGGGCTGTTTCCGGGCATCACCGATCTGCTCGCCTCGCAAGCGCAGTTCAGCGATGTGATCCACCCCGATCTCTATTCGGACTGCCACGTTATTCCCGTCGGCACAGCCGATCCGGTCCGCGCCATGCGCGCCGCCGACCGGCTGCCGATCATCATGCAGTCGCTGACCACCGCCTATGATTTGGTCGTGGTCGAATGCGGACCGGCCGACGCGCAAGGCATCAGCCGCCTGGTGGGCGAGGGGACCGAGGTCTTGCTCTCCATGCTTGAGCCGGACGACGAGGTGACGCAGGCCGCGGTCGCGCTCATCGAGAGTGGCTATCCCGACCTGACGCTGGTCACGCCCATCGGCCATGTGGCGCCGGGCCCAATGCCGGGACGGCGCTCGGCCGCCTGAGGCAGTTTTCTCTCAAATCGAAATCAGCTGTCGTCTTCGCCTGCGGCCGGTGCTGTCCGCCCCACGGCTTTACGGCGCAGCAGCTTGGTCAGCTTCCAGACCATTGGGCTGTGCTTGATGAATGCCTTCAGGCTTGCGCCGTGCCTGAGCGCAAGCGCCAGCGCACGACCTTTCGGCGTCAGCGGAACCAGCACCTCGAAATGCTGCGTTTCGACATCGCACCACAATCGCTTGTAGGGTTCGTCGCCGACCGAGAAATCATAGATTTCGAAACCCGCCTCGCAGGCTTCCTGGATGTTCTCGAAGAACAGGAAGTCGCCCGGGCTGGTGTGTGCGAGGTCGTCCTCGGCAATCGCCCCGAATTCGCAGATCAGCCGCTTGCCCGAGCGGCTCGACCCGGTGACTGCACGAAGTTTGCCGGCGACTTCCAGCCCATGCAGGACGAAGGACGGATCTTCCTCTTGAAGCGCGTCGGCAAACAGCGAGCGGAAAAAAGCGCGCACCTCCGCCTCACCGAAAACATTGGCGATGCCCATCTTGCGGAAGCGGAATTCCTTCATCTCGAAAAAGGCATCGAGCAGCATGTGCACCTCGTCCGCAGTTCTCGCCTCGATGCGACGATAGCTGCCAACGGCCTCGAACTTGCGCGCCTGCGAGCGATGCTTCTTGCGCCTGCGCTTGCCGCTCACGCGGGTGAGCAGTGCGTCAAATCCTCCCACAAGACCGGCGGCCAGCGACAGATTGGGGCTCGAAAAATGCGGCAAGGCGGAGAGCGGGTTGGCAACGCCGTCGAGATCGGGCAGCAACCGCTCCAGCGCAACAAGATCGATGTCGCGCCGCGCCTTGGCAATCGCAGCCAGCATCGAGCGGATCGCCGCGCTATCGGCATTCGCCAGCCATTGCGGGTCGGCGGCGGCAAAATTGCCGTTTGCATGGCGGCCGCCCATGAACCGGGCGACGCGGAACGCTCCACTGCGAGTGACCTCCAGCGCCAGTGAGAAAACCGGCCTGTCCTCGGCGCGCAGCGTCGCAACGACAACGTCGGCGTCGGTATGTGCGGCCCAGTTCAGGATCCAGCCTGCGCTTTGCGCAGGGGCAAAAAGCGCCGAATGGCAGAATTCTGCGTACGCCGCCAACGCCGCACTATCGGCGACCGAGGTTGACAGGCCGGCTTTGCCGGCCGGCAAGGCACACGGCGACGCCTCGCTGCTTGCCAGCCGATTGCCGTCAAATGACGCGGTGGCGTCAACCATACCTCAATCCTTAGGGCGTATTCGTCGCGATTGGGGGTCCCGCGCAGGCGCATTCCATGCTTGATGAGCTTAGGCGCAAAAGGTGAATGAATGATCGACGGGGGCGAGGCAATCCGCAAACTGGCGCTCAATATCGCCCGCTATTCCGGTCTCGCGCCGCTGGCCAAGCCGTTTATCGGCGGCCTTGGCGCCATCCTGATGCTGCATCGGGTTACCGCGACGCCGGAAAAGCCGAACGGCGTCAACCGCCACTTGAACATCGCGCCCGGGTTCCTCGACACCGTGATCGCCGACATGAAGGCGAACGGCTACAGTTTCGTCACGCTTGACGAGGCGATCGAGCGCATCAAGGCTGGCGACAAGGACGGCCAGTTTGCGACAATCACCGCCGACGACGCCTATCGAGACAACATGACCGAGGCGCTGCCGGTGCTGGAGAAACACGGCGCGCCGATCACCATCTACGTCGCGCCGGGGCTGATCGACGGCGCTGCCGATTTGTGGTGGGACGTGGTCGAGGACATCGTCAATGCGCGCGATCGCCTGACGCTGACGACGCCGGATGGCCCGGTGACAATCGACTGCTCGAGTCCGGGAGAAAAGGTCCAGGCCAATGCGCGCCTGCACGCTCATCTGACGCTGAAGGTGCGCGAGCAGGACCAGCGTGCGGTGTTGCGGGATCTGGCGCGCTCGAACGGCATCGAGTTGGGTGGTCCGCGCCCGAGCACGCTGATGAACTGGGACGAGATCCGCACCATGGCCGGGCACCCGCTGGTGACGATCGGCGCACATAGCGTCAATCACTGCAATCTGAAGCGGCTTTCCGAGAGCGATGCGCGACATGAGATCGGCGATGTCAAGCGCATATTGCAGGCCAAACTCGGCGAGGAGCCGCGCCATTTCGCCTATCCCTACGGTTATGCCAGTGCCGTCGGCCGCCGCGAAGTAGGCCTAGTCCGCGATGCCGGCTACGCCTCGGCGGTGACGACCCGCCACGGCATACTCCGCGCCGAGCATGCCGGCTTCCTGCACGCCCTGCCGCGCATTTCGGTCAATGGCCGCTACCAGAGCGTCGCCCACATCCGAACAATGTTGTCGGGCGTGACGACGCCGCTGGCCAATGCCGGCAAGACGGTGGTGACGATCTAACTGTTGCCTCGCCCCTTCGGCCGCGGCTCCAGGATCAGCCATTTGATGATGCCCATCGCCGGCAGCACCCACAAAAGCCCGCTGAGCAGGAAGAAGATGAAGTGCGCCAGCGGCCCGGACTGCGACAATTGGGCGACCGCCACAATCGAGGCGACCAGCGCATAGACTATGACCAGCACTACCAGCAGGAAGCTTCCGATCAGCTTTTTCAGGCGAATGGGCATGGCGCGACCTCGTTGATCGCTATCGCTTAGGCCGAACAGCCAATACGCGCAACCCGCCAGAAACGGCGCGACGGCGTGCCGCGCTGTCCGGTCTTGCAAGCCGGGTTGCGATGGTTCACCAATCCGCGACTTCAACCGCCGGGACAAATCCATGGCTGCTGCCATATCCGATGCCGCGCCTTTCGCCGCCCGCGATCGCGACCTTCGCAACCGCGCGCTGGTACGCGGTTGGCTCTATGTCGTGCTCCTGGTGCTGTTTGCGCTGGTACTGGTCGGCGGCGCTACAAGGCTCACCAATTCCGGCCTGTCGATCACCGAATGGCAGCCGATACACGGCGTCATACCGCCGCTCAATGATGCCGAGTGGCAGGAGGAGTTCCTGCGCTACCAGCAGACCCCGCAATATGCCGAACTCAACAACGGCATGAGCATCGAGGCGTTCAAGTCGATCTTCTGGTGGGAATGGGTGCACCGCATCCTGGCGCGTAGTGTCGGCGTGGTCTTCGCCCTGCCGCTGCTGCTCTTCTGGGCGACGCGCCGCATCGAGCGGGGCCTCGGCACGAAGTTGTCGGGCATCCTCCTTCTCGGCGCCTTGCAGGGCGCGATAGGCTGGTGGATGGTGGCGTCCGGGTTGGTTGACCGGGTTTCGGTCAGCCAATACCGGCTGGCGACGCATCTGACGCTGGCGGCGCTGATCTTCACGGCGACCATGGTGGTCGCGCGTGGGCTGGCGCCGCACTCGGAACCTGCTGCCGACCGCTCGACGCAACGTCTGGCCGGCTTCCTGGTGCTGCTGGCGCTGGTCCAGATCTATCTCGGCGGGCTGGTCGCAGGGCTAGACGCCGGCTTGAGCTACAACACCTGGCCGCTGATGGACGGCAAGCTGGTTCCCGGCGACCTGCTGCTGCTGGAGCCGGCATGGCGCAATTTCTTCGAAAACCCGAAGACGGTGCAATTCGTCCACCGGGTCGGCGCCTACACGATCTTCGCGGTCGCGCTCTGGCACATGATTGCGACACGCCAGCGCCTGCCGGGCACGACGCATGCCCGACGCGCGACGCTGCTGTTCCTGATTGTCGTGGTGCAGGCGTCGATCGGCATCGGCACGCTATTGATGCAGGTGCCTCTGCACATGGCCCTGACGCATCAGGCATTCGCGCTGTTTCTGCTGGGCTTCGCCGCCGCGCATTGGCGCGGTACCAAGGGCGCTTACCCGCTGCCCCACGAGATCGCTCTCAGAGGCTGAGCCGCACCCGCCGGATTGCCGCGGCAATCGCCAGTTCGCGGTTTTCGTCGACCGCATTGCGATCTTCATGGTGCCATGCAGCCGACAGGCAGCCATAGGCGATGGCGTGGTCCAGTATCGCGGGCGGCGACTGGCCGAGCGTTGCTGCAAAGACATGCGCCATATGCGCGATCCGCCGCGGATCGAGGCAAAGATCGTCTCGGTCGAGTGGGTTGTAGAACACATTGGCGGCATCGAAGCCGGGGTCGCCGAGAACGCCCTTTGGATCGATCGCCAGCCAGCCGCGCGGACCGTGCATGATGTTGTCGTGATGCAGGTCACCATGCAGCGGCCGCACGTCGTGCGGATTGGACAACAGCCGTTCCGCGATTTCGGCAGCTTCGACATACAGGCTCTTTTCGCCGGCGGCGCGATCGGCCTTCGCCTTTTTGAACAGGCTGGAAAACCGGGTCCGCAACGGCTGAAGGTCCGGCGGGGCAGGGTGCTTCGACGGCGAGAACAGCTTGGCCATTACCTCCGCCGCGATCGCGGTGGCGGCATTGTCGCCCTGATCCGCAATCATCTGTGACAGCGAGGTTTCGCCAGCATATTCGAGCAGCATGCAGTGGCCATCGCGGCCCAGCAGCCGCACCGCGCCTTCGCCGCGTCGCCAGGCGAGGAAATGCTCGCCGCGCAACTCGTCCTCGACATCGTCGAAAGGCTTTAGATCCTTGACGATTGCCGAGCCGTCTTCGCGAGGAACCTTCCAGATGCGGCTGCTGAACGTTTCGGCGATGAGTTCGGGCGCGCCGACCTTCCAGCGCTTCGGAAATGCTGGCGCATCCATTTAGAGGCCGAGCATCAGATCCATGTTCTGCACGGCGGCGCCCGAGGCGCCCTTGCCGAGATTGTCATAGACCGCAAGCAGCAGCGCCTGCGCTCGATCGTCATTGGCGAAGACGTAGAGCTTCATCCGGTTGGTGCCATTATAGATCTCCGGATCGATGTCAGGCATGCGTTCCTGATGCAGATACGGCGCCACCTCGACCACGCCGCCATCGATGGAAGCGAAATGATCGGCGATCGCCGCGTGAAGCTCGGCGCCGGTCGGCACATGGTCGAGGCCGCCGAGTTGCAGCGGCACCACCGTGATCATGCCTTGCGCGAAATTGCCGACCGCCGGCTGCATGATCGGATCGTGCGAAAGCTTAGCATAGGTCCTAAGCTCAGGCACGTGCTTGTGCTGCAGCGTCAGCCCGTAGGGCAGGAATTCCGGCGCATCCTCGCCCTTGCCGACATAATCCTCGATCATCGGCCGGCCGCCGCCGGAATAGCCGGAAATGCCGTTGACGGTGACCGGAAAATCGGCCGGCAGCAGCCCCGCCGCAACCAGCGGCCGCAGCGTCGCGATTGGTCCTTGCGGCCAGCAGCCCGGATTGGCGACGCGCTTCGCCGAAGCGATCTTCTTCGCCTGGTCCTTGTCCATTTCGGCGAAACCATATTCCCACCCATCGGCGACACGATGCGCCGTCGAGGCGTCGATCACTTTGGTGGTGTCATTGGCGATCAGCGAAACGCTTTCCTTGGCGGCTGCGTCCGGCAGACAGAGGATCGCGACATCGGCAGCATTGAGGAACTCGGCGCGCGCTGCCGTTTCCTTGCGGCGCTCGGTCGGGATGGAGATGATTTCCAAGTCGCCACGCTCGGCAAGCAGCGCCCTTAGCTGCAGACCGGTGGTGCCGTGCTCGCCGTCGATGAAGATTTTCGGTTTCATTGCTTGCCAAAATTCCTGTTATCTCAAAGCTATATGCCGCTTGCCTGGTTCAATCCGGCAACGCCATGATTGCCCTGGTTCATTTCTTCGAGTCGGGCCTTTCGTTCCGCCAACAGCCCGAGATAGTGCATGGCCACCATCGACCCGGCAATTGCCGTTATATCGGCGTGATCATAGGCTGGCGCAACCTCGACGACGTCGGCGCCGACGATATCGAGCTGATTGATCTGGCGCAGCACCGACAGGATCTTTGCCGAAGACGGGCCTCCCGCGACCGGCGTTCCGGTGCCGGGCGCAAAAGCCGGGTCCAGGCAATCGATGTCGAAAGTGACGTAGGTCTTCTTGCCGCCCGTACGGTCGACGATGGCATAGGCGATGTCCGACGCACGCATTTCCTCCACTTCATGGCCATACAGGATCTTGATGCCGAACGTGTCGGGCGCGTGGGTGCGGATGCCGATCTGGATCGACCGGTCGGGGTCGATGATGCCCTCCTTGACTGCACGGCCGACGAAGGAGCCGTGATCGATGCGCTTGCCGTCGTCGGGCCAGGTGTCCTGGTGTGCGTCGAACTGCACCAGAGCCAGCGGGCCATGGATGGCGGCATGCGCCTTGAGCAACGGCCAGGTGACGAAGTGATCGCCACCGAGTGACAGCAGAAAGGCGCCGGATTTCAGGATCTTCGCCGCTTCGCGTTCGATCGTGGCAGGCGTCTTCTGGTGATTGCCGCTGTCGAGCAGGCAGTCGCCATAATCGACCACGGCAAGCTGTTCGAACAGGTCGCGCGAAAACGGATATTGCGGATCGTTGTCGAGGATGGCCGAGGCGCGGCGGATTGCCTGCGGTCCGAAACGGGCGCCCGGCCGATTGGTGACCGCAGCGTCAAAGGGAATGCCCCACACCACCGCATCGGCGTCCTTCACGTCCTTCGAATATTTGCGCCGCATGAACGACAGGGCGCCGGCATAGGTCGGCTCGAACGACGCACCCGTCCTGGAGCGGGTGGTGAAGGCATGATCGATGGTCCTTGGCGGCATGAAGCGATCTCCTGTGCGTCGACGCGCAACCTTATTGGACATAATTCTCAGAATTGCGACCCCTGCGGAGGATCATGGCCATTCGATCCGGTCACAAATCCTTGCTCGCCAGGCGAACCCGGCATGGCTCGCCAGGAGATTGCCTGGCAAGCAACCGAAAGTAGCCGCCGACGACTGCCTCGGCCGGCGCTGACCTGATTTTCCGGCATTTTGCAAGCCGGCTTCGTTCACCTGCCTGTCACGGGCATCGCTTAACCGGGGTGCGATCCCGGTACGGAGCGATTCTCGTGCGAATGACCTGTCTCATGCGAACGATTTGGCTGAGCCTTCTGCTTTCCGCGGCGCTGGCGCTCTCCCTTGGCCAGACCTCGGCAGGCGAAACGCGCGCCAGGCAGATCCTCGACCGCTTCGAGCACGCCAACCAATGGCGCGACCATGTGATAGTGGCCGCGCACCGCGCCGGCGGCATGCAATCCGGCAAGACGCTCTATCCCGAAAATTCGATCGCCGCAGTCGAGGCGTCGATCGCAATGGGCGCCGAAATCGTCGAGGTCGATATCAGGCGCTCGAAGGACGGACAGTTCGTCGTCATGCATGACAGTTGGCTCGACCGCACGACGAATTGCAAGGGTGAGGTGGTCAACCGCACGATGGCCGAACTCAAGACGTGCCGGTTGGTGATCGAAGGCACCGGCGCCGTTACGGGCGAGACGGTCTCGACGTTGCGCGAGATGTTGATGACCACCAGGGACAGGATCCTCATCAATCTCGACAACAAGCTCGATACCGAAAGCCTCGTCGGCATGGTCGCGGTTGCGCGCGACCTCGGCATGGCCGAACAGGTGATCGTCAAGGAGAACCTGTGGAATGCGGAGCGGATTGCCAGTGTCAAGGCCGCCATGGACGCGATCGGCAGCGGCTTCCAGTTCATGCCGATTATCGCCGATGACGCGGTTCGCGACGCCATGTTTGCCGAGAAAGTGAGCCGGGCCTTCCCGATGCGCGCGGTCGAGATGATCAACTGGCGCACGGGATCAGAGACACTGACCGAGACCGGCGGCCCGCTGTTCAGCCCGCGTATGCGCGCGCTGGCGGTGAGGGGCGACTGGCACATCTGGGCCGACACCTATGCCATCGTCAACAAGCCGGGCGGCTTCCTCGCCGGTGGTCGCGGCGACGAGCTGGCGGTTGCGGCCAGCCTCCCGCGCGAGACTTATGGCTTCTGGGTCGAGCGCGGCGCCACCATCATCCAGACCGATGAACCGAAGGCCGCCATCAGTTGGCTGGCGGCGAACGGTTTTCGCGTGCCCTATGCCGGTGAGAAGCGCCCGGCCGAGCCGGCCAACACGGCCAGCATCAACTAGACCGGCGCGGCGAGAATTGGATCTCCCTCTTGTGGGAATGATGCCCGGCAGGGCAGAAGGGCGCTGTCCCGCCGACCCCAGGCCGGCAGCGCCAAACTTTCGAAGGAACCCAGAAACAGAAAACCCGCCTCTGTGGGCGGGTCGTTGGAGCCAATTAGCACCATACCCAGATTAGTAGCATAGCTGCCGGCACAAAGCAAGAACAAAATGTGGCGTAGTCGCAGAAAAATGCGACGATCCTTCAGCGTCTCGGCTGTCCCGCCTGCAAGGTCGCGCGCCTTCGCTGTCCTGCCGGCAATCTCCCCCGCAAGGGAACCCACTTGGGGAGATTGGCTCATCACTGCCTTCGGTAATCTACCCGCAGGCCGCCATTGCCACACCATCCAGCTCCTTGATGACATCGTCCGACAGTTCGAGATCGGCAGCGGCGAGGTTCTCCCTGAGATGCGCGACGGAAGACGTGCCGGGAATCAGAAGAATGTTGGGCGCGCGGCGAAGCAGCCAGACGAGCGCGACCTGCATGGGCGTGGCGCCGAGGCGTGCGGCGACCTTGGACAAGGTCGACGACTGCAACGGGTTGAAGCCGCCAAGCGGGAAGAACGGCACATAGGCAATGCCGTCGCGGGCGAGATCGTTGATCAAGGCATCATCGCCCCGATGCGCCAGATTGTACTGGTTCTGCACGCAGACGATCCTGCACATCCTGCGGCCTTCGGCGATCTGCGCAGCGGTGACGTTGCTCAGCCCGATGTGGCGCACGAGGCCCTGTCGCTGGAGCTCGGCAAGCGTCTTAAGCGGCGCCTCGATCGACCCTTCGGCGGGGCCATGCGCGTCGAACATGACCCGAAGGTTGACCACCTCCAGCACGTCGAGTCCGAGATTGTGCAGATTGTCGTGCACCGCCTGTGTCAGCTCTTCTGCCGAGAAGGCCGGCAGCCATGAGCCATCCGTGCCGCGTCGGGCACCGATCTTGGTGACAATAACGAGGTCGTCGGGATAGGGTGCGAGCGCTTCGCGGATCAACAGGTTGGTCACGTGCGGGCCATAGAAGTCGCTGGTGTCGATGTGGTTGACGCCTTGTGCAACGGCTTCGCGCAGTACGGCCAATGCCGCGTCGTGGTCCTTTGGTGGGCCGAAGACGCCTGGCCCTGCGAGCTGCATGGCGCCGTAGCCGAGCCGTCTCACTGGGCGGTCGCCGAGGATGAATGTGCCGGACTGGTCGACGCTGGACATGGTCTTTCTCCTTCAGGAACGGTGCACAGATAGACGCTGTCCGATCTCATGATAATTGGGTACAATTCGCACGGGCTGTGCGGAACGACGAACAATGCAGATTGATCTCGGGGACCTGAACGCCTTCGTGGCCGTAGCGCGCGCCAAAGGTTTTCGGGATGCGGCACGCGCCAGCGGCGGCAGTGCGTCCGGCTTGAGCGAGGCGGTGCGGCGCCTGGAGACGCAGCTCGGTGTCAGGCTGCTCAACCGGACGACCCGCAGCGTTGTCCTGACGGAAGCCGGCGAAGGCCTGCTGGCGCGGCTCGGTCCTGCCTTGACCGAGGTGGAGTCGGCCCTCGACGTAGTGAACGGCTTTCGCGACAGGCCGGCAGGTACGTTGCGCCTCAATGTGCCGGTCAGCGCGGCGCGGCTGGTGCTGCCCAGCATCGTTCCGCCTTTTCTCGCCGCCTATCCAGGCATCCGGTTGGAGGTGATCTCGGAGGAGAGCTTCGTCGATGTGCTGGCGGCCGGGTGCGACGCCGGCATTCGCTATGAGGAGCGGCTGGAGCAGGACATGATCGCTGTGCCGATCGGACCGCGCGTGCAGCGCTTCGCCACCGCCGCCAGCCCGGCCTACCTGGATCGTCATGGCCGGCCGCAACACCCGAGCGACCTGCTCGGCCATGCCTGCCTGCGCGGCCGCTTTGCCAGCCGTGCGATGCCGCCGTGGGAATTCGAGCGCGACGGCGAGGTGGTGCGGGTCGACCCGACGGGGCCGCTTCTCGTGACCCTGGGCGGGGCGACTGACCTCAAAGTCGATGCAGCCATCGCCGGCACCGGCATCATCAGCCTGTTCGAGGATTGGCTACGCCCTCACTTCGAGAGCGGGGCGCTCGAACCGCTGCTCGAACCCTGGTGGCAGAGCTTCTCCGGGCCGTTCCTTTACTATCCCGGCCGGCGCCTCGTGCCGGCACCGTTGCGGGCGTTCATTGACTTCATCAAGGCGTCCGCCGGCCAGCCCTGACACCCGGGAGGGCCGCGCCCGAAAATAAGCGCGGCTCGCTTCCCTCAGGTGACCCGCCACTACGCTTCGCGGCAGCTCTTGCTTGATCTATTTGACTGGAATCATCAGGTGCGCGTAGGGCGTGTCGGGGAACATGACGTATGGCTGTGTGGGGTTCGGCTCGTGGGGATACAAGGCCATCATGTCTGGTGCGTTCATGACCATCACGTGCGGACCATCATGCAGCCATTCGGCCCCCTCCGGCGGCTTGGTTGCAAAGGGGTCGGTATTGCTGGCCGCATCGCCTCCTTTTAGCATGTAGGCGAAAGCAACTTTCCCTGCAGGCGGCTCCTTCTTGGACATGATCGCGTGCATCCACGCCATCCCGTTCTCATCCGTGCACATTGGGTCGTCGGCGGGAGTGCTCGGGTCGTCCGGGATGCAAGTGAAGCCGTTGGTGCCCTTCCTCAACGTCTTCATCTCCCAATTCACGACGGCGGCGTTTTTGCCGACAGCCTCCGGTGCCGCTGTGATCGCATTCTCGATCAGCTGCTCGTCGCTTTTGTCGGCCGCAGGCGCGGCGAATGCCCAAGTGGCGGCGACAGCTGCCAGAAACACACTGCTGGAATGGATGCGCATTGCCTCCTCCTTCGCGAGCGTCGGGTTACCGGCGCGTCGCAACGTGCACAGCTCCCGCTCTGTGGAGTTGGCTGCTGCCCTGGGATCTGGAACGCGCCTGTAATTAAGATACTACTAATATTACGTAGGGTCACCTGAAGATGCGGGATTGCTATGTCGACAAAGAAAAGGGGCTGCGAATACGCAGCCCCTCTGAAAAAATCGATAGAAAACCGGTCTTTGTTTAACGCTTCGAGAACTGGAAGGAGCGGCGGGCCTTCGCCTTGCCGTACTTCTTGCGCTCGACGACGCGGCTGTCGCGGGTCAGGAAGCCACCCTTCTTCAGCACGGCGCGCAGCGCCGGCTCGTAATAGGTCAGCGCCTTGGAGATGCCGTGGCGCACGGCACCGGCCTGGCCGGAAAGGCCGCCGCCGATGACGGTGGCAACGATGTCGTACTGGCCGGCGCGATTGGCGGCGATGATCGGCTGGTTGAGGATCATCTGCAGCACCGGACGCGCGAAATATTCGGCGAACACCTTGTCGTTGACGACGATCTTGCCGGAGCCGGGCTTCACCCAGACGCGGGCGATGGCGTTCTTGCGCTTGCCGGTGGCGTAGGCGCGGCCCGACTTATCGAGTTTCTGGACGTGGACGGGTGCGGCCGGCTGGGTGTTGGTATTGCCGGTGGCAGCTCCGAGTTCTGCGAGCGAGGAAAGCTCAGCCATCTTACGAAACCTTCTTGTTCTTGGCGTTCAGCTTGGCCACGTCGAGGACGACGGGCTGCTGGGCGACATGCGGATGTTCCGTGCCTGCATAGACGCGGAGGTTCTTCATCTGGCGACGGCCGAGCGGGCCACGCGGGATCATGCGTTCGACGGCCTTCTCGACGACACGCTCGGGGAAACGACCCTCGAGTAGCTGGCGCGCGGTGCGCTCCTTGACGCCGCCGGGGTGGCCGGTGTGCCAGTAATAGACCTTGTCGGTGAACTTCTTGCCGGTGAACACCACCTTGTCGGCATTGATGACGATGACGTTGTCGCCGTCGTCGACGTGCGGGGTGAAGGTGGGCTTGTGCTTGCCGCGAAGATGATTGGCGATGACAGTGGCGAGACGGCCGACGACGAGACCCTCGGCGTCGATCAGCACCCACTTCTTCACCACATCCGCAGGCTTCTGCGAAAAGGTTGCCATGGATTGTTGCTTTCGGTTCGGACCTTCAAAAGAAGGCGTTTCTTGTTGCTTGGATTGGCGAAAGGCGCTTGCCCGCCGCCAATAACAAAACGGCGGCCTTTGCGGGCCGCTGCTTCGTCACGGCTTATAGGGGAGGGGTTCGACCGCGTCAAGGCGCATGAAACACTTGCCAGAAGATAAAGCCAAATGAAAACAAGGACTTGTGTTAAAGGTATGATTTTACCACATCGCGATTTTGGCTCTATGTCGGGCAAGTCTCAGTGCTTTGCCTCGATTTCCTTGCGAGCTGCGCTGGAGAGGAATGCCGATCGCGTTATGCCTCGGTCGCGCGCTGCGGCGTCGATCGCCCGCAAAACGCCACGCTCGAAAGTCACATTCGCCCTCACGACGGCGCTGTCATTGTCGATGAGTGGTACCGAGACCAGATAGCCTCCTTCAGCAAGTGCTTTGCGTATATCCGCAAGCGCGATGATCGCCTCGTGGCTGGACGGTTCGGGAACAGGCATATCCTCCGCCCACAGTTGCAATGCTTCGACTGCATTCGGTACGATGTCTTCCGCCTCGTCCGCGGCTGAAAAGCAGCCGGGAATGTCGGGAAAGCGAATGCCGAACGCGCTGTCGGGATCTTTATCGACCAACGCGAAATAGTTCTTCATCTCAGCCTCCAAGCCGCTTCAGGTCGCCTATATCCAGCCCGCTTGCTTGGCGATGGCGCGAGCTGTACCGGTTGGTAGATCCTTCTCCGGATGCGGAACGATCAACACGATCTCGCCCTTTCGGAACTTGTGATGTGAGCCGCGTATGGAAACCAGCTCGAAACCGTCGTCCTTGAGACGCTTCACGATTTTGCGGCTGTCACGCTCCAGCAAAGATCACCCATGCGCACATATATACACATCAAGGAAAAATTCAATCGAAAGCATCAGGCCGGCGCTCGCTTTGGCGGGATCGAATAGGTGCCCGTTGCGTGCGCTACCGTGTGTCCCTTCGGGCCGGCGACGATGTCGATATCGAACACCATCAGGCTCTTGCCGAGCTTGAGGATGCGGCAATGGCCGTCGATCGGCCCGGCCTCGGCCTTGCGGACAAAATTGATGTTGAGACTGGTGGTGACCGAAAGCGCATCCGGCCCGGCATGCGAGAGCACGCAGACATAGCCGCCTATGTCGGCCAGCGTGAACAGCGCCGAACCCGACACGGTGCCGCCGGGACGCAAATGGCGCTCGTCGGCATTGAGCCGCACGATGCAGCCGCCTGGAAACACCTGCAACGCCTCATAGAAGGTGAACTGGTCGTTGAGCTGCGGGAAAACGGTCGCCATCAGCGCGTTGATTTCGGCAGCCGTCAGCACCGGCTTGAGATTGCTGTGGGCAGGCATGGCGGTCTCTCGTTTGCGCCTGCCTGTTTGAGCGCAGCATGCCGTTTCTGGCAACAGCCATTCATTGTGGCAGAAGCGGACGAGGGAGTTGGACGAAGCGAGACGGCATACTAGTTTAGTCCATCATCGATCCGGAATCGGGGAGGAACGACCTATGGCCGAAATCGTCGCCATCAAGCCTGCCGTTGCCGAAGGGCCGGTCACCGCCCGGCTGGACAAGGGCGTGCTGCGCCTGACGCTCGCCAATCCGCCGGCCAATGCTCTTTCGCTTGCAGTGATGGCGGCGCTGACGGCGGAACTCGACCGCGCCAAGGCCGACAAGTCCGTCCGCGTCATTGTCCTTGGGGCGGCCGGCAAAGTGTTCTGCGCCGGACACGACCTCAAGGAGTTGAGCGCGCACCGCGCCGATGCCGATCGCGGCAGGGGCTTCTTCGAAAAGACCTTTTCCGCCTGCGCTTCACTGATGCAGGCGATCGTTCGCCATCCTAAGCCGGTGATCGCCGTAGTCGACGGTCTGGCGACGGCGGCCGGATTGCAGCTGGTTGCCAGCTGCGATCTCGCCATCGCCTCGCACGAGGCGACCTTCTGCACGCCTGGCGTCAATATCGGACTGTTCTGCTCGACGCCGATGGTGGCGCTGTCGCGCAACGTCTCGCGCAAGCACGCCATGGAGATGCTTTTGACCGGCGAGACGATCGATGCGGCAACCGCCAAGGAATTCGGCTTGGTCAACCGCGTCGTGCCGCGCGAATATCTGAATCAGATTGTCACCAAATACGCGCAAACCATCGCGTCCAAATCCTCCCTGGTCGTCAAGATCGGCAAGGAAGCCTTCTACGAACAGGCAGAAATGGGGCTGGCCGAGGCCTATGATTACACCGGGCGCGTCATGGTCGAGAACATGCTGGCGCGCGATGCGGAAGAGGGCATTGGCGCCTTCATCGGAAAGCGCAAGCCGGAATGGCCGGAGGAATAGGAGGCGGATATGGAACCGCGCATCTCCATCATCACCATAGCTACCGACGATCTCGACCGCGCGGTGCGCTTCTATGAGGCGATGGGCCTGAAGCGCCATGCCGGGATCACCGAGGGCGTTGCCTTCTTCCAGATGGGCGGCGCCATTCTCGGCCTGTTCCCGCGGCAAAGCGCCGAAGAGGATTCGGGCGTGACCTTCAGCAAGGCACCTTCGGCCGTCTACCTTGCCTACAACACCCGCTCTGACGCCGAGGTCGACGAAGTGCTTGCGGCGGCTGAGAAGGCCGGCGGCAAGATCGTCAAGCCGGCCGGGCGCGCCTTCTGGGGCGGCTGGTACGGCTATTTCGCCGATGCGGACGGGCATGTCTGGGAAGTCGCGCACAATCCCGCTTTTCCGATCGCGGAAGACGGATCGATTTCGCTGCCGGGCTGACGACGTTCTCCCTGGCCCATTGCAAGCCACTTGCTCGGCTGTTGGCACCTCACTCCGAAGCGCTGTATGACGAGGCATGAACCACGACGCCTACGACAACGCCTATATCGCCGGCATTCTCAATTCCGTGAAGACCATCGCCATGGTCGGCGCGTCGGCCAACGATGTGCGGCCGAGCTATTTCGTGCTGAAATATCTGCTCGGCAAGGGGTTTTCGGTGTTCCCGATCAATCCCGGCCAGGCCGGCAAGGCGATTCTGGGCCAGATGACCTATGCCAGGCTCGCCGACGTTCCGGAACCTGTCGATATGGTCGACGTGTTTCGCGCTTCCGCTGCCGTGCCGGGCATTGTCGACGAGGTGCTGCGGCTCGATCCGCTGCCGAAGGTCATCTGGATGCAGCTTGGCATACGCCATGACGAGGCGGCCGCACGCGCCGAAGCCGCCGGCATCAAGGTGGTGATGAACCGTTGCCCCAAGATCGAATATGGCAAGCTGTCCGGCGAGATCGGCTGGACCGGCGTCAATTCAGGCGTGCTGTCGTCGAAGAAGCCGCTGATGCGGCCGGGGTTCCAGAGTTTCGGCGTTCGCCAGAAGTAGGTAATGGATAGTGAATGGTGAATAGAAGGATTTTTCTGGAAGGCCGGCAAGGCGGCATATGAGCCGCTTGCAATCAGGGTGGGGCTGGCCGACTTTGCCATTCACCATTCACCATTCACCATTCACCATTCACCATTCACCATTCAGGGAGGTTTTTTTCGATGGCCCGCACGCCCGGTTTCAACACGCTCGCCGTCCATGCCGGCGCCAAGCCGGATCCGGCGACCGGCGCGCGAGCGACGCCGATCTACCAGACCACCTCCTTCGTCTTCGACGATGCCGACCATGCCGCCTCGCTGTTCGGGCTGAAGGCGTTCGGCAACATCTACACCCGCATCATGAACCCGACCCAGGCGGTGCTGGAAGAGCGCATCGCGGCACTCGAAGGCGGCACGGCAGGCCTTGCGGTCGCCTCCGGCCATGCCGCGCAGGTGCTGGTCTTCCACAATCTGATGCAGCCGGGCGACAATTTCGTTTCAGCGACAAAGCTTTACGGCGGCTCGATCAACCAGTTCGGCCACGCCTTCAAGAATTTCGGCTGGCAGGTGCGCTGGGCCGACACCAGTGACATCTCGACCTTCGAGAGCCAGATCGACGACAGGACCAAGGCAATCTTCATCGAGAGCCTGGCCAATCCGGGCGGCGTCTTCGTCGATATCGAGAAGATCGGCGACATTGCCCGCAAGCACGGCCTGCCGCTGATCGTCGACAACACGCTGGCCTCGCCCTATCTGCTGCGGCCGATCGAGCATGGCGCCGACATCGTCGTGCATTCGCTGACCAAGTTCATCGGCGGCCACGGCAACTCGATCGGCGGCGCCATTGTCGACGGCGGCACCTTCGACTGGTCGAAGTCGGGCAAATATCCGATGCTGTCGGAGCCGCGCCCCGAATATGGCGGCCTCGTCCTGCACGAGACCTTCGGCAATTTCGCCTTCGCCATCGCTGCTCGCGTGCTCGGCCTGCGCGACATCGGCGCGGCGATTTCGCCGTTCAACGCATTCCTTATCCTGACCGGTCTGGAAACCTTGCCGCTCAGGATGCAGCGCCACTGCGACAATGCGGCGGCGGTCGCCGGATGGCTTTCCAACCATCCCAAGGTCGCCTGGGTGTCCTATCCCGGCCTGCCCAGCGACAAGAACAATGCGCTGCAGAAGAAGTACTCGCCGCTTGGCGCCGGCGCGGTGTTCACTTTCGGGCTGAAGGGCGGCTATGCCGCGGGCATCAAGTTCGTCGAGGCGCTCGAGCTGTTCTCGCACCTGGCCAATGTCGGCGACACCAAGTCGCTGGTCATCCACCCGGCATCGACCACGCATCGCCAGCTTTCCGACGAGCAGAAGATCAACGCGGGGGCAGGGCCGGACACGGTCAGGCTTTCGGTCGGCATCGAGGACGTCAACGACATCGTCGCCGATCTGGAACAGGCTCTCGCCAAGGTTTGATCGCCATGACCACGCCGAAATTTCTTTCCGTCGGCGTCGACACCGTCGAAGCCGAGCATGGCGCACCGGCGCCGGATCGCCTGATTTCAGGCGAACCGAAATTCCGCACCTGGAATGTCGAGGAACAGGCGGGTGGCCTTTATGCCGGCATCTGGGAAGCAACGCCGGGCAAATGGCGCATCGAATATGATGAGTGGGAGTTCTGCCACATCCTGTCAGGGGTTTCGGTGATCGCCGAAGACGGCGGCGATGCGCGCACCGTCAAAGCCGGCGATAGTTTCGTGCTGAGGCCGGGTTTCAAGGGGAGCTGGGAAGTGCTTGAAACGACTCGCAAGGAGTATGTGATCAAGCTTTGATCTCGCATCGCGCCGGACTTTACAAAAGGGAATCGATGTCCGTGTCGGAAAATCCGTATCGGCTCATCATGTCGCGGTGCCATGAAACTTTCCCAGCAAATCATGACTGCCTCCGCTTCCGCGCTCCGACTAAGGCTTCATTCAGGGTGAATGTGACCGTCACGTTCGATCCGTTTCCGGCCGCGGGCCGGTGTAGCGGAGAATCCAGAGCCCCTGGTTCTTGTCAGTTATGTAAATGAAGCCGCGCCGGTCCACGACCACGTCCTCGGTCTGAACAACCAGCTTGTCTTCCGGCATAGGGCCGTAGCGTCGGACTGGCTCCGGCGGGATGAAGTAGCCGACCTCGCGCGGAAGCCGAGTATTCGAGACGTCATAGACCCTGAGCCCAGCGTTGAAGTGCGCGATATAGAACAGATCGCCTTGTTTCTGGACATCGGGATGATGCTGGTGGTGGTTGATGTTGTGCGGCCCGCGCCAGCCGCCACGAGTTGTGAAATCCGAATAGGGAGCGCCTTCGGGTGGCACTGGTTCGGGCAACAGCGACAGCAGGAAGGGTTCACTGGAATCGGAAATATCGACGATCGAAGCGTGATGCATCGGACCAAGTCCATAGGTGACGTTCTCCGAATTGGCGAAGGCAATGCCGCGCTCTGGAATCGGCAGCACGCTATGCACACCGAAGCGCGAATGAAACGGAGGGCTGAAGCTCAGGCCGCCGACCTGCCTCGGCTGGGAGACGTCGCTAATATCGAGCACAACGATTCCCGCCGCACCATAAGGCAAATAGACAAGATCGCCGGTGACATAAGGCGGGCCGTGCAGCGAGACATCCTCGCCCGTGCTGGCGCAGAAGGCGCCGCACATGCATTGCGGCTTCAGTCGCAACCGGTAGCGATCGGCGGTCTCCTGGTCGGCGGCGGGCTTCGCAGCCGCAAAGCTCTCGCCGCCGGCCTCGTGCTGGCCCGGCACCCACCAGCGTCCGGCTTCGCGCGGATTCGAGCGATCCGAAATATCGAGGATGACGTAGATGTTGCCCCTGTAACCCGGCATGCCGGCGGCAAGGTGGACATAACGTCCACCGGGATAGAGGTTGCGATGCGTGCCGTTTCCGCCGGTGCGGTAATGACTGAGTTGTTTCGGATTGATGGGATCCGCGATATCCCAGATCAGAACGCCTTCGCCGAACGGTGCGTCGGGGTCACCGCCGAAATTAGCAAAGGGCTTTTCGAGGGCGGTCACCATCGTGTCGCCGGACAAATCTATTTGTAGAGTCCAAGTATTCGTGCCGAGATAGGGTACGAACTTGACCGTCTCGGGCTTGGCCGGGTCGGTCACGTCCACGATGCTCCAGCCGGAGTGCCAGAAGTGCCCAGTGTAGAGATACCAACGTTCGCCAACCTGCCTGATCGCCATTTTGAAGGCTGGGCGATGATCGAGATCGGTATAGCCCACTGCTTCGACATTGTGGGCGAAAGCGCCAGGGGGCGCTGGCGACGAAGCTGGAACGGGTTGGGCAAAGGCCTCGCAGACAAGACCGGATTGAGATGCCGCGGCGATCGTCGCGCCGATGAGCGGCACTTTCAGCATCTGGCGGCGTGAAATCTCGGAATTTTTCAAAGCGCGTCTCCCGGATTTTGCAGCTTTCCGGGTTTTGCAGATTCCGATACTTTCCGTCCAATATCGTTTGAGCCATGGGTAATTCTATTTGGGAAATTAAAGGCTGACGATGAACCACAAGCTGATGCAGTCCTTCATGGCCGTCGCCGAAGAGCTGCATTTCGGGCGCGCGGCAGCGCGCTTGCATATCTCACAGCCGCCCCTGACAAAGCAGATCCAGCAACTGGAACAGGCGATGGGTGTGCGCTTGCTGGAGCGCACCAAGCGCAAGGTCGAACTGACTGCGGCGGGGCGTGTGTTCCTTGATGAGGTTAGGGCCGTGCTTCAGCAGACAGAGCAGGCGGTGGAGCTTGCTCGCAAAGCCGATCGTGGCGAAACCGGCCATCTTGCTGTCGGATTCATCGACGCGGCTATCTACAGTGTGGTGCCTTCTGTCGTCCAACGCTTCACCAAGCGCTATCCCGAGGTCGAGTTGAGCCTGACCGACCTGCGCATTCCCAATCAAGTCAGGGCTGTGGCCGAACGCCAGCTCGATATCGGTTTTGTTCATCCTCCCGTCATTCACAACGCATTGAAGGTCGAAAGCATACTGGTCGAACCCCTGATCGTGGCCTTGCCGGAAACGCATCGGCTGGCCTCGGAAGCAGAGGTCGCGCTAGCCGACTTGGCCTCCGAAGCGTTGATTCAGTTCCCGCGCAGCATCAATCCATCCCTCTATGACGAGATCGTCGGGTTGTGCCGTTCATCCGGGTTCAGCCCGAGGATCGTTCGAGAAGCAACGCCGAAGCAGACAATCATCGGACTTGTATCCGTCGGGCTGGGCGTCTCGCTGCTGCCCGCCTGTCTGCAAAATTTGCGCCGGAGCGGCGTCGTTTATCGCCCTATCCAGGGACGAACCTTGTCTATCGACACTTCAATCATCTACCGGCATGAACAACCCTCGCCGGTGCTGAAGGCCTTCCTCGACATCGTCCGCGAGACGACGCAAAAAGATTCAAATCCCGTCTCTCTTCAAGCTTCATGACCGAATTTCTATAGGCATCCGGGATTGTTAGTGTGAGGTCCTGCTTCCGGTAGCTTCATCGTTCGATCAGCGATTATTTGGCACTCGCGACCCTTGAGATGTTACCTATTTGACCGGAATTCGCCGGAGCCGGCTTTCGAAGCCTGTCGTCGGAAGCCGTCCTCAGATTCTGACGGCGAGCGTTTCCAGGCCGTGGAAATGATAGGTGTCGCGGAAGCGCGGCTGTTCGGCAAGATGCAGCTGCGGTAGCCGGTCGAACAAGGTTTTCAGCGACACCTGCAGTTCGAGCCGGGCGAGCGGCGCGCCGATGCAGAAATGGATGCCGGCGCCGAACGATACGTTCTTCTGGTCGGCACGGTCCGGCCTGAAGGCGAGGGGCTCGGCAAACGCAGTAGGGTCGCGATTGGCCATGCCGAGCAACAGCCCGATCGTCTCGCCCGGCTGGACGATGATCCCCGGCCCGGCCTCGACCTCCTGATAGGCGTAGCGCGTGAACATGTGCAGCGGCGCGTCGAAGCGCAGGCACTCTTCGACCGTCGCGGCTGTTGCTTCCGGTGAGGCGAAGAAGCGGCGCGGGTCGCCGCCTTGCGCAAGGATCGAGCGCACCGCATTGCCGGTCTGGTGGACAGTTGCTTCATGGCCGGCATTGAGCAAAAGGATGGCCGAGGATACCAGCTCGTCCTCCGACAGTTTCTGGCCGTCCTCCTGTGCCGCAATCAGCAGCGACAGAAGATCCTCGCCCGGCCTCTTTCGCCGCTCGGCGACGTAGCCGCGCAGAAAATCGGAAAAGTCGCGCGCGGCGCGATTGGCCGTGTCCTCCGTCTCGCGGGTGCGGCCATGCATGTACATGGCGACCATCCGATGCGACCAGTCGAGCAGCTGCGGCCCCATGTCGACCGGCACGCCGAGCATCTCCGCAATGATGGTGATCGGCAAGGGAGCTGCGAATGCCGGCAGCAGGTCGACTCCTCCTGGTTCGAAACGGTCGATCAGTTCGTTGGCCAGCGCCTCGACACGTGGCCTGAGCCGCTCGACCTGGCGCGAGACGAAGGCGCGGTTGACCAGCGTTCTGAGCCGTGTGTGGACAGGCGGCTCCAGCTCCAGCATCGAATTGGCCTCGATGCCGTCGAAGGCGCTGAGGTGCGTGCGGTCCTGGCCGATGCCCCGGCTGTCCGGAATGCCGGCCGGGTTCTGGCGGCCGAAGCGGCGATCGCGCAGCAGTCGGTTGACGTCGTCGAAGCCGCCAAAACACCAGAAACCAAATTCTTCCCAGAAGAAGGCGTTCGATGCGCCGTGCAGGAAGGCATAGGCTTCGTAAGGATTCTGGAAAAAAGCCGGTTCGTGCGGATCGAGCCGCAGGCGACGCGTGGCTGGATCAAAGGCAAGGTAGGACGGCTTCAATTCGGTCATGCCAGATCATTAGCGCGGCTTGCCAGTCTGGTGCCAGACCGTATGTTGGCCCTCCCGTGAGGCGAGCCGCCGAAGCGGCTGCGGAAGGACGGTTTTCATGAATGTGATCGTGGTCGGTGCAGGCATTGCCGGGCTTTCCACGGCGTGGTCGCTGGTCAAGGCCGGGCACCTCGTCTCGATCGTCGAGCAGGGACCGATCCCCAATCCGCTCGCCGCCTCCGCTGACCATCATCGCATCATCCGCCGCGCCTACCGGGCCGGAACGGGCTACGGCCGGCTGATCACCGAAGCCTACGAAGCCTGGGACGAGATGTGGGCCGATCTCGGTGAAAGCCATCTCGATCCGCGCGGCTTCATCTGCATTTCGCGCCAGCCGGGCGATGAGGCCGAGGAATACCGCGAAGGCATGGAAGCCGGGAACTACCCGTTCGAATTGTTCGAGCCGGACGCCGCGGTCGAACGCTGGCCGTTCCTAGAACCTGGTTCATTCCGCTATGCGTATTTTTCGCCGGACGGCGGCGCGCTGCACTGCCGCAAGATCGCTGCCGGCCTCGCCAGGTGGCTGCGCGCGAACGGCGCCAATGTCTATGAGAACAGCAAGGTGGTCGAGATCGACGCCGACGCCGGGCATGTCGTGCTGGCGGGCGGCGAAACGATGCAGGCCGACCGGATCGTCGTCGCTGCCGGCGCCTGGGTGCTAACACTGTTCCCGGAGCTGGATGGCGAGCTGAAAACCTGGCGCACCGCGCTCGCCTATGTCGAACCGCCGACGGACCTGAAAGCGGTCTGGCAGGCAGCACCGGTCGTCCTCAACATCGGCGGCACTGTCGACGGCTACGCCATCCCGCCCTCGGGCGGGGCCGGCATGAAATTCGGCTCAGGCCTGCACAGGGTGCCGACCAGCGATGCCGACTGGAACCGTCAGCCGGTGCCGGGCGAAGGCGAGGCGATCCGCAACCTGTTTTCACCGCCGATTGCCCGTATCGACGAGTACAAGGTCACCGACGTGGTCACCTGCGCCTACACATTCACCGCCGACGAGAAATTTCTGGCCCACCGGAAAGGCAGATGCCTGGTCGTCTCGGCCTGCTCCGGCCACGGCTACAAGTTCGGCGCGGCGGTCGGCAGAAGGGTTGCGGCCTGCGTCGGCAATGGCGATGTCGACGGCCTGAAGAAATGGCTCAGGGCGGAGGTGGCCTGAGCGCTAATACTGGCAATGCCTCGGAATATGCACGCGGCGCCAGCTGGATGAGCCCTCCCTGACCACCACGCGGCGGGCCACTGTCTGATAAGACGCCGGAATGTTGATGATGCGCCGTTGCTCCGGCCGCACGAGAACCTCTTCGGCGACGCCCTCGTACTCGGCGGGGAGGACAACGCGCCGCCGGCGTTCCGGCTCAACCACGACGATCTCGGCAATGCGTTCATAGCGCGCCTTGTGCCTGACCTTGCACAGCACCTTGCGGCCATTGATGATGCGCCATTCCCAGGAATAGCCGCCGTCATCGACCCTCACGGACCGGTAGATGGTGCGGGTGATGGCGGGCACGATCTCGTAGCTGACGCGCGCCGGCGCGATCTGCACCACGCGCTCGCGCGTCCCGTAGATCGGCGCTTCATACTGCACCTGCTGGCCGGCTGGGCTGACGAGCACATCCTCGTAGACGGTGTCGTAGACGGCCGGCCGATTGACCTGCTCGTAGCATTCGACCGCGCGTCCGCCGGCCGCCGTTTCGGACGCCATGCCGAATACGGCGATGCTGGTAAGGGCCAAGGAAGCAACTTTCTTGATCATCGCACTCCCCCTGTTTGAACTGCGTGAAGCGAGTTCAACGTTGAATTGTAGGGTAAGCCGTGGCCGGAAAAAGCGGTTTCACCACTTTTCGTTAAGCGATGGGGTTAAGAAACTGCTAAACAACGGCCAAGCATGAGCGCCCCTTCCCACGGCAGGAGAGGGGCTGCCGGCACGGCGACAGGCGAAACTGGATTGGAAACCTTGATTCGACTTAACCGGATGGCTAGGAGAGGCGGCCTTGCGCTAGGGTGAGCCGGCATCCTATTTACACAATAACGATCCAGAACCGATTCTGCCCGATTGCAAATCTCCGGCGCCGGAATCCCATCCTCAAAAAGGGATAGTCCATGAAGAACCCCGTCGAAACCTACATGAACCTCGTTCCGATGGTGGTCGAACAGACCAATCGCGGCGAGCGGGCCTACGACATTTTCTCGCGGCTCCTCAAGGAGCGCATCATTTTCATCACCGGCCCGGTCGAGGATGGCATGGCGACGCTGGTCTGCGCGCAGCTGCTGTTCCTCGAGGCCGAGAATCCGAAGAAGGAAATCAACCTCTATATCAACTCGCCCGGCGGCGTCGTCACCTCCGGCATGGCGATCTACGACACGATGCAGTTCATCAAGCCTGCCGTGTCGACGCTCTGCATCGGTCAGGCCGCCTCGATGGGCTCGCTGCTCTTGACGGCGGGCCACAAGGACATGCGCTTTGCCACGCCGAACGCCCGCATCATGGTCCACCAGCCTTCCGGCGGCTTCCAGGGCCAGGCTTCCGACATCGAGCGCCATGCCCAGGACATCATCAAGCTGAAGCGCCGCCTCAACGAGGTTTACGTCAAGCACACCGGCAAGAGCTACGATGAGATTGAAAAAACGCTCGACCGTGACCATTTCATGACTGCCGACGAGGCCAGGGATTTCGGCCTCATCGACAAGGTCATTTCGTCACGTGAGCCGGTCGAAGGTATTGCCTTATAGGCCCGCGGTGGCCCCGCGGTGGCAATGAGTGGCGGGATCACGCGCTTTTGGCGCAGGTTGCGGCATTTCGGCCACAATTGGCTGTTCCCTCGACGGGTGCAATTGCCTACGTTAAGGCTATGTTGATTTTCGACGGCTTAGCTTTGCGTGGGGTTGTTCGAATCATTGCCCCGTTTTCCGATTTGTGTTTCGTACGGAATGCGTTGCGGGAGCCGGGCACTGGCGGCAGCGGATTCCCGCGATAGATTGAATATGCGCCCTTTCAACCAGACCATCGGCGGGCGGCCATGAAAGGACAGGAAAATGAGCAAGGTCGGCAACAACAGCGGTGATTCCAAGAACACGCTTTATTGCTCGTTTTGCGGCAAAAGCCAGCACGAAGTGCGCAAGCTGATCGCCGGGCCGACGGTGTTCATCTGCGACGAATGCGTCGAACTGTGCATGGACATCATCCGCGAGGAGAACAAGACCTCGATGGTGAAGTCGCGCGAGGGCGTGCCGACCCCGCAGGAAATCCTCAAGGTTCTCGACGACTACGTCATCGGCCAGCCCTACGCCAAGCGCGTGCTGTCGGTGGCCGTCCACAACCACTACAAGCGCCTCGCCCATGCCGGCAAGAACAACGACGTCGAACTGGCGAAGTCTAACATCCTGCTGATCGGCCCGACCGGTTGCGGCAAGACGCTGCTGGCGCAGACGCTGGCCCGCATCATCGACGTCCCCTTCACCATGGCCGACGCGACGACGCTGACCGAGGCCGGCTATGTCGGCGAGGATGTCGAGAACATCATCCTGAAGCTGTTGCAGTCGGCCGACTACAATGTCGAGCGCGCCCAGCGCGGCATCGTCTATATCGACGAGATCGACAAGATCTCGCGCAAGTCGGACAATCCCTCGATCACCCGCGACGTCTCGGGCGAGGGCGTGCAGCAGGCACTTTTGAAGATCATGGAAGGCACTGTCGCCTCCGTGCCGCCGCAGGGCGGCAGGAAGCATCCGCAGCAGGAATTCCTGCAGGTCGACACCGCCAACATCCTGTTCATCTGCGGTGGCGCTTTCGCCGGCCTGGACAAGATCATCTCGGATCGCGGCAGGAAGACCTCGATCGGTTTCGGCGCCATCGTCGCTTCGCCCGAGGATCGCCGCACCGGCGATGTTTTCCGCCTGGTCGAGCCTGAGGATCTCTTGAAGTTCGGCCTCATTCCCGAGTTCGTCGGCCGTCTGCCTGTCCTGGCGACGCTGGAGGACCTCGACGAGCCGGCGCTGATCCAGATCCTGACCGAGCCGAAGAACGCGCTGGTCAAGCAGTACCAGCGGCTGTTCGAGATGGAGAATGTCGACCTGACCTTCCACGAGAACGCGCTGTCGGCGATCGCCAAGCGCGCCATCGACCGCAAGACCGGCGCGCGCGGCCTGCGTTCGATCATGGAAGCGATCCTTCTCGACACCATGTTCGAACTGCCGGCGCTGGAAGGCGTGCGCGAAGTCGTTATTTCGGAAGAGGTGGTGTCAGGCAACGCCAGGCCGCTCTACATCTATTCCGAGCAGAAGGAAAAGAAGGGCAACGTCAGCGCCTGACGTGAGCCGGCAATGGATTTTTCTGAAACGGCGCCGCAGGGCGCCGTTTTGCTGTCACACCGCGTCATCGCTGCGGATTGGAGGGACGGACCGTGTTGACCCTTGATCTTTACCCCCTGTGCCTCCAACTAATGGCAGAAGGCCGTGGTGCCGAATTCTGTGCTGTAAAACTCCCGTCACAAACGGTGGTAGGCGGAACGATCCCCGGTCGTTAATATGAGATTCGCGGTTGGCCGATTGGCGGCCGCGACATGAAAGGTTGGACAATGGCCAAATTATCCAAGGCTCCCAGCGACGGCGTCTTCGCAGTCCTCCCACTGCGCGACATCGTGGTGTTCCCGCACATGATCGTTCCGCTCTTCGTCGGGCGTGAAAAGTCGATCAAGGCGCTGGAAGAAGTGATGGGTCAGGAAAAGCAGATCCTGCTTGCGACCCAGATGAATGCCGCCGACGACGATCCGGAGCCCGATGCCATCTTTGACATCGGCACGCTCGCCAATGTGCTGCAATTGCTGAAACTGCCGGACGGCACCGTGAAGGTGCTGGTCGAAGGCGCCTCGCGCGCGAAAATCGTCGCGTTCACCGACCGTCCTGACTTCCATGAAGCCCGTGCTGCGGCGCTGGTCGAACCGGAGGAGGAAGAGGTCGAGATCGAGGCGCTGGCCCGTTCCGTCGTCACCGACTTCGAGAACTACGTCAAGCTGAACAAGAAGATCTCGCCCGAAGTGGTGGGTGCCGCCAGCCAGATCGACGACTATTCCAAGCTCGCCGACACGGTCGCTTCGCATCTTGCCATCAAGATCCCCGAGAAGCAGGAGATGCTCGCCACGCTGTCCGTCAAGGAACGGCTGGAAAAGGCGATGGGCTTCATGGAAGCCGAAATCTCGGTGCTGCAGGTGGAGAAGCGTATCCGCTCGCGCGTCAAGCGCCAGATGGAGAAGACGCAGCGCGAATACTACCTCAACGAGCAGATGAAGGCGATCCAGAAGGAGCTCGGAGAGGGCGAGGACGGCCGCGACGAGGCCGCCGAGATCGAGGCGCGCATCAAGAAGACCAAGCTCTCCAAGGAGGCCCGCGAAAAGGCGGAAGCCGAGCTGAAGAAGCTGCGGACAATGTCGCCGATGTCGGCTGAATCGACCGTCGTGCGCAACTATCTCGACTGGCTGCTGTCAATCCCGTGGGGCAGGAACTCCAAGGTCAAGCAGGATCTGGCCTTTGCCCAGAACGTGCTCGATACCGATCATTTCGGCCTCGACAAGGTCAAGGACCGCATCGTCGAATACCTCGCCGTGCAGAGCCGCCAGAAGAAGCTGAAGGGGCCGATCCTGTGCCTCGTCGGACCTCCCGGCGTCGGCAAGACCTCGCTCGGCAAGTCGATCGCCAAGGCGACCGGCCGTGAGTTCATCCGCATGGCGCTGGGCGGCGTGCGCGACGAGGCCGAAATCCGCGGTCACCGCCGCACCTATATCGGCTCGATGCCCGGCAAGGTCATCCAGTCGATGAAGAAGGCGAAGAAATCCAACCCGCTCTTCCTGCTCGACGAGATCGACAAGATGGGCCAGGATTTCCGCGGCGATCCGTCATCGGCTTTGCTCGAGGTGCTCGATCCCGAGCAGAACTCGACGTTCATGGACCACTACCTCGAGGTCGAATACGACCTGTCGAGCGTGATGTTCGTGACGACGGCGAACACGCTGAACATCCCTGCGCCCTTGATGGACCGCATGGAGATCATCCGTATCGCCGGCTACACCGAGGACGAGAAGATCGAGATCGCCAAACGTCACCTGATGCCCAAGGTGATCCGCGACCACGCGTTGCAGCCGAAGGAATTCTCCGTCGGTGAGGACGCGATCCGCGGCATCATCCAGACCTACACCCGTGAAGCGGGCGTCAGGAGCCTGGAGCGCGAGCTGATGAAGCTCGGGCGCAAGGCCGTGACCGAGATCCTGAAGACGAAGAAGAAGACGATCAACATCACGGCGGACAATCTTGCCGATTACCTTGGTGTTCCGCGCTTCCGCTTCGGCCAGGTCGAGAGCGACGATCAGGTCGGCGTGGTCACCGGGCTCGCCTGGACCGAAGTCGGCGGCGAGCTGTTGACGGTGGAAGGCGTCATGATGCCCGGCAAGGGCCGCATGACCGTGACCGGCAATCTGCGCGACGTGATGAAGGAATCGATTTCGGCGGCGGCGTCCTACGTCCGCTCGCGGGCCATCGATTTCGGCGTCGAGCCGCCGCTGTTCGACAAGCGCGATATCCACGTCCACGTGCCGGAAGGCGCAACGCCCAAGGACGGACCGTCGGCTGGCGTGGCGATGGCGACGGCGATCGTCTCGGTGCTGACCGGAATCCCGGTCAAGGCCGATGTGGCGATGACCGGCGAGATCACGCTGCGCGGCAGGGTGCTGCCGATCGGCGGCCTCAAGGAGAAGCTGCTTGCCGCACTTCGCGGCGGCATCAAGAAGGTGCTGATCCCGGAAGAGAACGCCAAGGATCTGGCGGAGATTCCGGAGAACGTGAAGAGCGGCATGGAGATCATTCCGGTCTCACGGGTTGGCGAAGTGTTGCGCCATGCGCTGGTGCGCATGCCGGAACCGATCCAGTGGGTCGAACCCGTCAATGCGCCGGCCGTGGTCGATGTCGGGGACGAAGCTGGTAAATCGCTGGCGCATTAGCTCTTGCTAAAGTTGCAATGCACAAAGAGAGAGCCGGGCCTTGAGCCCGGCTTTTTCATGTGAAGAACCCCGGATTTCCGGGCTTTTTTCGACTTTCCCGGCGCTTTTCGACTTGGTTGCCGGAGCGCTTCTTTCTAAAGTCCGTTTCCTGCCGGATGAGTCGAGTGTTCCGGTTTTCTCATGGAAGGGAATTTTTATGAACAAGAACGAACTGGTGTCCGCTGTCGCCGATGCCGCGAGTATTTCGAAGGGTGACGCGCAGTCGGCGGTTGATGCGGTGTTTTCCGTCATCACCGGCGAACTGAAAAAGGGCGGCGATGTCCGGCTTGTCGGCTTCGGAAATTTCACCGTGTCACAACGCGCCGCGTCGACCGGCCGCAATCCGCAGACCGGTGCGGAAGTGAAGATCCCGGCGCGCACCGTGCCGAAGTTCTCGGCCGGCAAGGGCCTCAAGGACGCGGTCAACTAAGCGCCTCCTTAAGTCTTTCAGAGAAAAGAAAAGCCGGTATGTCCGGTTTTTCTTTTCTGTGCCCGCAGCGTCGTTGGAAAGGCGGCACTATGCCGTCGGCGCATCCGCGCGCATCAAGCCTTCTGTCTTGAGATCGGCCCACAGCGCCGATGGCAGTTTTGTGTCGAGCAGCGAGCGATTGCTTTCGACTTCGCCCGGCCGCTGGCCGCCCGGGATTACCGAGACGACGGAAGGATGCAGCAGCGGGAACTGCAGCGCCGCCTCGATCAGGCGCACGCCGTGGCGCTTGCAGACGGCCTCAATGCGGGTGACGCGGTCGATGATGTCCTGCGGCGCCTCCGAATAGTTGTAGTAGGCGCCGGGCTTCGGCCCGGTTGCCAGGATGCCGGAATTGTACGGCCCGCCGAGAACGATGCCGATGCCGCGTTGCTGGCATAGCGGCAGGAAAGACTGCAGCGCTTCCTGCTCCAGCAGCGTGTAACGCCCGGCAAGCAGGAACAGATCGAAATCGCCGCGCTCGGCCAGCGTCTGGGCAACCGGCCACTCGTTGATGCCGCCGCCGAACGCCTTGATCACGCCCTGGTCGCGCAATGCCAGCAATCCGTAATAGCCGGAGCTCATGAATTCCTGGATGCGCTGGTCCGAGGCTTCCTTGCTGCCATGGGTGAAGATGTCGACATCGTGCACGAAGAGGATGTCGATGCGGTCAACGCCGAGCCGTTCCAGCGAGGCTTCGAAGGAGCACATGACGCCGTCATAGCTGTAATCGTAGACCTCGCGGCGCGATGGGGTGTCGAAGAATTTGCCGATGCCGGTGCGCTGTTCCGGCGGGCAGGCGCGCATAATGCGCCCGACTTTGCTGGACAGCACGTAGTCGTCACGCTTCTTCGAACGCAGGAACGGATTGAGCCGCGTTTCGGCAAGGCCCAGCCCATAGAGCGGCGCGGTGTCGTAGTAGCGGCAGCCGACCCGCCATGCCGCCTCCAGCGTGGCATTGGCATCCTCATCGGATACGGCGCGGTAGAGATTGCCGAGCGGCGCCGTGCCGAAGCCGAGCTCGGTGAAATTGATGCCGCCATTGCCGATGCGGTCGAAATGCCGTGTCTTCATAGGCCGTCGTTTCCTCATTTGCGATTTGCCGTGACACTATCACGGCTGTGGCGCATCAAAAGCTCTGTGTGTCGTTGGACACCGATTTTCGCGGTGATAGCATGAATGAAAACAAGCTGTTCGGGGCAGATGTGACTGAGATATTCAAATGGTTCTCCGGCACCGGCAAGCTGGTGCAAATGTCATGACGGCTGCCGGCGAAAACCTGTTTGGGATTGCGCTGAGCGAGCTTGGCACCGTGCTGGAGCGTATCGACGAAAGCCGCATCGACGCGGCTTGCGCCATCTTGGCCGGTGCGAAAAAGATCGTCACCTATGGCTGCGGCCGCGAGGCGCTGCAGGTCCAGGGTTTTGCCATGCGGCTCTACCATCTCGGTCTGCCGGTGTCGGTCGTCGGCGACATGACCACGCCGCCGCTGGGCGAGGGCGATGTCTTCCTCGCCAGTTCCGGCCCGGGTGAGACGTCGACGGTGCTGACCTTGATGCAGGTCGCGCGCGAGGCCGGTACCACAGTCCTGCTGCTCACCGCGCAAGCCGAGAGCACTGCCGCGAAGCTGGCCGACTTCACACTGCTTATCCCGGCTCAGACCATGGCCGACGACCAGGGGCCGGAAAAGACATCCGTCCTGCCGATGGGCTCGGTTTTCGAAGGCGCGCTGTTCGTCCTCTTCGAAGTGATGGTGCTGAAGCTCAGGGATCTGACCGGCGTCTCGCCGGAAGCGATGCGCGCCCGCCACACCAATATGGAGTAGGTGTCATGCGCTACGAATTGATGCTGCCGCACCAGATCCGCAAGGCGATCGCCGAGAACTGGCCGGTCGTGTTGCCGCTGGGTGTGCTCGAATATCACGGCGAGCACATGGCCGTCGGCATGGACACGCTGGCGGTGGTCAAGAGCCTGGAACTGTTCGAAAAAGAAGCCGAGATCGTCATTCTGCCGCCCTTCTATTACGGCGCGGCGAGCTATGCTGTTGCAGCACCGGAAGGCAGCGGCTCGGTGCAGGTCGGCGGCAATGTGCTGGCGCCATTTGCGGAAGAACTGTTCTACAGCCTGCTGCGCATCGGCTTCCGCAACATCCACGCCATCATTCACCACCAGACCGAAAATTTTGCCGCCGGCATGCCAACCGATCTCGCCTTCAAGGCCGCCGGCCGGCAGGCGATCTTCCGCTTCCTGGAGAAAGAACGTGGCGAAGGCTGGTGGGGCTCTCCGGCGATGGCCGACTATTATGCCGAGCACGCCGAGGGCAGCAATTTCTTCAACTGGGTGCAGGTGCATCCGCTGATGCCGGCTTCAATGCACAGCCGGTACCCGTTCGACCATGCCGGCACCGGCGAGACGTCACTGATGCTGGCGCTGTGCCCGGAAGCGGTGGATGTCGGCCGCTTCGCCGACAACACCGGCTGGTACACGGCAAGTGCGCCCGAAGCCTCGGCGGAATTGGGGCAAAAAGGGGTTGCCATGATCCTCGAGCATTTGCGGGCAACACTTTCGGGTTAGCGCGCTTTTCCCTTCTCCCACAACAAGGGGAGAAGGGAGAGCCGGCGCAGTTATTTCACCGCGCCCGCTGTCATGCCCATGATCAGGTAACGCTCGAGCGCGATGCCGATGACGGCGAGCGGTGTGATGGCGGCGGTGGCAAGCGCTGCCATCGACCACCAGTTGATGCCTTGTGAGCCGGTCTGGCTCGCCACCATGACAGGGATGGTCTTTGCGTCGGTCGAGGTCAAAAGCGCAGCGAAGAAATACTCGTTCCAGCACAGCACCATCGCCAGGATGAAGGCGGCGACCATGCCCGGCAGCGCGATTGGCATGACGATGCGCAAGAAGGCGCCCCAGATCGACAGGCCGTCGACGAGTGCTGCCTCCTCCAACTCCACCGGGATGGAGTTGAACTGGTCGCGCATGATCCAGATGACGATCGGTAGCACCATCAGCGTGTAGAGCAGGATCAGCCCGACGCGCGTGTCGAGCAGGCCGACCTCCCGGTAAAGCACGAGGAAGGGCAGGGCCAAAACCACCGGCGGCAGGATCAGCTGCGACAGGAAGAAGAAGGAAATATCCTCGTTCCTGAACCAGGCGAACTTGTAACGATAGCGGGTCAGCCCGTAGGCGGCGAGGCTGCCGATGACGATGGCGAGGCTCGACGCGCCGACCGAGGTGATGACCGAATTCATGAAACGCTTGATGAATTCGTCGCGGACCGTCGACGTCCGAAAGATCGAGTCCGGCGATAGGCCGAGCGAACGCCAGCCCTTCCAGTCGGGCCGGAAGTCGACGAACGGGATCAGATGGCCCTGGGTGACGTCGACCGCGGTCTTGAACGAGGTGGTTATCGTCCAATAGATCGGGAACAGGCAGATGAAAGCCCAGAAGATGAGGGCGCCGTAGATGAAGACGCGGTTGGCGACGAAGCTCGCCGGCGAGCGGATTTCGGAGGCGGCATAGTCGGTGGTTTGAACGCTCATCTCGCCGGCCCGATCAGTTGACGTTGCGCACGAAGCGGCTGGCGAATTTCAGCAGCCAGGTCACGAACACGATGATGATGATCAAATAGGCCATCGCCAGCATCGTGCCGTAGCCGACGTTCGAGCGGTCGCGATATTCGCGGTAGATGAAACTGGACACCGAATCGGTCGCGCCGCCCGGCCCGCCGGAGGTGACGGTGATGATGATATCGGCGAGCTTCAGCTTGAAGATGATGCGCAGGATGACCGCTGTCACCGACACCGGCAGCATCAGCGGGAAGGTGACCTGCCAGAAGGTCTGCCAGGCAGTGGCGCCATCGACACGCGCTGCCTCGAGCACCTCGCGCGACATCGCCTGCAGGCCGGCGAGCAGCATGATCATCATGAACGGGATGAACGTCCACGCGTCGAGCACCATGATCGAGATGCGGGCGGTGATCGGGTTGGAGAAGAAGGCCGGGTTTTCCCAACCGAGATGGCGCGCCAGCGTCGCGGCGGGCCCGAAGCGGTATTCCATCAGCGACTTGCCGATCATCCACGACACCGCCACCGGCGACAGCATCAGCGGCATGAGAAACACGACGCGGAAGAATTTTCGTGCCCGGATCTGCGCGTTGAGCAGCAGCGCCAGGCCGAAGGCGATGACATATTCGACGAACACCGCCAGCACGTAGAGCACCATGTTGAACAGCGCATTGCGATAATAGGCGTCGTTCAGCATCTGCCAGAAATTGTCGAGCCCGTTGAACTGCCGTCCGCTGAAGGAACTGAGGTTCCAGTCGGTCAGCGCGATGTAGAAGCCGAACAGCGTCGGGAAGATCACCATGGCAATGGTAAACAGCAGCGCCGGCAGCAGGAACAGAGCGCGCTGGCCGTCCTCGCCGCGCGTCAGTACCTGGCCGATGCCGAGCGCGACACCCCACAGCACATAGGCGTAGACCACCGGCCGCCAGGTTTCGAAGCCGATAGCATCGACATCGCTCCTGTAAAGGATTTGCAGCGCGATCACCGCCAGAAGGCCGAGCGTTGCAGCAGCCATCAGCGCCCAGCCAAGCCGTTTGCGGCTCCGCGGTATCAGGTCCGATGGCACGGCGCCTGCCGGCCATTCACTTGTCGACAAAGTCTGGTCAGCCAGGGTCCGGTCAGCCACGCGTCTTGCCCGTTCACAGGAGGCTCGATGACCGGCCGAGCCGGTCGAGGCCAAGTTGGTCAAGGTGAGGTCCGGCGGCTGTGCGCCGCCGAACCAGTTTCACGATCTCAGCCTACATGCCGAGCGAGGCTTTGTAGAGCTTGACCTGGTTGTCGCGGCCGATCTGGTCGGTCAGCTTCTCCCAGGCGGCTGCGATGGCGTCGGCGCCTTCCTGCGCCTTCATCTTGCCGGCAAAGGTGTTGGCCAAAATGTCCTCGGCAGCGCTGTAGTACTGGAAGATGCCGGGGATGCGCGGCTCGATCGCCGCGTTCGGATGGTTGTAGCTGTCGGCTTCCGACTTCAGATACGATGTGATGAACGCCTCGTCGTAGCCCGCCGCCACCCATTCCGGAATGTTGAAATGCGAGTTGCGATAGGGCTGGAAACCCGACGGATAGGCCGCGCACCAGAGCGACAGGTCCTTGCCGCCGAGATGGGCAGCGGCAGACCATGCCGCCTTCTTCTTCTTTTCGTCGCTGTCGACGCGGGCCATGACATAAACGCCCCAGCCGAGATAGGCGCAGTTCGGTGCATGGTTCGGGCCGCTGGCGAGCTTGTCCCACTGCCCGGTCTTGGAGTTGTAGACATCGTCCGAGCCCGGCAGGATCGAGAAGCCGGTGATGTCGCCGACGACCGAGGAATCGTTGGTCTTGACGTTCGAACCGACGTCGCCCCACCAGGTAACCATCGAACCGGTGCCTGCCAGGAATTGCTGGAAGGCGGTGGTGTTCGGGTCGGCATTGATCTGGTCGGCGGGTTCGGAGGGCAGGGCATCGATGACGTCCTGGATCGCCCGCACCCATGCCGGATTGTTGACGCGCGGCTTCATCGTGTCGGCATCAAACAGCCAGGCCTTGTCATCGGGATGCTTGGCGTAGGCGCTGGCGCGGCTGCCGAGGAAATAAAAGCCGAAACCGCCCCAGGGCTTGGGCGCATCGAGGTAGCCAAAGACATCCTGGCCCTTCACCTGCTTGCCCTTGAGGAATTTCGTCACCGCCTGCACCTGCTGCCAGGTCTTCGGCACGCCCCATTCGCCTTCTCCGCCGCCGTCCTTCCAGGCCTTGGCGAGGTCGGCATCGGCAAACACGTCGGTGCGGTAGTTGAAATTATGTGCGTCGCCGTCAACGGTCACGCGATATTGCTTGCCGTCCCATGTGCCCACCGGCGGCTGCAGATAGGCCACGACGCCGCTGTCGTCGCGCTGGCGCCAGCCGTGCCGCCTTTGGCGATGAAGGCGCTGGCATCAAACGTGGTGTCTCCACCCGCCGAACCCGCCGCACCGGCGTCACCAAGCGCGTAAGAGATGGGGCCGGCCCCGCTCAGGGCATAATTAGTCTTGAAGCAGCACGCGCCACCGCCGCCGCCGCCGCCGCCGCCGCCGAACGCACCGCCACCGCCACCGCCACCGCCACCGATAACCACGATCTGGTTATCGGCGCTGTTCCAGTCCCCAGGGACAACCCAGGATGTGCCAGAAGTGAGTGCAATCGTCTGGGAGTACGGCATCAGATATTATTCACCTTGGCGACCAAGTCCCACTTCGTGTCAGTCGTGTTGTAGATAAAGCCGAGATACATGGTCTTGCTGATGACGGTCGTTGCGGGCAATGCGACATCGGTTCCTGCCCGATAAATGGCATCCCACGTGAAGGCGCGGGCGGTGCCGTTGTCCTTGACGCGAATGATCAGTTTCTGGCCGTTGGCTGGCGTGCCGGTCGGCGCACTGAAAGCCGCAGCGGCCGCCTGCGCGGTCAAAATATATTCATCGGTATTGGTCGAATCCGGCGTAGGCGTCGCCGAACTGGCTATACTGGCAATCCGAGGCAGAGGGCTGCCGCTTGGCCCCGTCGCACCAGTCACGCCGGTTGCACCGGTGATGCCGGTCGGTCCCGTAACGCCAGTCGGTCCCGTAAGGCCAGTCGGTCCAGTAGCCCCGACGTTCCCGGTCACGCCCGTTGCTCCGGTCACGCCAGTTGGACCTGTTGCACCCGTAAGTCCAGTCGGGCCTGCGACACCCGTCGCGCCGGTCGGGCCGCCAGCAGGACCGGTTGCGCCGACGACGCCGGTTGGACCTGACGGACCGGTTGCTCCGGTGATGCCGGTCGGACCTGGCTCGCCAACGCCGGTCGCTCCGACAACGCCCGTGGCGCCGGTAGCACCGGTGATGCCAGTCGGCCCTGTAGGGCCGGTGGCCCCGACACCAGTCGGGCCGGTCGCCCCTGTGGGTCCGGTTGGGCCGTCGCCGCGCAGCAACGCCAGGACGGAAGGGGAAAGGCTGTCGACCGTGACCTTTTCGTTCGGCAGCGCGCCGTCACTGCGGCGTACGTCGGCCAAAGCGTCGATCGTCTCGTCGATGCTGGTGACGAGTTCGGCAAGATCATTGTCAAGCTGCGTGCCGTAGGGAAGGTAGTACTGGTAGCTGAAATCGATGACGGGCTTTTCGGGAGCAGCCATTTGATGCACCAGAACGTCGCTTCCAGATAGCATCGCGGCGCAGGAGCAGCGCTCCGCACGACACGGTTTCAGATGCTGATTGGAAGACCGTTGACGTCAGCCCCGGTGGGATCCGAAGCGGTTGGTGCAGATGCCCGAGTTCTGCGCGGTTCCGACGATGTGTTTATAGTTCATTTGTCCGGGAATGCATAGAGTCAACCAACACGGCACTCCTGCTAACCATGCCGTAGATCGGACCCGCTAAACACTCGACACAACTCCCAAAACGCGCGATCATGCTGATGGGATTAGGGGAGGCGGTGATGTTCTTGCACATTGTTGCTTTGAGTGTCGCAGGATTGGTGCTTAGTTCGACGACAGAAGCGATGTCCGACTCCAATCTGGAGACGGCCCTATGGAAAAACGTAGGTACTTGGGCGGTCTACATCGATAAGACTACTAAGTATCAATGTTTTATCGCTACTCTGTATCAAGATAATACAACATTCAGGATTGGCTTCGAGGCGCCGGATTCCAAATCTGGTCTTTATGTGGCTTTAGCAAACTCGAATTGGACCTCAATAGAAGCTGGTAAAGACTACGATCTGACGCTGCAGATTGATAACGAGGCCGGCTGGCGTTCGCCCGCGACCGGCTATCGCTTTGGCTCGATGCCTGCGCTTATCTTCGGAACAAACCAGACGGCATTTGTTGACCAACTGATGCGAAAGCACTCCCTTCGCGTGTTTTTTAATGGAAATCAGATCCTGAATTTGAGCTTGCGCGGTTCCAACGCAGCTCTTCTGGAGATGGGTAACTGCCAAAACCAAGTTGACGCATACCTCGGGCGGAAGAATGGAGGTGGAAGCGATCCGTTTGCTGGAGATGTTGCGGCTCCGGCTCAAAAGGACCCATTTGCCACCTACTGAATCATACGCCTGAAAGGCGGCCACCCGCAGGTCGAAAGTGTCCCTCGGTTTCAGCGCCGGTGAGCGACATGCGCTTCAACCCGCGTAGCGAGAACCGGTGGATCATCGAGAACGAGCGCATCAACGCTGCCCGGCGGGGTCGTAGATAACCCCGGCGCTCTCCAATGCCGTGCGAGCTGCAGCATCTGCAGCGATTGCGCCACCGGTCCGGTTCCTGGCATTGCGGATCAGGTCGACCGAGTTCGGCGCGATGAACATGTCGGCCAGCGTGCCCAGACCGTCGCGCATGGCTTTGCGCTTAACGGCGTCACCCGCGTTGGTGAACAACGACCGGCCAAGCGAAGTTGCCACCGCAACTGCACGGGCCACCGGCGAGGCGTCGCCGAGATCGGCGTTGAGACTGCGGTTGAATTCGGTAGGGCTTCCGATCTGCTTTCGACGGCCGGTCGCCTGGAGCACGTCCAGAAGCTCTGGCATCGACAATGAGGCTTTGTCGTCAGGGAGGGATCGTAGCACCGCGTCGAGCACTTCCTGCCGCTGATCATTCCCAGCGACGCTCCGATGAAACTTAGCGCCCGCTGATTCGCGGCTGCCGCCCTGCGTTTCGGTCTGCGCGGTCGAGTAGCGATCGGCGAGGTTCTGGCGCACAAGTGCTGCTGTCGTCGCAGGATCTTCGGCCGCCAGCCGGCGTACGGCATCGCCAGCTTCACCAGCCGAGCCGGTGAGAGGATCGTGGGGCAGGATGGCATTGCTGGCAGCCACAGTGTCCTTTGCAGCCGCCACCTGGCCCAAGGGGGCCGCGCGTACCGGTGCCATGTTAGCGTTAGCGCCGACGATCTGCTGCAGTCGCTCGGCGACTGCCGGATACTGCGAAAGCATGTCCTCGTTGTCGCGTACCGCGATCGCCAAGCTGTCGCCGTTCACACGGCCACTCGCATCCGTAACCTTGTCGAGAATTTGCGTCGCCAGATGGTTTTCGAAGGCAATGCGCGCATCCGTCGGCGCAACGCTGTTGAACTCGCGCGCTGCTGTCGGACCACCCGCGCCGATCGTTCCGGGCACATTCTCGGGCGGGGTGGCAAAGTCGCGATTGTACTGGTCGCGCCGGATGACGTCGGCGACGGCCGAATTCTCAAAAGGCCGAAGCGGCACACTTGCCGCGCGATAACCCTGGCGAGCGGCGGCGTACTCGGGCACGCTTTCGAGCGCCTGGTCGAGATGGCCTTGAACAGCGCGAAGCGCTTCAGCGGTCTGGCCGTCGCCTTCCTGCACAGCGCGCGAGATCATCCCATTGATGTTTCCGCGCAGATTGTCGAGCCCTGTTACGCCGGTGTCAGCGCCATTTGGCCCGATGATGTTGCCGCGCACGGTCGCGAGCGCATCGGCGGTAGTGCCCCGAGCGTTCACCAAGGCATCGTCGATGTACCGAAGAGCCGGCCGCGGATCGACCTGAACGGCGTCGGCGCCGGTGCGGCTTTCCAGTGCGATCGGCTGCGGCGGCGTGTCAACGCGCTGCGGGACCATCGCCGCTGCTTCGCCAGTGGCCTCGTCGGCAGCAGTTGGGCGGATCGAATAGACCGGGCGCTCGGCGGCTACGGTTTCAGGCTGAAGACCGCCCACGTCTACGGCAGGCCGGGCGGCGCGCGCTGTGGTATAGTCTCGATCGGCGAGCGCGTCGCGCATGCCGTCGCGGCGGTCGAAGATGCGACGCAGCGCACCCTGTATTTCTTCGCCGGCCTGCATCGCTGTAGTGCGTGGGCCGGCCGCGTGGACAGCGTCAGCAAGCGCCTGGCCCTGCGGCGTGTTGGCGATGGCGCTTTCGGCAGCGACCGCAGCGCTCTGCCCCAACGTCGACGGATTCGGATGCTGCGGGGCGATCTGGTCCAGCGTGCTGCCGACTGCGGCGTCGACCTGGCCGGGGCGTCGCGCATAGAACGGCCCCATGCGTGCCCCGCCGTCGGTCGAGCCTTCGACGACGCGTTGGACGGTGGGAAGTGCACTTGCCCCGTTGGTGGCCTGGCTGATTGCTTCGGGGCCGGACAACGCCACGCCGGTCCTGTTGTTCTGGAGATCACGGGCGCGCTGCCACTGCTGTTCAGTGACGTCACCAGTCGCGCGACGGACGACATTTTCAGGAGCGTTATGGACACGAAGACCGGCCGTGGCCGCGTTGCCAAAGGCTGCGCCGAGAAAGCGTGACAAGCCTTCGTATTCGCTACCTTCCGTCGCCTGACCGGCAGTTTCAGACACGATCGCCGGGGCAACGACGTTGCCGACAAACTCCGAACCGTACTTGCGAAGCGCGCCCAGGCCCGTCTCGGCGAGGCGCGCACCTTTGCTTGGCACACCGCCCGGCGCGGCGAATTCGGCGATCGTACCGGCGTACTCACCTGGCGTCGTCTGCGGCTTGTGGAGGTTGTCGTCCATAAACTGACGCACGCGGTCCTCCGCCGCGTAAGCCGGCGACGAATTGGCCTTTTCAGCACGGCGTGCCAGTTCTTCTTCAGACAGCGGGTCGGCGCCGACAGCGTAGCGGACGCCGTTCTCGGCTTTGTTGTAGAGCCAGTTCCCCCCGCCTTCGACCATACGGCTCAGAGTGATGGGGAACATGACGGTTTCGGCCAGCCCGCGCGGAATGCCGGACCCGGCCGACAAAGCGACGTCCTTAGCGGTAGAGATTGGCTGTTCGGGCGCCTGCTCCGTACCGCGAATCAGGCTTTCGATGTTGTTGCCGGCGGGTGGCGGCGCTGCGGAGCCGCGTCGGGCCGCGGTCTGCTGCTTGGCGACACGCTGAATGACATCGTCGGGCGTCGTGTCCGGAAACTCCAGAACCGTGCCGTCGTAGAGTTCTGCTTCCTTCGTCATAGCGGATTTCCATTCTCATCGAAGCGTAGTCGGCTTGGCGATGCCGAAGGGGTCGTGGTAGCGCCGCTCGTCGAATTGGCTTTCGCCGAACCCGATCGATATTGGGTGAGCGCATCCATAATGGGCGCGCCATCCTTGCCGGCGTAATTGGCGACGGCCTGGAGATATGTTTCCAGCGTTCGGCGTTTGGCGGCTGTCACTTCCCTGGCCTCGCCGGGAACCGGGACCAACTCGCGCAGCTTGCGTGTGTATTCCTGCTCGGTGACAGCCTGGCCGGACTGCGCCATCAATTGGTACGGGAGCACGGTCGAGAGATTCTGGTAGAAAATCTGGCCCTTATCAGACATGCCGCTGTTGATCGCCGGCGCGAAGGCGTCAGGGGCGATCTTCTTGAGGCCGAACATCTGGTAGTCCGTGGCATTCGGCAAATTGCCATTGTCGTACGCCGACAACAAATCGATCGTGGGCGCCGTGGACATCGTGCCGGCATAGGCGCTCTTCAATTGCGCGTCCGTCGGCTTTCCGCCCGATCCACCCATCTGGATGATCGTGCCATCCGGCAGCGTCGTGGTCATGCCCGCGCCCTTTGGCGCGTCGTACGGCGCGGCGGCGGTGCGCACCGCGGCGCCTGGCGCCATGTAGCGGGGTTTTCCGTCCGGGCCGATGGCCTCAACGGGGGTTTTGTCGCCAACGTAGCGGTCGGCGATCATGCCATCGGTGATCAGGCCGGCTTGACGCATCTTCTCGACGAGATCGCCCTGGACCTCCGTTTCAGATCGAGCTTTCTCGCGGCCCTGCGCAGCCGGCAGTTCGTGGCCGACGCCGAACTGGCCGGCGACGTCGGCGGGCAGGTCCGGGCGAACTTGGCCTTCGCTTAGCGGCTGGTAGAGTTTGCCGAGCTCGGTCAGTTTGTTCGTCTCGAGCGCACGGCTGTTGTCGGCCGAATTCGTTTGAAGCGCACGAGCGTTGTCATCGGCGTTGTTGGCGCGCGACGTGGCCGCCGTGAGGTCGTCGCCGCGGCGCCTCGTGGCGTCGTTCTGGTCTTGGGCGTAATAGCTCTGATTCGGCTGATAGGCGCCTGCGGCCACGCCCATCCGATCGAACGTTTGCTGATCAAAATCGGGGTTGTTCCGATAGTCGTAGTATTCAGCAAGCCGGCTGGCCGCCTCTTTCTTGGCGTTGGCCGTGGCCCACCCGGCAGCGTCCGCGCCGCTCGGCGGTTCGAACAACTGTGCGAGGTTCGACGCGGCTGCAGCCATTTGGGGCGAGTTAAAATATGGAGATGCTTTTATAGGCACGGTGCATCCTTTCAGTGAACGGCGATGCTGGCAGCGTCGATCAGCGGGCGCCTAGCCAGAACGTCTTCGAATATCTCGAAACCGGCCGCCGACAGATGCTTCCGGTGGAACGCTATCGAAAGCTCGCCGACGAATATGGCCACGTAACTGATGCTGGCCGTCCTGGTGTCGGACTTGGCAAAGTGTAGGAGATCGTTCGTGCGACCAAGGCCCCAGTACACGCGCTCGGCCGACATCGCGCCATCTTTGGCGAGGGTGGGGCAGGCTTCGGTGATCAGTTGCGATAGCTTGGGCAACAGGCCGGGAAACTCGGTGGGCAGATCGCGGCTTTCGCACGCGGAAAACAATATTTCCCGCACCCCGCTCAAGGTGTTCAGAACGGCTTTACCCGGCTCTGCAACGTTGCCCAGATAACATGCAGCTCGCTCCAGTCGAGAACGAACAGCTTCAGTCGAAGATAGGTGGATCGGCAGTGTAGGTTCCGGCATCGCATCCGTCCGAACTCACACAGCAGCGAAGCAAGGGCGTCGCGATGAAAAGGCTGGCGTGAGAGAGCGGTTGAAATTTGCAAGCTTTGCTTGCAGCGATGCGGATGCCCGAGTCCCGCGTTGTTCCGGCAATGTGAATATACGAAATTTCGTAGGTGAAAGCCAGTATCAAGCGGCGATCGCGAATGCGGTTTGACGGTGCTTCGGACTGGTGTCGGCTTCCCGGCCACGCTTCAGTTTTCGGCCTTGCAGATATTCGAAGTCCGACAGGTTGCGGAGATCGCGCTCGAGCATCTTCACCCACATTTTCGCATCGTCGATTTTGTGCGGATGCTGGCGAGCACGCTCGGTTTCGGTCGCAGCCCAATCCGACACGACGATTGCGGCGGCTGACATTGCGACACCGATCTGAGGACGGCTGTACTGCGTGGGGAGACGAGCAGATGCTGCCGCCGCGGCTCCGAAGATATCCTCGATCAGTTGATCGCGCCGCTTTTCGTCAAGTTGAAAGGATGGCTTGAAGGTTCGGATCGACGCCAAAGTCAGGGGGAGTTGGAAGCTGATCGAAACGTGCTCCAGGGTCGTCTTCCAAAGGCCGAAACGCACGTGCTCGATGTCGTTGTCGAAGGCGATCTCTTCTCGGGTCGGTGGATCACCCTCAGCGTGTCCATCGGTGGCGAAGGGGATGATGAATTCGTCCGGCATCGGGGCGGTCCAGTTGTTTCAGTGCACCCATTTTGCCCGCTTCCGCTGAACGAAACTACGGCGCCGAAAAGGCGCTAAATCGAACAAAACGGAGGATTAAAAGTTTGAAATTGGGGCGACTTTGTTTCGGCATCCGCCGGCGCTCGGCTCGCGCTGTTCGGACCGTACCGGGGGGCGCCACCGGCCTCCGGGCCGGTCAATGGGGCAGGGGAACTGTGTTGATTGGGCGTTGATTGATCAACAAAAAATCAACAAAATCAAATGCTTGACATGTATCGCGCGATGATTCAGTCTCCCTGTGGCAACGGAGAAGCACCGACCATGACTACACAGATAAACGAGAATGAAGTTCGCATGTACTGGGGCGCGATGGCAGACCTACGCGCTGCTGAGCAAGCGGGCGACATCGCCGAACAAGAATATCTGCATTGCGAATTGGATGCGCTGGCAACGCATTCCGACAACCCGACCATTCGCGCTCTTGCGGGAAAGGCCGTGAACCACGAGCTTGCCGAGAACGTCTACCGCCGCGGCCCGAGCGACTGACACGCCAGGACGAGCGATCAAGTGAAAGCCCGGCCGATGCGCCGGGCTTCTTTGTACTTGCATCTGCCTGTAACATTGCCTATTTTGTAACATTGCTAAAGCGCGGTTTTACAAAAGGACCGAGGAAATGAAGGTTTTTGGCTACGTGCGAGTGTCGACCGCCGAGCAGGCAACGAACGGCGACAGCCTGGAAACACAAAAGGCGAAGATCGTCGGATACGCCATGATGCAGGGCTGGCCCGTCGACGAGATTTTCGTTGAGGCCGGCGTTTCCGGTTCGGTGCCGCTCGCCGATCGGCCGCAGGGCGAACGCCTTCTCGCTGCCGTCGGCAAAGGCGACATGATCATCACGCCGAAACTCGATCGCATGTTTCGCAGCGCTTCTGACGCGCTGGGCACGCTCGAGGAGATGAAGGGGCAAGGCACGGGCCTAGTGATGATCGACCTGGGCGGCGATGTCACCGGCAACGGCATCTCGAAGCTGGTATTCACCATCCTGTCAGCCGTCGCGGAGAACGAGCGCGACCGCATCCGTGAGCGGATTCGCGAGGTGAAGCGCCATCTCGCCGCGCAAGGTGTCTACGGAGGGGGCAAGGTGCCCTTCGGTTATGATAGGGCCGACGACCGATTGGTCGCGAACGCCGCGCAACAGGCAATTCTCGCGGATATGAAGGCAATGCGCGACGAGGGTCATTCCTATCGCGGGATTGCCGACCAGTTGATGGGCCGCGCCAACCTCAAACCAATGTCAATCAAACGGATGCTGGATAGGCTCGACGGCATCCCCGAGCCGCAGAGTGCGCAGGCGAGGGCGGGCGAACCGGTCATAAGAGCCAAGACTGGCAAGGCGAAGGCCGCAGCATCGAAGTAGGCCGACGGCGCATGCACGCCGTCATCAATCGAAAGCGCTGCCGACCGGCTTGGCCGCCGCCGCGCCTGATCGGCGCTGTCTGCGCATGAGGTCCTGGGTTGCCTTCTCGAGCTCGGCACCGTCCATTTCTGAAAGCGGCTTGTTGGCCGCGCTGGCATTACGGTCGTTGCGGTCGAGAAGACCGCCCACCATTAGCAGGGTGCGCTGGCTCGAGGCCTTCGCTGCTGCTGGCGCGTTGGGATCTCGGCAAACCGCCAAGGCGCTCTCAAACGCCACCTGGATCCCTACCGTCCGCGCTTGCCTGATGATGCCGGCCCTCAGGCGTTCGTCGCCGTCGAAATCGTCGAGTTCGTTGTCGTCGTTGTCGCTCATGCGAATGCCCCGATCGGCTTTGGTTTTTGTTCGTCGTCTCGACGCCGGTCAAGCTCCGCGCGCAGCGCCGTTATCTGATCTGCGAGTTCGGAAGACTTGGCAGACGGCGCCGGCCGTGGCCGCTCCATCATGGCGCGAACTTCCGCCGATTGTTTGCGCTCATCACGAAGGCGCTGACGCGCAGCGGCGTTGCCGGGTTGGTGCGCGCGTTGCCACTGCCGATGCGCTTCCAATTCCTCAGGGGCCATCTTGGCCAGGCGCCGAGCCTTCTTTTCCGCGGCGCGAACGCGGTCTCGAATCTTTCGCTCCGTCTTTACGTGGGTGATGGCGGGGCCGGCGATGTGCCATTTTGCACCCTTAGGAGTCGCGCCATGAAGACGACAGCGATTGAACCCCGCCTTGATTGGGTTGCGGCAAGGGCCGCCCGTGGATCTAGCCAATGCCCCGCAGCGAGGCGCAGCGTTCAGCGCGGCAAGGTTCTTCTTAGCCTGGGCACTGGAGATAGCGCGCCATTGCGACGACTTGGACCAGGCCAGCAACTGAGGGGCGCCCCGCTTCTTCATAGACCCATCTCCGGCAATAGAGGCTCGTGAGGTATCGCAAAACCGGAACGTCCGTACTTTTTGCCCGGTCTAGGCGGTCCGTGGCCGGTCCGGCGCGTCGTACCGCTAACTCATTGAAATCGTTGGTCTGGTCTAGGTGGTCTAGGCGGTCCGGGTATTTTCCCAATTCCTTTCCTAGAAGCACTGCGCAGCCACGGAGCCGGCTAGCACCCAAACCCCGGTAAACCGATTCTTCCATAATTCTAATTTTCACTTAGACCACCTAGACCACCTAGACCGCTCATTGAAATATAACGTTTTTTCGGTCCCGAACCGGTCTAGGTGGTCCGGGGTATCTTCCGTTTTGCTCATCAAAGTTCGTTCCAATCCAGTGGGGAGCGGAGCAAATCGGCGAAAGCCTGCCGGCAGACTTCCAAGGCGGGTAGGACAAAGACATAAGCGCGGGCCGTCCCAACTCTGATCCGCTTCGTATCGATTGAAGGGCAGACCCTTTTCATTTCCTTGCCAAACTCGGCGTCGCTCATGACGCGGCCGAGCTTCGCCGCTTCTTTCTCGTAAGCGGCATAGGCGGCCTTCTTGTCGATCTCTTCCGGCCAGTCGCTGGCGTAGCCGAGTTCGCCGCGGCCGAGCGTTGTCATCCACCATCTGTCGAAAGGCGGAAGGCTTGCCAGTTTTTGATCGAGCAGCGCCTCGGTGTCGGGGACCACTCGTAGGTCAACACTGCTGAGATCGAACGTCTGTAGGTAGTGGAGCAGAGCGCCACGCCCTCCGAACTTCATCTGCTCAACAATCGATCCGAAATAGCCGGCATCCTGCTTGCGATGGTCCGCAACGTCGAAGACAGCAAACCTCCGTTCGTCCGTGCCTGCGGGAACAGCCCAGCGGGAGTTAGTTGTGACCAGGAGCCGAATGTTGTTCCGGACTTCGATTGCGTCGATGCCTTTGCGCTCGATGCGCATCCTGTCCGAAGTGATAAGATCCTTCAGCGCGCCGCCGGCCGCTGCTCGGTCGCCCGCCCAAAAGGCTTCTTCCGCCTGAACGAGAATAGCGCGCTCGAGATGTGCGTTGAACCGTCCGGTCAGATGATCGGGCTGGGAAACGACGACGTGGTGCGCAGGGAACAGTGAACCGACACACTGGCCGACGATCGACTTGCCGGTGCCTTGGCCGCCGCGGAGCACCAGGGCAACGCCCGGCTTGTCACCGGGTCTCTGCACCATCTGAGCGAAGAACCCGATAACCCATCGGAAGTGGTCAGCGTTGCCCGAGCACACGTTTGTTCGGACGTGATCCAGCAAAAGCGCGCAACTGGCGGTGGCGTCAGCCTGTACGGAGAAGCCTCGCCACAGATTGTAGGAGCCCGCCGGCGCGCCCTCTGGAGAGAACACTATACCGTCGTACTGGCGGCGTTTTGGGCTTTGAAGCCACAGGTCGAAAACGCTCCTGTCCTTTTTTGCGACCCTAAGCACGTCGTTAGCATACCAATGGCGCAACGTGTCGACGGCTCCGAAATCTGACTGCAGGCCTTCAGCGGTCTTCTTCTCCGTGACCACGATCGTTCTGCCGCCGGCGAGCACGACCGCATGATGGGCGTTCAGGCGATTGACGGCTGCGATCTCGCTGTCAGGCGCGGGTTCGTCGGCGGTCTCAAACGCATTTGGGTCAAACCAGTCGCGAGGCGCCTCTTTGGCAAAATACTGTATGCCTCCGTGGGCGTGCGAGTAGATCGTGACAGGCTTTCCGTCGCTGTAGATTATGGCCAGGTTCCTGCCGCGTCCGTATTCTGGCTCGAATGGATCCGCGCATGTGAGTTCGTGGAAACGGGTTGGGTAGTCGAGGACGTCACGAATGGTGACAGTTCTGCCGTCATCAAGAAAGATTTCGAAATCGTCGGTCAACTCATGCCGTTCGATCGCAGCGTGGATTACCTTTGTTGCGCGATCGGCCGGCACGCCGCGTTTGATCAGTGCCTCTACTCGAGCTTTTCGCCAAGCTTCACGCACGGGCGCGGCCTCTGGCTCTTTACCCTTTCGGATGGCTGCTTCGATGATGGCGAGCTTTGTCTTTTCGGCCTCCGACAACGGTGCGAGCAGCGAGGTGTCCAAAACGCCGCCGTCGCGATTCTTCACGATTGGCCTGCGTGCGCCGGGCTCCCGGCGAAGACGAGCATCGTCGAGCACAGCATCGGCTTCGTACCAGATACGACTCAGGCTCTGCGTTGCCACTCTGTCGATCAGGCTGCGAATTAGGACGGTGCCTGCCTTGGTGATGAACCCATAGCCCCAACCGCCAAGCACCAGTCGATCGTGAAGGCGGTCTGCAAAAAGATTTTCGTCGCGAACAGCGTCCGCGCCGGCGGCTGCGAAAAAGTACCGATGCTGTCCGAAGCGCTCGCCAAGCTGAGGCCCCGTCTCAGAGTTTTCGATCCCGCTGGAAACGGATGCCCGCATCACGAAAACCGCGTCGGCCATGGCCGGGAAAACCGAACTCAGCACCCCGCTAAGGTGGCCATCAGCAGCCTGAACGCGCTCCTGGACTTCGCGCGGCCAATCTCTCACGTCAAAATCCAAGCCAATGATCGCCGGCCCAACCGGGGCCTTAAAATGCTCATTCGTCTTGGAGATCACGTCGGGGCGACCAGCGGCATCATCAGCAGCTACCACTCGCCATTCAATTTGGCCGGCCGGCGGAGGAGCGAGAACGATAGCTTGGCGAGGCGTGAGAGATTCGAGCGTTGAGGCGAAGCCTTCAGCCACTTCTTTCGCGCTGCCCGCGAGTTCGATTCGAGCGGCGACGCCTGGCGAGATGCTGGCCAGTTTGGTTGCCACAGGCTTCCCGGCTTCGCCGACGCCATACGTCTTTGTCATCGGCCTGGCGCCGGTGTAGAGCGTGAACGAAAAGGAATGCTTGTCCGGCCACAGGGGACTCGGTCCGGCTCGCTTCGCAGCCAAGGCAGCCGATAGGTCTACAACTTGCGCCTCTGGCCGTTTTCGCGATATGCTCACTGTGCTTAGACCTTTCTTGGCCCGTGCGCTCCTGCAAGAGCCGCGGGCCTCTTACTTTGTGGTGTTGTCTACGACGAGCCGCAGATGCGGGACTGGAAGCCGGCGACGTCTGCGCACTGTCTTTGCAATCAAACCGTCCAAATCAGCCCGGTCGACATAGATCCGCCCCCGGTCGCGCCGCTCCGCGTTTAACTGGCCGCAAGCAATCCACTCGCGCACCCAGGCCGTCGAGCGCCGGGCGCGGATTGCTGCCTCGCGAACGGTTATGAACTCGGGCGGCTCGATTGGAGACGGGTAGCGCATTGTTTTCCCCTAGGTGGTTTGGTCGCGGCTGATTGTCGGGACAAAGGCTGTGCGATGCGACGCCGATTTTAGCGGCGGAAATCGTACAAAGCTCTAAGGTTCAGCGGATGGCCGTCGGTCTTGCCGATGCGGTACGAGATGCAATCTTGGTCATCAATCGCCCGCGCAAGGTCGGCGCCGCGACCGGACTTTTTGAAGCGCTCGACGAGAGGCGCCTGTTGCCACAGGATCAACAAACCCCGAACGGTCCCTGTGATGTAAGAGTGTTCCATCTCCACCAGTTCCTTGGCAGAGATACAATCTCTGCGTCGTGTTTTGACCGCTATGAGAAGGTCACCTCGCCAGCGATTGGCGCCCGCCCGGATGTGGCGGCCTTTCAGTCCCGTCTCGCTCTTCGGGATGCCTCGGTTGAGAAGATTGGCGACTTCGCCGTATAAGGGCGTGTCCTTGATTACGCCGAGCTCGGCGCGAAGCATCTCGCAGATGGCTGCGATGACGCGAGCGGCCGGCGAGAAGACCTTACTCTGCGAAACGACCCGCTCCTTTGCCAGGAGGTCACACACAAGCTGCTCATACCGCCAACCGCGCACGAGATCCTCGACAAGAGCTTGGCCGCCTGAAGCCTTTACGCCGGTCGCGGCCACCATCTCTGCTGCCCGTGTCCGGAACGCACCATCAATCGCCGCTTTAAACGAATTGACGTCGGTCAGCATGTTGCGGATAGCAGTCGGATAGGCTGGGTCGATCTCGATCGGCGGTCCCCAAGGCGACGGCGCAACCATCTCGTTCGCTCGGCGAAACCCTTCGACAAGGAAAGCTAGTAGGCTGGCGGGGTTCGGGTCGTCGTATCGAAATTCGTACTTCACTCGAGATCGTTCTGGCCTCTCGTAGCCGTCGATCGTCGCTCTCATGCTGCGCCCACGCAGCTTTCAAGGAACGCATCGGCGTCGATCCTTCGAACCAGCGTTCGCCCGCCCAGGCGGGCGGGAATCAGTTTCTTCTCACGGAAGAGCCGATAGAGCGTTGCGCGCGAGATCCGCAAATATTCAGCAGCCTCGTCAACGCTTAGTGCAGCGGATAAGCTAGTCGGAATGGCGCCCGCCCGTGTCGTAGGTTTCATGTCCATGTCCATTGCTTGAAATGCATCTAGACTTCAGGGTAGGTCAGCTTGTGCCATCCTGTCGAAGCACGAAAATCTACTCGGCGGGTTATACTGTTAGTCCGGATTTCGACATACGAATCGAAGCTGATGTTTCGATTGAGGAATGTTTTTCCAATTCTGGCTCGAAAAATTTCCCGCTACCAAAACCGACTGATTCTCGGTGGCTCATCGGAAGGCAACGAATTCGAGATCAACGAATTCGACAACGAATTTGCGGGATGGGGTGCTAAGTGCTTGATTTATCTGGTACGCCCAAGGGGAATCGAACCCCTGTTACCGCCGTGAAAGGGCGGTGTCCTGACCGCTAGACGATGGGCGCGCTCAGATGTGAGCGCTTATAGTTGCGTCGCGACAAACCGGCAACCCGTCTGCCGCCGGCTGCGACAACTTTTTTCCTTTGGCTCCAAACCGCGTCTTTCCGACAGCCAAGCTGGTTTTTGCGGCATGATGCAACGCCGCCGAAGGGCCTTTGCGGTGACGGAAGATCCTCGCCCTAGCCGCGCCTGCGGCAGCGCCAGTTCCAGTCGCGCTCGGGGCCGACATCGACGTGAACGGATTCGGTGTGGCAGTAGGTGCCGACGCCACCGCGGCCCGGCATGGTGCGGATGTAGCTCGCCAGTTCCCATTTCGAGACGCCAGGAACCTGGATATCGGCGGCGGCGCAGTACATGTGCAGCGAATTCTTTGCGCCGTTGGCGCGGCGGTTGCGGGCCGGATCGCGATAGCCGGAGGTGACCGTCATCTTGCGGCCGTAGTGGCCTTCGATCGTCTTCAGCACGCGAACCAGCGACGGCTTCAAGCAGGCGACATCGACGCTTTCGTTCTGTTTCAGGAGGCCGTTGGGCGCCAGCCGGGCAAGGCCGGCGGCGGAGGCGACCTGGTAGGCGCCACCCGAACCTTCGTCTTCGTTGAGATCGACGTCACTCTCATCGTCGAGGCCGGATTTGCGCTTGATCTCGAACAGCGCCGTCTGGCGCACGCCGGGCAGCGCATCGGCCGTGAAGTGGCTGGTATCGCCCGTCGACACCAGCTGCACCGGCTTTTCAGCCGGATCGGCCGAAGCCAGGGTGATGGTGGGTTTTGCCGCAGGCGTCGCCTTGGCCTGCACGACCGTTGGCTGCCCGCCCGATCTGCTGTTGGCCGGCGAAGAAGGTGCCGCCGAAGCAGGCGTGGCGCTGAACAGCGAGGCCAGGAAGTTTTTCTTCGGTGCGTAGGCCTGTGGCTGCGGCATCTCGCCGGCGGTCACATAAACCGGGTTGTTCATCGCCGGCGCGGCGGCCTTGGCGTCGGGCTTCGATGCATCAGCACTGTTCTGCGCCACGGCCTGATCGGCCGTCTGGGCGTTTGGGTGCAGCGGCTGCGGCGTGTGTCCCGCGATCGTCCCGGCTGCCGTGGGAACGGCGATCGGGAAGCCGGCATCGGGCCTGGCCCCTGGCTTGGCCACTGGCACATAGGCCACCTGCTCGGGAAGGTTGGCGTCACCGTCGGCATTCATCGTCATTTGTGCGGTCGTCATCTGCGACGATGATGCGGCCGTGCTGGCCTGGGGCGCACCGGCGGCCGTGCTGATTTCGGTAGCCGAGGTATTATAGCCTGGCATGCCGACCGACATGGTCGGGTCGCCGGCCGAGGTGCAGGACGCCAGGAGCACCGAGAAAAGCGCCGCCACAATGGCGCGGCTTTCTCCCTTCGCGAGGCGCGATCCTGCTGATCTCAAAACAAAATTCCCCCTCGATATCCGACCGGTTCGTCATTGGCGCGGCGTCGAAACGTCTCGTCGAAATGACCCTTGTTCCCCGAACCGGAAACGAGACCTGTGTCAAATCTGCAAGCCTCAAAGTAATTTGGCGGCTAGAGGATGAATCAAGGCTGCTCAGGGTTGACGGCACCATTTCGCCCGCTTTTGGCGGCGCGTCAACTCACCACACATTACAGATGGTTACACGCGCACCTTGACATAGGTGCCGGGGGCTTCGCCTAGAACTTGCATATGCTCGCCCGGTTTGCGGGCCGGTACGCGGGTATTGTCCCTGGCTTCGATCCAGCGTTGCCAGTGCGGCCACCAGGAACCGGGATGGTCGGTGGCCCCGGCGAGCCACTGGTCGAAGTCGCCGGCCGGCTTGCCGCCGGTCCAGTAGTGATATTTCTGCGCTGCCGGCGGATTGACGACCCCGGCGATGTGGCCGGAGCCGGCCATGACGTAATCGACCTCGCCGCCGAAATATTTCGAGCCGAGGAATACCGACAGCGCCGGCGCGATATGGTCCTCCTTAGAGGCGAGGTTGTAGACCGGCATGGTAACGTCCTTCAGCGAAACCGTGCGGCCCGCCAGTTCCATCATGCCTTGCGAAAGCCTGTTCTCGAGATAGCAATTGCGCAAATAGAAGGAATGGTTGGCAGCGCCCATGCGTGTCGAATCGGCATTCCAGTAGAGCAGGTCGAAAGGCAGGGGATCCTTGCCGCGCATGTAGTTGTTGACGACATAGGGCCAGATCAGGTCGCCCGAGCGCAGCATGTTGAAGGCGGTCGCCATCTTGGTGCCGTCGAGATAGCCTTTCTCGTTCATCGCCTTTTCGACGGCCGCGACCTGCTCCTCGTCGACGAACACTTTTAGATCGCCGGCATAGGTGAAATCGACCTGGGTGGTGAAGAAGGTGGCGGATTTGATGCGGTTGTCGCCTTCCTGCGCCATCAGCGCCAGGGCCGCCGCCAGAAGCGTGCCGCCGACGCAATAGCCGATGGCGTTGACTTGCCTTTCGCCGGTGGCCTTTTCAATCGTGTCGAGGCCGTATTGCAGGCCCTCCCTGATATAGGCCTCCCAGCTCTTGGCGCCGTGCCGCTCGTCCGGGTTGATCCAGGAGATGACGAAGACGGTGTGGCCTTGCTCGACTGCCCAGCGAATGAAGGACTTTTGCGGGTTGAGGTCGAGGATGTAGTATTTGTTGATCCATGGCGGGCAGATCAGCAGCGGCCGCTTGAGCACGGTGTCGGTCGCCGGATCGTATTGCAGGATTTCGGCGACGTCGCTGCGGCCGACCACCTTGCCGGGCGTGGCGGCGAGATTCTTGCCGATCTCGAAAGGCGAATAATCGGCCTGCCGCAGCTTCAGGTCGCCCTTGCCGGCGGCAATGTCCTCGGCCAGCATCTTCATGCCGCGCACCAGGTTTTCGCCGTTCGAGGCGACAGTCTCGCGAAACAATTCCGGATTGGTCAGGATGAAATTCGACGGCGAGATGGCATTGGACACCTGCTTGACATAAAAGCCGGCCTTGTGGCGGGTGTGCTCGTCCAGGCCGTCGGCGTGCTCGACCAGTTCGGCCGCCCAGCGCGAGGTGACCAGATACGCCTGTTTGAGGAAATCGAAGAAGGCGTTGCGGCCCCATTCCGGGTCCTGGAAACGCTTGTCGCCGCGCTCGGGCTTGACCGCGTCCTCGGCGTCCTCGGCGCCGGCGCCGATGCGCTGGACGGCGTTGGCCCAGACGGTCATGTAGCCGGAAAACAGCCGCGTTTGCGCCTCCAGCGCGCGCTGCGGGTCGGAGAGCCAGTACTCGGTGAGCTTGGAGAACGTCTTCACCATGTCGACGACCGGCTCGGCGACGTGATCGCGCACCTCGCCCTTTTCCCGCGGCTCGGCCCATGCCGAGGCGGCCTTGCCGGCCTGCTCGATCATGCGGGCCATGTTCAGAGCGAAGCGCTCCGGGTCCTTCACCAGATATTGCTCGACGGTCGAAGGTTGGTCATCTTCCGCTTTGCCCGAATCGGGTGTTTTGGACATGGTTCGCGGGGTTCCTCCCGAAGCGTTTTGTTGACATATTACCATGGGATATCGAACAGGGTCCAATGTGCTCTAACCCGGCCGCCAGGAAAACAATATGACGATTAATATTGGCAAGAACGTTTTTTCCGGCACTGGTCGTTTTTGCCGCATGGCGCTCGTCCTGTTGGCGATGGCCGGTTGCACGAGCAGCAACATAGAAGGTGCAGCGCCCGCCACCGGCCTTGTCGGCGCGAAGGACACCGGTTCCTATCCGAACCTGAACATCCGGCCGCAGGTGGCGGCCGAGCAATTCACCGACGAGGAAAAGAACGCCAAGCTCGCCCAACTGAAGGCCGAGGAGCAGAGCCAGGCCGCCAAGGGCGGCGGCGTCAAGGTTGCGGACCAGGCAGCGCTGGACCAGCTGGCAAAAAAACACGGCGCCGAGGCGCTGAAGCAGATCGAAGGCAAATGCGACCCCGCTCTCGACCCTAGTTGCAAATAAGCTTATACGCGCGACCGCAACCTCACTGTCTGGAACTGCCATGGAAGAATTTCACAAGGTCCGCCGGCTTCCGCCCTATGTCTTCGAACAGGTCAACCGGCTGAAGGCCAGCGCCCGTTCGCGCGGCGCCGACATCATCGACCTTGGCATGGGCAATCCGGACCTGCCGACGCCCAAGGCCATCGTCGACAAACTCTGCGAGGTGGTACGCGATCCGCGCACGCACCGCTATTCGTCGTCGCGCGGCATTCCGGGCCTGCGTCGTGCCCAGGCCAACTACTATGCCCGCCGCTTCGGTGTGAAGCTCGACCCGGACAGCCAGGTGGTGGCGACGCTCGGCTCGAAGGAGGGCTTTGCCAATATGGCGCAGGCGATCACCGCCCCCGGCGATGTGATCCTGTGCCCCAACCCGACCTATCCGATCCATGCGTTCGGTTTCATCATGTCGGGCGGCGTCATCCGCTCGCTGCAGGTCGAGCCGGACGACGGCTTCATCCCGGCGTTGGAGCGCGGCATCCGCCATTCGATTCCAAAGCCGCTGGCACTGATCCTCAATTATCCATCCAACCCGACGGCACTGGTCGCTTCGCTCGATTTCTACAAGGAGGTGGTGGCCTTCGCCAGGAAGAACGACATCATCATCCTGTCGGATCTTGCCTATTCGGAGATCTATTTCGACGGCAATCCGCCGCCTTCGGTGCTGCAGGTGCCGGGCGCCATAGACGTCGCCGTCGAGTTCACCTCGATGTCGAAGACCTTTTCGATGCCGGGCTGGCGCATGGGTTTTGCGGTCGGCAATGAACGGCTGATCTCGGCGCTGACGCGAGTGAAATCCTATCTCGACTACGGCGCCTTCACGCCAATCCAGGTGGCGGCGGCGCATGCACTCAACGGCGACGGCGCCGACATCGCCGAAGTGCGCGACGTCTACCGCAAACGCCGCGATGTCATGGTCGACGCTTTCAGCCGCGCCGGCTGGACCATTCCCGCACCGGCGGCTTCGATGTTCGCCTGGGCGCCGATCCCGGAGCCGTTCAAGCACCTGGGCTCGCTTGAATTCTCCAAGCTCCTGATCGAGCACGCCGACGTCGCGGTGGCGCCGGGCGTCGGCTTCGGCGAGCATGGCGACGATCACGTGCGCATCGCGCTGGTCGAAAACGAGCACCGGATCCGGCAAGCGGCGCGCAATATCAAGCGCTTCCTCGCATCCAGCGCCAAGCAGCCGAATAACGTCGTGCCGCTCGCCGCGCATCGCTGATTTTCTACACATCAACCGACTGAATGGGGCGTCGCCGGACATGGCTGAAGCGTTGCGTGTTGGAATTGCCGGGCTCGGCACCGTCGGTGCGTCGGTGGCCCGCGTGCTACGCGACAAGGCGGCCGAACTGACGCGGCAGTGCGGGCGCGACATCGTCGTGTCAGCGGTTTCGGCCCGCGATCCCAAACGCGACCGCGGCGTTGATCTTGGCACAGCACAGTGGTTCGACGACGCCGTCAAGATGGCGCAGACCGCCGAGATCGACGTGTTCGTCGAGCTGATCGGCGGCGACGAAGGCCCATCACGCTCGTCTGTCAAAGCGGCGCTCGAGGCCGGCCGACATGTCGTCACCGCAAACAAGGCGTTGCTTGCCAAGCACGGGGTGGCATTGGCCGAGATCGCCGAGAGGAAAGGCGTGCTGCTCAATTACGAGGCGGCGGTGGCCGGCGGCATTCCGGTCATCAAGACGATGCGCGAGGCGATGGCCGGCAATTCGGTGACCCGCGTCTTCGGCATCCTCAACGGCACCTGCAACTACATTCTGACGCGCATGGAAGCCGAGGGCCTGTCTTTCGATGCCTGCCTGAAGGATGCGCAACGGCTGGGCTATGCCGAAGCCGACCCGACCTTCGACATCGAGGGCCACGACACCGCGCACAAGCTGTCGATCCTGACCAGCCTTGCCTTCGGCACGAAGATCGCCGCCAACGATATCTACATGGAAGGCATCTCCAACATCAGCCAGGCCGACATCCGCGCGGCCGGCGATCTCGGCTACCGGATCAAGCTGCTTGGCGTCGCCCAACGCACCGAAAGCGGCATCGAGCAGCGCGTGCACCCGACCATGGTGCCGACGGCCTCGGTCATCGCGCAGGTGCACGGCGTCACCAATGCAGTGGCGATCGAAACCGACATCCTCGGCGAATTGCTGCTTTCCGGCCCTGGCGCCGGCGGCAACGCCACCGCGTCGGCGGTGATCGGCGACATTGCCGACATCGCCAAGAGCCGGCCTGGCTTCCAGCATGGTCCGGTCTTCGGCCGGCCGGCGAAGGAATTGAAGCCTTACAAGAAAGCGCAGATGCGCAGCCATGCCGGCGGCTATTTCATCCGGCTGACCGTGCACGACCGCCTCGGCGTCTTCGCGGCAATAGCCAAGCGCATGGCCGACAACGACATTTCGCTGGAATCGATCGTCCAGCATGCCGCCGGGCCGGAAACCGAGGCACAGAAGACGGTCATCCTGGTGACCCACGAGACGACCGAGGCGGCGGTGCGCAAGGCCGTCGACGGCATCACCAGGGACAGCCTTCTGACCGACAAGCCGCAAGTCATCCGCATCGAGCGGGCCGGATAGCAGTCTCACATTTTGCGTTTAATCGATTGATATTGCTGCGCTTTCAAAAAGGTCCAGCGCAGGTCTTGCTGTTGTCACGGGGCTTTGACACAAGAAGCGCGTCTCTGGCGGGAGGCTAATGCATGTCGCCCAAAAGTGTGCAGCGGTTTTGGGACAACGACATGCATAATAAAAACAAAGTGCCAACGAGGATTGTCCATCGATGAATGTGGCCCAGAACATTGTCGCCGGCCTCGACCGGATACTGACCATGGAATTGGTGCGCGTCACCGAACGCGCCGCGGTCGCGGCCGCCAGATTGCGCGGGCGCGGCGACGAGAAGGCGGCCGACCAGGTCGCGGTCGACGCCATGCGGCAGGAGCTTAACCGTCTCGCCATCAACGGCACGGTGGTGATCGGCGAAGGCGAGCGCGACGAGGCGCCGATGCTCTATATCGGCGAGGAGGTCGGTACCGGCAAAGGCCCGGCTGTCGACATCGCGCTCGATCCGCTCGAAGGCACGACGATCTGCGCCAAGAACCTGCCCAATGCATTGGCTGTTATCGCCATTGCCGAAAAAGGCAGCCTTCTGTTCGCGCCCGACGTCTATATGGACAAGATCGCGATCGGCCCAGGCTATGCCGACGGCATCATCGACATCGATGCCTCGCCGGCCGAAAACATCGCCAGCCTGGCCAGGGCCAAGGGCGTGCCGGTGCCGGAGATCACCGCCTGCATCCTCGACCGGCCGCGCCATGGCGCCTTGATCGAAGCCGTGCGGGCGACAGGCGCCGCGATCCGGCTGATCGGCGACGGTGATGTCGCCGGGGTCATCCATACCACCGACCCGGACGAGACCGGCATCGACATTTATCTCGGCACCGGCGGCGCGCCGGAGGGCGTGCTCGCGGCTGCCGCGTTGCGCTGCACCGGCGGCCAGATGCAGGGCAGGCTGATCCTCGATACGCCGGAAAAGCTGGCGCGCGCGGCCAAGATGGGGGTCTCCGACCCGAAACGGATCTACTACACGCAAGACATGGCACGCGGCGACGTGCTGTTTGCCGCGACCGGCGTCACCGACGGCAATATGCTGGCCGGCGTCAAGTTCGGCCGCAATTTCATCACCACGCACACGATCGTCCTGCGATCGTCATCGCGGACCGTGCGCGAAATCAAGGCCAGGCACCAGGATCTGGAAAAGTTTTGATTTCGACTCAGTTAGCCGTTGCATACTGTGCGCAATGACAAATTGCAGACGGCGCGTCACGTGACGGGGGAAAGACGCTTTTTCCTCGATGTCAGGCAGTCGGCCACCGGCGTTTCCTGGGAACACCGGCTGACCGAGCGTCAGGACATGGCCGCGCTCGCCATCGCGCAAGGTTCTGGCGTGCCCGACATCGTGGCACGCGTGCTGGCCGGGCGTGGCGTCACCGCCGAGCAGACCGAGCGGTTTCTCGATCCGACCATCCGCAACCTGCTGCCCGACCCGGCATCGCTGACCGACATGGACAGGGCCGCCGCTCGCATCGCCCAGGCGGTGATGGCCAGGGAAAAGGTGGCGATCTTTGGCGACTACGATGTCGACGGCGCCGCCTCATCGGCTCTGCTCAAGCGCTTTCTCGCACATTTCTCGGTGCCGTCGGAGATCTACATACCGGACCGCATCTTCGAGGGTTACGGCCCCAATCCGGAAGCGATGCGCGAACTCGTTTCGCGCGGCGCGACGCTGATCGTCACCGTCGATTGCGGCACCAATAGTGCTGCTTCCATCGACGCGGCGAAGGCCGTCGGCGCCGACGTCGTAGTGCTCGATCACCATCAGGTCGGCGGGCCGTTGCCGGCGGCGGCTGCGGTCGTCAACCCCAATCGCGAGGACGACCTTTCCGGACAAGGCCATCTTTGTGCGGCCGGCGTCGTCTTCCTTTGCCTGGTGCAGACCGCGAAGATTCTGCGCAGCCGCCTGCCGGATGCCGCACCGCCGGACCTGCTTGGCCTGCTCGACCTGGTGGCGCTTGGCACCGTCTGCGACGTGGTGCCGCTCACCGGCATCAACCGCGCCTTCGTGGTCAAGGGGCTGCAGGTGGCGCGGCAGCAGAGAAACGAAGGGCTGGCGGCACTGGCGCGGGTCTCGCGTATAGGCGAGCCGATCAGCACGTTCCATCTGGCCTTTCTGATCGGTCCGCGCATCAACGCCGGCGGGCGCATCGGCGACGCAGCGCTTGGCAGCCGCCTGCTTGCAACCGACGACCCGGTCGAAGCCCGCACCATCGCCGAGACGCTGGATCGGCTCAACCAGGAGCGGCAGTCGATGGAGCAGGAGATGCTGGCCGCGGCGCGCTCAGAGGCCGACGCCGAGCTTGCCGGCGGCAATGGTCCGGCCATCGTGGTCACAGCCAGCAGCGACTGGCACCCGGGCATTGTCGGCCTGCTTGCCTCGCGGCTCAAGGACCATGCGCGCCGGCCCGCGTTTGCCATCGCCTTCAACGCCAATGGTGTCGGTACCGGTTCAGGCCGTTCAGTGTCTGGCTTCGACCTCGGCCGGCTGGTGCGCGAGGCTGCCGATGCCGGACTTATCGTCAAGGGCGGCGGCCACGGAATGGCGGCCGGCATCACTGTCGAGCGGGCGAAGCTCGGCGAACTCAGGGCTTTCTTCGAAGAGCGCGCGGCGGTGGACGTGTTCCGCCTGCAAGGCGAGGAGAGCCTGGCGATCGACGGCGCGCTTGCCGCCGAGGGCGCCACGCTTGCGCTGCTCGATGCGCTTGAGAGGGCAGGGCCGTTCGGCGCCGGGCATGTTGCGCCGGTGTTCGCGCTGCCGCGCCACCGGCTTGTCGATGCGCGGGCGGTCGGCAGCAACCACATCCGCGCCGACCTGCAGTCGAAAAGCGGCGGCCGCATCCAGGCGATCGCCTTTCGCGCCGTCGACACGGCTCTTGGCGAATTCCTGTTCAAGAACAGGGGTAAGCCGGTGCATGTCGCCGGTTCGCTGTCGGGCAACCACTGGAACGGCAACCGCACGGTGCAGTTTCGTATCGTCGACGCGGCGCTTGCCTGAGAGCTCGCTGCCGCCCTGCCTAAGCGAGGACGGTCTGCAGCCGGGTCAGGTCGCCGATCTGCGCCATCGTTGCCTGGTAGCCGATACGAATCGCTTCGTCGGCGCGGTGGAATTCGGTCAGGCCAATATGGCTGAGCTTCGGCTGCAGCGATATGTCCGGCGGATCGCCGGCCAGTCTGGCGCGCGAGATGCGGTCCTGGATGATGTTGAAGGCTTCGACCATCACGCCGGTAATGCCGAGCCGCGTCTCGCGCGACTGGCGTTCGGGATCGGCGTGGCCGGCCCTCGGCGCGTCTTTCTCGATGACCAGCTCGCCGGCATTGTGCTTGATCACAGCGGCGCGGCCGAACAGATCGTAGTGAAGGTTCACCGCAACCACGAGCGGCTGCTCGTAGGCGCGGCAGACCGAGACCGGCACCGGATTGACCAGTGCGCCATCAACCAGCACGCGCCCATTGCAGGCGACCGGCTCGAACACGCCGGGCAGCGCGTAGGAGGCGCGCATGGCGGTACTCAACGAGCCGCTCGACAGCCAGATTTCATGGCCGGTACGGATTTCGGAAGCGACGCAGACGAACGGTTTTGGCAGGTCCTCAAAGCGGATGCCGGCTATGTGCTCGCGCAGCCGCGCATCGAGCTTCATGCCACCGAACAGGCCGCTGCCGCGTAGATTGAGGTCGAGAAGGCCAAAAATGCGCCGCCTGGTCAGGCTGCGCGCGAATTCTTCCAGCTCGTCAAGCTTGCCGGCAACATAGCAGCCGCCGACCAGCGCGCCGATCGAGGTGCCGGCGATCATCGACACTTCGATGCCGGCTTCGTCAAGCGCGCGCAGCACGCCGATATGCGCCCAGCCGCGCGCACAGCCGCCGCCCAATGCCAGCGAAATCCCTGTTTTGCCCGGAGATTTGGTTTCGGATGCGCCCGCGGCCGAGGAGAGGCCATTGGCCTCCCGAACGTCAGGTCTGTTGCGCAATGACGCCCAGTCGAGCATCACAATCTCCCTTGTCCCACGGTCATCCTATAGGCGGGCCGTATCGAAATCATGAATATACGTGGCTGAAGTGCTGCGAATGGTTCATATTGATGGTGTATTGGGCTTTCGATACGTTTTTTCCGCATCGAACAGCGGCTTGCTGCCGTCGCTGGCAAGCGTCCCTTTGCCATCGCTCAGCCCCACCGTCCGATAAAAGCATGAACGTCGGCCGGTGTGACAAGTTGCTTGGTGACCCAGCACTTTGACGCGCAACCATATCGCGTCCTGGTCACAATCCGTGAGCATCTCGACAACCTGCTGGACATTGCCCGAGGTTTCGCCCTTCTTCCACAGCGCGTTGCGCGAACGCGACCAGTAGTGCGCGATGCCGGTCTCGAGCGTCAGCGCCAGCGCCTCGGCATTCATGTGCGCGACCATCAGCAGCACGCCGTCTTCGGCATCGGTGACCACGACAGTGACGAGGCCGGCAGCATCGAAGCGCGGTGAAAGGACCGCGCCTTCCTCGAGTGCCTTCTTGTCTGTTGGAGCTTTCGGGAATTCCAATGCCGACATTCGCCGGTCCTTATTTAACCAAGGTGGGGCGGGTCTGATCAGTTTCGCCGCCGCGCACCATGGTGACGAAGCGGACCTGCTCTTCGGGTGTATCCTTGAAGACGCCGGTGAAGGTCGAGGTCAGCGTGGTGGAGCCCTGCTTGCGAATACCGCGCATGGCCATGCACATATGCTCGGCCTCAAGCATAACGGCGACGCCGCGCGGATTGAGCACGTCCTGGATGACCCCGGCAATCTGCGCCGTCATCGCTTCCTGGGTCTGCAGGCGGTGAGCGAAGATGTCGACGACGCGGGCGATCTTGGATAGGCCGACGACCTTGCCGTCCGGCAGATAGCCGACATGCGCCTTGCCGATGATCGGCACCATGTGGTGCTCGCAATGCGAGTGGAACGTGATGTCCTTGACGATCACGAGGTCGTCATAGCCGGCGACTTCCTCGAAGGTGCGGCCAAGTTCCTCGGCTGGGCACATATCATAACCGTTGAACATTTCGCGGAACGCCTTGGTGACGCGCTTCGGTGTGTCGATCAGACCCTCGCGGTCAGGGTTGTCGCCGGTCCAGCGCAGCAAGGTGCGCACCGCGGCTTCGACTTCGGCCTCGCTTGGCCGGTCGGTGACCGGCTTTTCCATATAGGCCGACTGCGGCATGAGTTTCTTGATAACGGCGTCCATAAAGGCGTCTCCCGTAGTTCCTCTCTTAGGAGGAACGAGTTGAACGGACCACGACCTTTCGGGTGTTAGAAACTCGCCCGGTTTCCAGCCCGTAAGTGGCGTGAACAGATTTGGGCATGACGAGGTTTGTGGTCGCCTTGTCGATACCCGACTACTGCCATTATATATGTTCGTGCCGAGCGAAAGGAAGACGCCAGAGCGGCAATCGCTGTTCGCTAGGCGGCGACGGATTGGAAAAATATGATCGACGATGTCTACAATGCGGAAATTCTGGGTTTTGCCGGAAATATCGCACGGATCGGCCGGCTCGACCGGCCCGATGCAACCGCACGAGCACATTCCAAACTGTGTGGCTCGACGGTGACCGTCGATCTGAAGATGGATGACGGCGTCGTCAGCGATTTCGCGCATGACGTGAAAGCCTGTGCGCTTGGCCAGGCGTCGTCTTCGATCATGGCGCAGCATGTCGTCGGCGCCAGTGCAGAAGAATTGCGCAGCGTGCGCGAGACGATGCTGAAGATGCTGAAGGAAAATGGCCCGCCGCCCGAAGGCCGCTTCGCCGACCTGAAATACCTGGAGCCGGTGCGCGACTATAAGGCGCGCCACGCCTCGACCATGCTGACCTTCGACGCAGTGGTCGACGCGATCGGCCAGATCGAAAAGAAGCGGGCGGAAGAGGCAGCTTAAACCTTGGCGAGAAAACGCCGGCTTTCGGCGAATTCCGCCCGGACCCAGTCGGCAAAAGCCCTGGCTGGCTCGGAAAGGTCATTCAGCCTTCTGGCCACTAGCCAATAGGCGCCCGACGCGACGTCGATGTCGAAAGGCTTGATCAGCGCGCCGGACGCAAGTTCTTCGCCGATCTGCAAAAGATCGCCCAGCGCGACACCATGTCCAAGCAAGGCTGCCTGCTTCGAAAGCGAAGCATCGGCCAGCATCGGGCCGCGCGCAGGCACGGCATCAGCCGTCACGCCCGCCGCTTCGAACCAGCGCGCCCAAGCCTGACGGTTTTCTTCGTGCAGCAATGTATAGCGACCAAGGTCGATCGGCTTTTCCAGAGCTGGGCCGGATGCAAGAAGTGCCGGCGACAGGACTGGGGAATCGACGACCGCGGCAAGCTGTTCGGCTTCGCTGCGTGGCCATGAGGTGGCGTGCGCACTGAAACGCAGGGCAAGTTCGGGCTGATCGCTGCGAAACTCTATCAATCTCGGGTCGACCTCAAGGGAAACGTCGATGTCGGGTCGCAACTCGCGAAAGCGGTTGAGCCGCGGCACCAGCCATACGGATGCAAGTGATGGCTCGACGCTGACACGCACCACGGACTGCGTCGGGGCCGCCGTCAATTCCGAAAGCAGCCTGTCGATGCCCTCGAAACTTCTGACCAACTGGTCGAGCAGCCGCTGGCCGGTGTCGGTCAACTCGACGCGGCGATGATGGCGGAAGAACAAAGGTTGGCGCAGGAAGGTTTCGAGCTCGCGGATCTGTCGGCTGATCGCCGCCTGCGAAACATAAAGCTCCTCGGCCGCACGGCTGAAGCTCAGGTGACGACCGGCTGCTTCGAAGCTTCTGAGAGCCGTCAGGGGGAGGTGTCCGCGCTTCATTCGCATAACTCAGAGTTATCTGACGTGGACGTTATACTCGTTTGAAGAGCAAGGCCAGCGGCGCTCTAATCGGTGCTCAAGGAGTGCCGCCATGATCCAGTTTCTCAACATTCTGGGCGATGTGATGCGGATCGCGACGTTTCAATGGTACGACGAGAAACCGCATAGGGATTGGTGCGAGGAGAGGCCGCCGACCAGCGTCGCCGTATGCCGAAGGCCGACGCCCGACCGCTATCCGGTTCGCCCTACCAGGCCATGACGGGATTGCCGGAACGGCATTGCGTTCCTGGCCCGATGCGCACATCTATCGCGTAGGGAAACGCGATGTGGAGACTGCGGTGGTCGGCCAACATCGGCATGCGCACGGCGCCAGGCCGATTCGACAAGGACGCAACTGGTCCGGCCCGTGGCGCAAGACGCCGGGCCGCGTCTTCGGCACGTCGCTTGTCCGACTTTACCAGCTGACGCTGTCCGGCTTCGTCGGCAATTCCTGCCGGCATCTGCCGACCTGTTCCGAATACGCGTACGAAGCGATCGCCCGCCACGGGCTGTGGGCCGGCGGCTGGATGGGGTTTTTCCGGGTGCTGCGCTGCGGACCGTTCGGCACGCACGGCATCGACCGGGTGCCTGAGGCACTGGCTGATCGCTACCTCTGGTTCACGCCATGGCGGTACTGGCGGATCGGGAAAAAACGTGGCGACCTGGACAGTTGACCGCAACTGTGCGGTGCACAAAGGGATCGCTTTTTACGATCTGGTAGGGTTAACCGCAGCTTGCGCTGACATAGCGCATTTGAGACAAAATCGAGACAAGACACCTCGCTAAGCCGCTCCTGACACCCTTCAGGAGAGATTACCAAATGCGCCGGATAGATCGTCGTCCCTTCATTTTCGCCGTGGTTCTCTACGTCCTGGCGTGGCTGATGGGTTTTCCGATCCGTGCGCAATCGGCGCCGCTCGGGGACGTCGAATGCACGCTGATCGTCGACGCCGCAAGCGGCGAGACGCTGTATCGCCAAGGGACCTGTGATCAGCGCTTCAGCCCCGCCTCGACATTCAAGGTTCCGCTGGCGCTGATCGGCTATGATGCTGGAATCCTGAGCGACGAGCATACGCCAAGCTGGGAGTACAAGGCAGAGTTCAATGCCCCGAAACGGGACCGCAAGACCGTCGACCCGACGATCTGGGAAAGGGATTCGGTCCTTTGGTTCTCACGCGAGATTACGCGCCGGCTCGGCAGCAAACAGTTTGCCGGCTATGTGTCCAGATTGGACTATGGCAACACCGAAGTCTCCGGCACTGCCGGCAAGAATGACGGCCTCACCCATTCCTGGGTGAATTCTTCGCTCAAGATATCGCCGGTCGAGCAGGTCGATTTCCTGCGCAAGCTGCTGGCGCGAAAACTGCCGGTTTCGGACAAGGCCCATGCGATGACCAGCGCGATTGTCCCGACCTTCCGGGCAGGCGGCTGGACGGTGCAGGGCAAGACTGGAACGACCAGGCTCGGCGACAGCGCCGACAAGCGCTCGCTCGGCTGGTTTGTCGGCTGGGCGCAGACCGATACCCGCAAGATCGTCTTTGCCCGCCTGGTAGTCGATACGAAACATTCCGACACGCCAAAGGGGCTCAAGACGCGGGCGATGTTCCTGAAAGATATGCCGAATCTCCTCAGGTGACCTACATCCGGCTTTACGGCGCCGAAAACTGCCCATAAAAGACCGCTCGCCGCCGGACGCATCCGGCTCTTACTGATGCATGTCGTAGCCCCAAAACCGCTAAGCAGTCTTGGGCGACATGCATTTCACCACCCGCGCTCGTTTGCGGGACTGGATAGGAGAATCTTATGCTGAATTCCGTTTCCCTGACATTTCCCGATGGTTCCGTTCGCGATTACGACGCGGCGATGACCGGCGCCGGCCTGGCGGAATCGATCTCGAAGTCGCTGGCCAAGAAGGCCGTTGCCTATTCGATCGACGGCACGCTGCGCGATCTTTCCGACCGGATCGGCAAGTCCGGCAAGGTCGAGATCATCACCCGCGAGGACCCGCGTGCGCTGGAGCTCATCCGCCACGATGCAGCCCATGTGCTGGCCGAAGCCGTGCAGGAACTTTGGCCGGGAACGCAGGTGACCATCGGGCCGGTGATCGAAAACGGGTTCTACTACGATTTTGCCCGCAACGAGCCGTTCACGCCCGACGATTTCCCGGTGATCGAGAAGAAGATGCGCGAGATCATTGCGCGCAACAAGCCGTTCACCAAAGAGGTCTGGTCGCGCGAAAAGGCGAAAAGGATCTTTGCCGACAAGGGCGAGCGCTACAAGCTCGAGTTGATCGACGCCATCCCCGAGGATCAGGACCTCAAGATCTATGCACAGGGCGACTGGTTCGACCTCTGCCGTGGCCCGCATATGGCCGCGACCGGCCAGATCGGCAGCGCCTTCAAGCTGATGAAGGTCGCCGGCGCCTATTGGCGCGGCGATTCGAACAATCCGATGCTGACCCGCATCTACGGCACGGCCTGGGCCGACCAGGCGCAGCTCGAAGCCTATCAGACGATGCTGGACGAGGCGGAGAAGCGCGACCACAGGAAGCTCGGCCGTGAGATGGACCTGTTCCACTTCCAGGAGGAGGGCCCCGGGGTCGTGTTCTGGCACGCCAAGGGCTGGAGGATGTTCCAGAACCTGGTCAATTACATGCGTCGCCGCCTCGACGAGCAGGGCTATCAGGAGGTCAACGCGCCGCAGGTGCTCGACAAGAGCCTGTGGGAGACGTCAGGCCACTGGGGCTGGTACCGGGACAACATGTTCAAGGTGACGGTTGCTGGCGACGACACCGACGACGACCGGGTGTTTGCGCTGAAGCCGATGAACTGCCCCGGTCACGTCCAAATCTTCAAGCACGGGCTGAAATCCTACCGCGATCTGCCGGTAAAACTTGCGGAATTCGGCAATGTGCATCGCTATGAGCCGTCCGGCGCGCTGCACGGGCTGATGCGCGTGCGCGGCTTTACCCAGGACGATGCGCACATCTTCTGCACCGAGGAACAGCTCGCCGACGAGTGCATCAAGATCAACGATCTGATCCTGTCGACGTATGCCGATTTCGGCTTCGACGAAATCACCGTCAAGCTGGCGACCCGCCCCGAAAAACGGGTCGGCACCGACGCGATGTGGGATCATGCCGAGGGCGTGCTGCAGGACGTGCTCGACAAGATCGCGGCGCGGTCGGGCAACCGGATCAAGACGGGCGTCAATCCGGGTGAGGGCACGTTCTACGGGCCGAAGTTCGAATATGTGCTGAAGGACGCCATCGGCCGCGACTGGCAATGCGGCACCACGCAGGTTGATTTCAACTTGCCGGAACGGTTCGGCGCCTTCTACATCGGCTCGGATTCGGAAAAGAAGCAGCCGGTGATGGTGCATCGCGCCATCTGCGGCTCGATGGAGCGTTTTCTCGGCATCCTGATCGAGAATTATTCCGGCCATTTCCCGCTCTGGTTCGCGCCGCTGCAGGTGGTGGTGGCGACGATCACTTCCGATGCCGACGATTACGCCCAAAAGGTCGTTGCACAGCTGAAGGCGGCGGGGCTGATCGCCGAAGCCGATCTGCGCAACGAGAAGATCAACTACAAGGTCCGCGAGCATTCGCTGGCCAAGGTCCCGGTCATCCTCGTCTGTGGCAAGCGCGAGGCCGAGGAAGAAGCGGTCAATATCCGTCGTCTCGGTTCGCGCGACCAGGAATCGCTCGGCCTCGCAGCCGCCGTGAAGCTGCTTGCCGATGAGGCGGTGACACCCGACCGCAAGCGCCGCGCGGCCTGAACCAGCCGACCAGCAACGAATGGCGGTGGAGCGATCCACCGCCATTTTTATATTTTATATGCCTGTCACGCCGCGCGCCTATCTGGCAAATCGATCGACGTGCGCGTCGGCGACGCGCTGGCGCGACGCATGCGCAAGGCAGCTTAGAGGGGCGCGCCTCAGTCGGCGCCTTCCTCGGAATCGATGGCCGAAGCCTCGGTGGCCAGAACCTCGATGTCCTGGTTGTGCCCAGCCACCACCGTAAAATCCTTCTGGTAGATGCGGTCGCGGTTCTTGGCGATGATGGTGTAGTCGCCCTCGGCCAGCACCATCGAGGCAAAGGCGCCGACAGTTTCCTTGATCGGATCGCCGGATTCGTTGAGCAGGGACCAGGAGGTGTCGGCGATCGCCTCGCCGCCTGGTTCGCGCACCAGCTTCATGGTCATTTCGGCGGCACGGTGCTCGACGGTCGCTTCGGTCAGCTTGCCGGCCTCGACGCGGATGTCGGAGCGGATGACCGCGTTCACCGCGCCATAGGTCGACACGACGTGGTAGGTGCCGGCATTGAGCCGCACGACGCTGTTCGGCTCGACATCGGGTATGATCAGGGCGCGATCGCCATCGGCCGCGGCGTGGCTCTCATAGATCGAGAAGCGCAGCTTCTTCGGCGGTATGCGTACCCCGCCGGACAGCACGGCATCGAGCTTGAGGCCGCCGGCATCGAGCACGAGGCTCTCGCGCTTGGCTTCCTTGCCGACGGTGATGCGCTTGGTGGCGCCGGCCCGCCCGTAGGAGGCGTGGACCAGATACGAACCCGGCTCGAGCTGGAATATGGCGGTGCCGCCATGAGAGGAGGCGACCATCGGCAGCTTGCCGTCGCTGGCCGATTCGGGTTTGAAGACGCGCCAGACGATGCCGCGCGTGATGTCGGCGCCCTTGTCGGTCAATTGCGCCGACAGCGTGATCGCCCCGCTGCTGCCCAATGCCAGCGATGTCTCGCTTTTCGGAGGCGCATAGCCCGAAATTCCGGGAAGCTTCAGCTCGCCGAGGCCGTCCACATCCTGGGCGACGGCAAGCGAAACCGGCACCATCAACAGTGCGGCAGCGAGCCATATCAGGAAAAGACGCAATGTCCCCTCAAACATGCCTTGCGTTGAAGCCCAAGGCGGTGGCAATTTCAAGGCTTAAGAGTCCGGTCGGCTTCTGCTACAGGGCTCTTTGTCCGGCGCGCCGCGCCAATGCCCAAGCCGCCCGATGTCCCGATGGTGCGCTTCAGCTCAAATTCCAGGAGACTTGCGCCCATGGCGTCGCCGATCATCGATCTTCTGCTGACCCGAAATTCCGCGCCGATCCCGGATTTGAAAGAACCGGCACCGGGCGATGCGGAGATCGCGACGATGATCGCCGCCGCCTCGCGGGTGCCGGACCATGGCCGGCTGGAGCCTTGGCGTTTCATCCTCTATCGCGGCGAGGCCCGTATCGAGATCGGCAAGAAGCTGGCAGAACTTGCCGAACAGCGCGAAGGGCCGCTGCCGGAAGGCCGGCGCAACCAGGAATTGGCGCGCTTTTCGCGGGCACCGCTGGTCATCGGCGTGATTTCTATCCCTAGGGAAAATCCAAAGATCCCGCAATGGGAGATGTTCCTGTCCGGCGGCATGGCGGCGATGAACCTGATGCTTGCCGCCAATGCGCTGGGCTACGGCACCAACATGATCAGCAACTGGTATTCCGACGTGCCCGAGGGCAGGGCGATCCTCGGCCTGGCGCCGCATGAGCGGGTCGTCGGCTTCGTCCATATCGGCTCCTACCAGGGGCCAGCACCGGAACGACCGCGGCCCGATCCGGCAAAGCTCTATGCCGACTATTCAGGGCCGTGGGTGGGATAATTTCGGCGCGGAACAGACCCCCTAAGGATCAAGCTCCGATGCCTTGGCTCGCGCCAGGAGCCGCTCTGCGAGCTTGAGATGCGGCCGGTCGTACATCTTGCCATCCATGCCAACGACGCCGGGATTTCCTGCCGCCTCGAACGCCTCGACGATCGCCAGGGCGCTTTTCACCGCTTGCGCCGAAGGCGTGAAGGCGGCGTTGATGACCGGTACCTGCGCCGGATGGATCGCCATCTTGCCGGTGAAACCGTCGCGCTCGGCCTCGGCGCATTCGGCCTCGAAGCCGGCCATGTCGCGAAAATCCGGAAAGACGGTGTCGATTGCCGCGACTTCCGCGGCACTTGCGGCAAGCATGGTCATGGTGCGGGCGAGGCGGAACACATCCGTGTAGCGGCCATTCGCGTCGCGCGTCGCGCGCGCGCCAATCGCCGCCGACAGATCTTCCGCCCCCCAGGTGACGCCGACAAGCCGCGCGCTTGCACGGGCGTAGGTCGCTGCGGCCAAGACGCCTGCGGCCGTTTCGGTGATGATCGGCAGGATCCTTATCGCGCCATCCGGCAGGCCGCCTTCGGCTTCGTGCACCCTGAGCTTGGCCGAGAGATGCTGGACATCCAGTCCGCTGTTCGACTTAGGCAGCATGATGCCGTCTGGTTTCACCGGCACGAGCGCCGCCAGATCGTCGTCGGTCAGTCCGGTCGAAAGATCGTTGACGCGCACATAGATCGCGGAGCTGGTCCGGTGCCTGTGCTCGGCGATAAAACGCGCCGCTGTGTCGCGCGCCAACCCCTTGTTCTGCGCGGCAATCGAATCCTCGAGGTCGACGATGACCACGTCGGCGCCTACGCCAAAGCCCTTCTCCAGCTTCTTTTCCGAATCGCCAGGAACGAAGAGCAGAGAACGCATCGGCTATGCCTTTTTCATCATCATGGCTTGCCTCGTGCATTTGGCAACCAGCACATCGTTCTGGTTATAGGCGCGGTGCTCGAACTCGACGATACCGCGGTCCGGTTTCGACCTGGAATCGCGCACCGAAACCACCGTGGTCTCGACGCGAATGGTGTCGCCGTGGAAGACGGGGTGCGGAAACACTGTCTCCTTCATGCCGAGATTGGCGATGGTGGTGCCGACGGTGATGTCATTGACCGAGATGCCGATCATCAGGCCAAGCGTGAACAGCGAATTGACCAGCGGCTTGCCCCATTCGCTCTTCGCCGCGAAGTCGAAGTCGATGTGCAGCGGCTGCGGGTTCAGCGTCATCACCGAAAACAGCATATTGTCGCTTTCGGTCACGGTCTTGCGCAGCGTGTGCTTGAACACATGGCCGAGAACGAACTCCTCAAGGTAAAGTCCGGCCATTGTCGATCTCCTCCGCTGCTTAAGGGTTGATAGGCGTTGCATACCGGGCTCGCAAGCCAGTTAACGAACATGGTGAACCGTTCGTAAACCATTTGTGCCTACGGTCTCCGCCAGGGTCAGAAGCGTTCTGGCAAGGGGCGTAAGCAGGCGACATGGTCGTTTCGCATTTCCTGAAATGGATCCATACGGCGAAGGTGTCGGAGCGTGCTGCGGCGGCAAGCGCGCTGGCTCGCGCCTATGTCGACTCGGAGCTGCCTTTCGAGGACCGCTGCGCTGCCGAGGCGGCGCTGACGTTGCTGCTCGATGACGTATCGTCGAAGGTGCGGGCGGCGATCGCCGACGCGCTTTCCATGAGCCATCATGCGCCGCCGCAGATCGTCAGCGCGCTGGCCTCGGACCAGCCGGAAGTCGCAGCCTTGGTGCTGGCGCGCTCGCCGCTGCTCACCGATGCCGACCTGATCGATCGGGTTGCCGGCGGCCAGAAGGCGACGCAGAAGGTGATCGCCGACCGGCCACGCGTCTCGATGTCGGTTGCGGCGGCGATCGCCGAGATCGGCGAGCCGGAAGCCTGCGCCACGCTGCTCGCCAACAGCGGCGCCGACATCGCATCCGTCAGCTTTCGCCGCATGGCCGAGCGGCACGGCCATCTGCCTCTGGTGCGCGAGGCGCTGATCGCCGACACCCGGCTGCCCGCCGATTGCCGGCATACGCTGCTGGTCAAGCTCGGGGAGATGCTCAAGGGGTCGCCGCTGGTGCTGGCGCTGATGGGCGCCGCCAGGGCCGAGCGCGTCACGCGCGATGCTTGCATCAAGGCTTCGGTGACGCTGATCGAAGGCACGCGGACAGAGGAACATACCGCACTTGTCGAACATCTGCGCCTGCGCGGCGACCTGACCGCAAGCTTCGTCGTCCGCACCATTGCGCACGGCAAGGTCGACTTCTTTGGTTCGGCGCTGGTCGCGCTCAGCCAACAGTCCGAACAACGGGTGAGAGCACTGCTGGCCGGCGGGCATGACATAGCGTTGCAGGCACTGTTCCGCAGCGCCGGGCTTGCCGCCGCCACCCACGCCATCATTCTGCGCGCGCTGAAGGTCTGGCGCGAGGTCGCCAATGGCAAACGCCTCGCCGGCGTCCAGGAAGTCAGCTGGCTGATGCTGAAGGAATTGGGCGGACAGTCCGCAGAAGGCGATCTCGCCGGGCTGGTCAAATCGATCCATCTCGACGCGCTGCGCGAGAACGCACGCGGGCACGCGCTGGCGATCGCTGCTGCCTAAACCCGGTCCTTCGCGAAAAAATCCGGAAAATCCTCGATCGCGGCGGCAATGATGCGCAGCGAAGCGGCGATCTGCAGCATTTCGGCCGCGACGCTGCGCTCCGCGATGCCTGCTGCATACTGCCTGGCGACTGCGACGGTCGCCGTCTGCGGCTCGCCGGGCCGCCTGAACAGCAGCTCGCGTGCCAGACCGCGCAGGAAATTGGCGATGGAAAGTGCTGTTTCAGGCGGGATCGCGGAACTTTGCTGCGCGTTGCGCAGCCGTAGGATTTCGAGGCCGACGGTAACCGCAGCTATGCCGCCGCCGAGAACCGCGTCGCCTTTCTTGCCGGCGTTCTGCAGCAGTGGCATCAACTGGTTGATCCGGTCGTAGGCAAGGCTTTCGAAGGCCGATCGCCGCGGCAGGCGGTCGTGCAGGCAAAGGCGTGCAAGATCTTCGCGCATGGTTTGCAGGATGCGGTTGACTGTAACCCAGGGGTCGGCGGGCAGCACGACGGCGAAGACGCCGATCGCCAGAAGAATGCCGACAAGGACCGCTGCCGAATTGGCGAAGAACGGCTCCGGATCGTAGGTCATGACCTGATGTGGGCTGAGGAAGGCGAGGAAATTGATCGCAAAGGCCGTTGCCACGCCGACGTAGCGCGGATTGGCCATGGCCAGTGCCGCTGGCACCAGGATCGGCACGACAAAGACCATGAACCATCCGAAGCCCGGCAAAGCCGGAAGCGCCAACTGGCCGATGAGAAACGCAAAGGGCAGGGCGAGCAACGTGCCCTCGAAGAAGTTCCATGCCGACCGGATCGGATCGGCGCGCGCGGCGAACAGGCTGGAGACAACGGCGACCAGAATGACCGTGCCGGTCGCGTCCGACCATTTCGTCGCCAGCCAGAAGCCGGCGACCAGGAGCGTGGCGATTGCCGCGCGCACGGCATTGCGCGATGCCGCACGCTGCCGTGCCTTGCCGGCGATTGCGTCGAGCCGCGCCACCCAGGGCGCCGTATCGTCCAGTGCGCCCGGCTTGGCTACCAGTTCGCCGACAACGGCCTGCAACTCGGCGCGAACGGGGATGAGGGCTGCATTCTTCGGCGCGGCGTGGGCATGCAGCGCACGCGCCGCTGACAGGGCCGACAGAAGCTGGCCGATGGTACGCCGGACCGGATAGGCGCGGGTGGCGAGGCTCGGCCCCTCCAGCCTTGCGTAGGTGCGCATCTCGCCGAGCGTTTGGACGTCGCCGATCAGCTTGCGGTGCAGCCCGGCAAGCTTTTCCGCATCGCCGCCGGAAAAAGCGCCGTCCGCATAGGCCGCCAGGTCGAGAATGCTGCGTTTCAGTCTTGAGATGATGGCGTCGGCGGCCAGTTTCGGCAGGATCAGACGGCTGCTCAGCGCGGCGCAAATGATGCCAAGCACGATTTCCGCGCAGCGCGCCACGGCGAGATCGATGACGAGGTGCGGCTGGCCGAAAGCCGGCAGGCCGATGATCATCGCGGTGTAGCCGGCAAGCGCCGCGCCATAGGCTTCCGGATTGCGTAGCAGCGACGAGACCAGCGAGCAGATGCCGATCCAGACGGCAAGAACTGCAACCAGCAACCACGGGTTGGCATCGAAAACAGTGGTAATGCCGATCGCAGCCAGCGCGCCGGCAAGCGTGCCGAGGAGACGATAAAACCCCTTCGCCAGCACCATGCCGGCGACCGGCTGTGCGACGATGAACACCGTCATCATCGCCCATTGCGGGTGGTCGAGCTTCAGCGCATAGGCGGCCAATATCGCGATGAGGCCGGCCGAAACGGTGCGCAGGGCAAAGATCCAGTCCGAGCGCGTCGGCCGCGTCAGGCCAGCGATCCGCGTGCCGATATCGTCCTTCAGCCGCGCCCAGGTCAAGTGCTCGTCTCCAGCTCAGAAGGCCAAGCTAGCGGCGGGAGCTCAGATATCCAGCACTTCCGTCTCGGCGAATTCCGCGCGTTCCTGGATGAACCGGAAACGGGCCTCGGGCTTGGTCCCCATCAATGCGTCGACCGCATCCTTGGTCGCCGCCTCGGCATCGATAACGTCGACCCGCAGCAGCGTGCGCTTTTTCGGGTCCATGGTGGTTTCCTTGAGCTGGGCGGCCATCATTTCGCCCAGCCCCTTGAAGCGGCCGATTTCGACCTTGCCGCGCCCGGTGAATTCGGTGCGCAGGAGTTCGTCCTTGTGCGCGTCGTCGCGGGCATAGGCGACCTTGCCGCCTTGCCGGATCGAATAAAGCGGCGGCACCGCCAGATAGAGATGGCCGCCGCGGACCAGGCTTGGCATCTCCTGGTAGAAAAAGGTGATCAGCAGCGAGGCGATATGGGCGCCGTCGACGTCGGCATCGGTCATGATGATGACCCGGTCGTAACGCAGGTCCTCGTCGCGATATCTCGAGCGCGTGCCGCAGCCAAGCGCCTGGATGAGGTCGGATATCTGCTGGTTGGCGGCAAGCTTGTCGTTGCCGGCGCTGGCGACGTTGAGGATCTTGCCGCGCAGAGGCAGCACCGCCTGGCTGGCGCGGTCGCGCGCCTGCTTTGCCGAACCGCCGGCCGAATCGCCCTCGACGATGAACAGCTCGGCACCGGCGGCGGCATTCTGCGTGCAGTCGGCGAGCTTGCCGGGCAGGCGCAGCTTGCGCACCGCACTCTTGCGCGACACTTCCTTTTCCTGGCGGCGGCGCACCCGCTCGTCGGCGCGCGCGATCACCCATTCGAGCAGTTTCGAAGCTTCCTGCGGATTGTCGGCCAGCCAATGGTCGAACGGGTCGCGGATAGCGCTTTCGACGATGCGGATCGCCTCGATCGTCGCCAACCTGTCCTTGGTCTGGCCGACGAATTCCGGTTCGCGGATGAACACCGACAGCATGCCCGCCGCCGAGATCATCACATCCTCGGAAGTGACGATCGAGGCGCGCTTGTTGCCGACCAGGTCGGCATAAGCGCGCAAGCCGCGCGTCAGGACGTTGCGGAAGCCGGCCTCATGCGTGCCGCCCTCCGCGGTCGGGATGGTGTTGCAATAGGAATTGATAAAACCGTCGCCGCCGAACCAGGTCACCGCCCATTCGAGCGAACCGTGGCCGCCCTGCTTCTCGCTCTTGCCGGCAAACATTTCACGGGTCACCTGGAATTCGTCGCCGAGCGAGGCTTTCAGATAGTCCTTGAGGCCGCCCGGAAAATGGAATTCTGCCTTGGCCGGCGTCGTGTCCTTTTCCTTGATCAGCGACGGATCGCAGGTCCAGCGGATTTCGACACCGCCGAACAGATAGGCCTTTGACCGCGCCATGCGGTAGAGCCGCGCAGGCTCGAAAGCAGCACCCTTGCCGAAAATCTGCTCGTCTGGATGGAAGCGGATCTTCGTGCCGCGGCGGTTGTGCACCTCGCCGAGCTGCTCCAGGCCGGTCACCGGAACGCCTCGCGAGAAGCGCTGGCGATAGAGCTTGCGCCCAATCGCGACCTCGACCTCGAGATGGTCGGACAGCGCGTTGACCACGGAAACGCCGACACCGTGCAGGCCGCCGGACGTCTCGTAAACCTTGCTGTCGAACTTGCCGCCTGAATGCAGCGTCGTCATGATGAGTTCGAGCGCCGGCTTCTTGAATTTCGGGTGCGGATCGACCGGAATGCCGCGACCGTTGTCGGTTACGGACAGGTATCCGTCGGCGGAAAGCTCGACATCGATGAAGGTCGCATGGCCGGCGACCGCCTCGTCCATCGAATTGTCGATGACCTCGGCGAACAGATGGTGCATCGCCTTGTCGTCGGTGCCGCCAATGTACATGCCCGGGCGGCGGCGCACCGGCTCCAGCCCCTCCAGCACTTCGATATCGGCGGCACTGTAGCTCTCGCTGGCGTCGCGGGGCGCCGGCCGCTTCGCCGCCTGCACCAGCGGGTCGGCCGGGCGCGCGGCGGCGCGAGCCGGTTGCGGCTGCTTGTCCAATTTGGCGAAAAGATCGTTATTGTCGTCCATGCCGGTCCTGGATTCCGATGCTGCGAATCACCACCCGATACTGCCACGCTTTTCGCGGGCAGGCGACGGAGGTTCCTGTTACGTTCGAGGATAGAGCCTCTTACTGCAAAACCATTCGACAGCCAAGCGGCGGAAATGGGGTCGAAGCTTGGGGCATCGACGCTTTGTAAACCTTGTCCGAAGGTTACGCCGCAAGGTTGGCTGAAAAACGATATCCGCGAACTCTCGCTGACCTAGAATGCAGTGGAACCCTCAAGAGGCTGTCGCTTAAGCATGTTGGATTACAGTTCGCTTCTGCTCGCGGCGGCGCTGTCGGGCACGTGCCTTAGCATCACCATGTTTGCGATCTGGTTCAGCGCGCCACAGGCACGCTTTGTGCTGACGGTGGCCTGCGGCATCCTCGTGCTGGTCGCACATGTCGTGTTGTTTTGGCATTACGCAAGAGATCCAAGCCCCTGGCTTTGCCAGATCGTGCTTGCGCTTCTCAGCCTCGGTTTCCTGATTATCTGCCTGTCGGCTATGCAATATCTCGGCATAGGCGACTACAGGCGAGCCATCTTGCCGACCTTGGTTGCGATGGCTGTTTGCGCGGGCGCGACGTATCTCGGGTTTGATGGTGTCGGCATTATTGTCACCTACGCGACGGTAACGGCGCTGCTCTCGCTCATCGGGGCGATGTTCTGGATTGAGGGTGGTCACGATCGCCGGATATTGCTGGTCGTCTCGTTCCTGAGCGGCGTCTGTGCGCTGTCGTTCGGACTTTGCGGCGCGGTCCTGCTGGTCACGGGCCAATGGGTGCTGGGTGTTGCGCCCGACAATTGGGCCGAGCGGGTGAATTCCGTCGTGGCCGTCGCCTGCATGACCGGGCTCGGCGCATTGACGCTCTCCCTGCACCATTTGCAGGCGCAGATCGAACTGAAGGCCGAGACGATGACCGATCCATTGACCGGGCTGATGAATCGGCGGGCGTTGACGGCACTCTACGGCGAGCGGGTCTTCGGTCCGTTCATGTCCGTCGCCATGTTCGACCTCGACCATTTCAAGAGGACGAACGACGTATTCGGTCACCCGGTCGGCGACCAGGTCCTGCGCTGCTTCGCCGGCGTCATCAGGAAGTACGCCAGAACCGGCGTCGACGCCTTCCGGTTGGGCGGCGAGGAATTCGTGCTCGTCATGTCGCGGATGACGGAAGAGAAGGCCTATGACATTGCGAGCAAGATCAGCGTCGCCTTCGGCACGGAAGTCGTGGCCACCCAGCTCGGTCCGTTGCGAAGCACAGTCAGCGGCGGCATCGGCTTTGGCGGAACAAACGGCACCGGTCTCGACGATGTGCTGGCCGAAGCCGACGCAGCACTCTATGCGGCAAAGCGCGCCGGGAGAAATCGCGTCGTCGTCCGGGACCGGGCGAGCAAGGCCGACGGGCCGGCCTTGCGTTCTGCCTGATTGAGGTTTCTATCTTCTTGTTAGACCCACGATCTTGTCCGAAAACCGGATTCCACTTTTCGGGATCATGATCTATTCCGCCGCACCCAGATATTCCGACAGCGGCGGGCAGGAGCAGACAAGGTTGCGGTCGCCGGCGACATTGTCGATGCGCGACACCGGCGGCCAGTATTTTGCCGCCGTGTCGGCATCGCCGGCGGGGTAGGCCGCCTCCAGGCGCGAATAGGGATGGGTCCACTGGCCGGCCAACGCCTCGGCGGCGGTGTGCGGCGCATTGACTAGAGGATTGTCGGCCAACGGCCATTCGCCCTTCGCCACCTTGGCTGCCTCGCCGGCTATGGCGATCATCGCCTCGCAGAAGCGATCCAGCTCGCGCTTGGGCTCGGACTCGGTCGGCTCCACCATCAGTGTGCCGGCCACCGGGAACGACATGGTCGGTGCATGGAAGCCATAGTCGATCAGCCGCTTGGCGATATCGTCGACGCTGATGCCGGCGCTGTCCTTGAGCACGCGGGTGTCGAGGATGCATTCATGCGCAACGCGTCCGTTGCGCCCTTTGTAAAGCAGGGGGAAATGCTCGCCGAGCCGCGTCGCCACATAGTTGGCGGAGATGATCGCCGTCTCGGTCGCCTGCTTCAGGCCGGAAGCGCCCATCATGCGGATATACATCCAGGTGATCGGCAGGATGGAGGCACTGCCGAACGGTGCCGCCGCCACGGCATGGGCCGAGCCTTCGGTGACGTGGCCGGGCAGATATGGCTTCAGGTGCGCCTTGACGCCGATCGGGCCGACACCGGGGCCGCCGCCGCCATGCGGGATGCAGAAGGTCTTGTGCAGGTTCATGTGGCAGACATCGGCGCCGATATCGCCGGGACGGGCGAGGCCGACCAGCGCGTTGAGGTTGGCGCCGTCGAAATAGACCTGGCCGCCATGGCTGTGGACGAGGGCACAAAGGTCGCGCGCGCCTTCCTCGAAGACGCCATGCGTCGAAGGATAGGTGAACATCAGCGCCGCAAGATTGTGCGCATGCTCGGCCGTCTTGGCCTGCAGGTCTTCCATGTCGATATTGCCGTCCTCGGTGCAGCGCACGACGACGACGCTCATGCCGGCCATGGCAGCACTTGCCGGATTGGTGCCATGCGCCGAGGACGGGATCAGGCAGACGGTGCGATGGCCTTCGCCGCGCGACAGATGATAGCCGCGAATGGCGAGCAGCCCGGCATATTCGCCCTGGCTGCCGGCATTGGGCTGCAGGGTCACCGCGTCGAAGCCGGTGATCTCGGCCAGCCAGCCTTCCAGCTCGTCGATCATGGCGCGATAGCCTATCGAATGGTTTGCCGGCGCGAAGGGATGCAGGTTGGCGACATCAGGCCAGCTCACCGGCATCATTTCGGCGGCGGCGTTGAGCTTCATGGTGCAGGAGCCGAGCGGGATCATGGCGCGGTCGAGCGCCAGGTCCTTGTCGGCCAGCCGGCGCAGGAAGCGCATCATGTCGGTTTCCGAGTGGTTTTCGCGGAAGACGGGCTGGGTGAGGAACTCCTTGCCGCGCATTTTTCCGGGCATGGAACTGCCGGCGGCAACGCCGGCCTTGGCGCCGAAAAGCGCTGCGATCGCCTCCAGATCGGCTTCGGTGGAGGTCTCGTCGAAGCTGATGCCGACATGGTCGGTGTCGATGACGCGCAGCAGCCGGCCGGTCTTTTCTGCGGCGGCGGCAATCGCGCCGGCTCTGCCCTTCACTTTCACGGTCACAGTGTCGAAGCGGCTGTCGCCGAGCACCGAAACGCCCGCTGCCTTGAGGCCGGCAGCCAGGCGGTTGGCCAGCGTGTGGACGCGGCCGGCAATCGCCTGCAGCCCGGCAGGGCCATGCCAGATCGCGTAGGCCGTCGCCATATTGGCGAGCAGCGCCTGTGCGGTGCAGATGTTGGACGTCGCCTTGTCGCGGCGGATATGCTGTTCGCGTGTCTGCAAAGCGAGGCGATAACCAGGACGGCCCTTGCTATCCGTCGACTGGCCAACGAGCCGGCCGGGCATCAGCCGCGTCAGCCTGTCGGAGACGGCGCAATAGGCGGCGTGCGGCCCGCCAAAGCCCATCGGCACGCCAAAACGCTGCATCGGGCCGACGGCGATGTCGGCGCCAAGCCTGGCCGGCGCATCGGTCAGCGTCAGGCCAAGCGGGTCGGCGATGAAGACGACCAGCGCGCCGGCAGCACGGGCCCTGTCGATCGCTGCCTTGTGGTCGCCGTAGACGCCGAATGTATCGGGCCAGGAGACCAGCAGGGCGGCGGTGTTGTCGTCGATCACCTCGCCGTCGACCTCGATGCCGAGCGGCTCGGCGCGGGTGCGCACGACGTCCAGCGTCTGCGGGTGCGGCGTGCCGGCCAGTGCCACCTTGGTGCGCTTGTCGCGATGATGGCGCAGCGCGATGCCAACCGCTTCGGCCACCGCCGTCGCCTCGTCGAGCAGCGAGGCCGATGCCACCGGCAGGCCGGTCAGTTCCGTCACCAGTGTCTGGAAGTTGAACAGCATCTCCAGCCGGCCCTGACTGATCTCGGCTTGGTAAGGCGTGTAAGCCGTATACCAGGCCGGGTTCTCGAACAGGTTGCGCTGGATCACCGGCGGCACGTGGACGCCATGATACCCGGCACCGATGAAGCTCTTCTGCACCGTGTTCTTTGCCATCGTCGCCGCGAGCTCGGCCAGCGCTTCCGCTTCGCTTGCGGGCGCGGGCAGGGCCAGCGGCCGGTCGAGCCGGATCGACTTCGGCACTGCCTGGCTGATCAGGGTCTCGACCGAAGGAACGCCGATCGTCGCCAGCATGGCTCTGACGTCATGGAGGCCCGGGCCGATATGGCGAGCCGAGAAGGGGTAGGGTGCTGCGGTCATCTTCCTGGTCCTGCTATCAACCAATATGGGCTTTGTAAGCGGCTTCATCGAGGAGTCCGTCGAGTTGGCGCTCATTGGCCAGCTTCATCTTCCACAACCAGCCGTCGCCGGTTGCCGCCGAATTGACGAGTGAAGGATCCGATGACAGCGAGGTGTTGGCCTCGGTGATCTCGCCGTCGACCGGCGCGTAGACGTCCGATGCGGCCTTGACCGATTCGACCACCACGGCGGTGTCGCCCTTGGCCAGCTTCTTCCCCGGCTCCGGCAGTTCGACGAAGACGAGATCGCCGAGCTGCTGCTGCGCGTAATCGGTGATGCCGACCGTGGCGATGCCGCCCTCGACGCGCAGCCATTCGTGATCTTCGGTGAAATAGGTCTTTGCCATTGAAATCATCCTTTGCGGTAGCGATGGGGCGTGAAGGGCAAGGGGTGGATGTCGACCGGGATTTTCGTCCCGCGGACATCGGCGAACAGTTTTGCGCCGGATTTGGCAAGCGGCGTCTGGACGTAGCCCATGGCGACCGGATGACCGGCCGAGGGGCCGAAGCCGCCTGAGGTGACATGGCCGGCAGGGTTGCCGTCAGCATCGAAAAGGGCAGCACCGGCGCGCACCGGCTGGCGGCCTTCCGGCTTCAGGCCGACGCGTTTTTGCGCCGGGCCACGCTCCAGGATGGCGCGCAGCGCATCGGCGCCGATGAAGGCGCCAGAGGCGCGAACCTCCTTGGGGATGGCCCACATCAGCCCGGCGCTGGCCGGATCGATCTCCGGCGTGATGTCCAGCCCGTGCAGGCACAGTCCGGCTTCGAGCCGCAGGCTGTCGCGGGCGGCAAGGCCGACCCACATCACCCGCTCGTCCTCGAGCAGCCTGGCGACGAGGTTTCTTGCATCCGCTTCCGGCAGGCCGATCTCGAAGCCGTCTTCGCCGGTATAGCCGGACCGGCTCATGAACCATTTTTCGCGCGGCTCGATGCCGTGCATGAACACCAGCGAACCGGTCTCGATGCCGGCGCGGGAAAGGGCAGCCCACGCCTCGGGGCCCTGTATGGCCAGGAAGACGCGGTCGAGCGCATCCACTTTTACATCGAAATCGCCCTCTGCATCGAAATTTTTGGCCAGTGCGCGCAGATGCTTTTCGTCGGCGGCGGCGTTGCCGGCATTGGCGACCATCATGAAGCGCTCGGCGCCGAGCCTGGTGACGATCAGATCGTCCAGAATGCCGGCCGCCTCATTGAGGAAGAACGTGTATTTGGACTGGGAAACCTCAAGTGCGCCGGCATCGAACGGGCAGGCGCGGTTCAGAAGCGCTGCTGCCTCCGTACCGCTGATTTCGAACAGCTTCATGTGCGAGATGTCGAACAGGCCGGCATGCTCACGGCTGTGCAGGTGCTCCTTCATCACGCCGGCCGGATAGGTCAGCGGCATCGACCAGCCGGCGAAGGCGCCAAAGCGCGCACCAGCTGCCATGTGCAGATCTTCGAGGGGAAGGTGTTTGGTATCGTCGCCCGTCATGTCATCTCCAGAGTCGCACGCAAGCGGCCGCGAATGGCGACCAGTCCGTGCCCCTCTGTCTGAAGCCTGAGAGACTCGCGCCCCGTAACTCTGTCGGCAGCGCTTACACCTTCGGCGCGGGGGCAAGCCCCGACTTTCCAGAGTGTCTTTCCCGTCTACGGTTCTTTTGCCTGAGAGATTTCGGGCGATTTCCCCTTCGGCGGCAGCTCTCGCTGCTCTCTCCCACAAACAGGTAGGACTCGGTCAGGAGCCCTCGACTCGTCATCCATAGCCCGTGGACGACACCTTGTCACCTGCCGGCGACATTTTTACGCCAAGTCTTCTGCAGGCCTTCTTTACAGGCAAGCCTTCGCTAACCACGCCGCTTGCCGGTTTCTCAAGACCTTGCCGATATACCGCATAAGGGCCGGGAATTACCGGCGGCGGGCGGGGAACAAAATGGGCGAATTGATCATGAGCGCGCCGGTGGCCGGGCTGACCTCGAAAAATCGGATCACGGCGGAAGACGTGGTCATGCTGCGCGGCGAAGTGTTCGGCGACGGCGTGGTAACGCGCGGCGAGGCCGAGGCGCTGTTTGCGCTGGATGCAACGGCGAGGGACAAATGCGCAGAATGGCTTGAGTTTTTCGTCGAGGCCGTCACCGATTTCATCGTCCACCAGGAAAAGCCGGCGGGCTATGTTTCGCAAGACAATGCCGACTGGCTGATCCGGACGATTTCGCGCGACGGCATGGTCGACAGCCAGACCGAACTCGAGCTGCTGGTGCATGTGCTGGAAGTTGCCAAATCATCGCCGAGCACGCTTTCCAGCTATGCGCTGGAGCAGGTCGCTCATGCGGTCGTGGACGGCAAGGGGCCGCTGATGACCGGCGGCAGGCTTATCCCTGGGTCGATTGCCAAGGCTGAGGTCGAGCTGTTGCGCCGCATCCTTTACGCCTACGGCGGCGATGGCAACATCGCCATCAGCCGCGCCGAGGCCGAGGTGCTGTTCGAGATCAACGAGCGGACAGCGGCGGGCGACAACGATCCGTCCTGGAACGATCTGTTCGTCAAGGCGATCGCCAATTTCGTCATGTGTTCGGCCGGCTACGAACCGCCGGTGCGCGACGTGGCGCTGCGCCGGGATTCGTTCTTCGAGCAGGCCGATCCGGAGATCGGCGGGTTCTTCAGCCGCATGGTATCGGGCGGCCTGTCCGGCATCATGGAAGCCTATCGCTCACCCGGCGATATCGAAGCCGAGTGGGAGTCCAAGAACAAGGCAGCCGAGGCTCTGGCCCGCCGCGCCGAGACGGTCGATGCCGGCGAGGCCAAATGGCTCGCTGAACACATCGGCGACCGGCCGCTGCATGAGAACGAGCGCGCGCTGCTGACGCTGATCAAGCACGCCTCGCCGGAAATCCATCCGGCGCTCAAGCCGCTGATCGACAAGGTTGCATAACAGGTCGCGACCCTATTGCTTGGCGGGCTCGGACTTAGCTGTCTCGAAGCGCGACATCCATTTGAAGCTGCCGAACCAGTAGCGGCGCACGCCGCCTATGGTGCCGTCGGCGGTGCGCGCGCCGATCCAGTTGTTGACGTATTGGATGAGGCGGACATCGTCCGGGCGCATCGCAAACGCTTCCGGCGTCCGCAACAGCGGGCCGCCCACCATCGTCAACTTCGCGTCATAGAGCCTGGCGGCCATCTGCGGCGTCGGCGACGTCGCGACCATCGCCTGTGCGTCGCCGCCGATGATCGCGGCGAAAACATCTGAGGTATTGTCGAAAGACAGGATGGTCGCCTTGGGAAAAGCTTCCTTCGCGGCGGCTTCATCGGTGGAATTGGACAGCACGGCGATCTTGTATCCCGGCGCCGCCACTGCCTTTCCCGGCCTTTTCCCAAGGCTGGCGATCGTCGCAACCATACGGATATCGGCGGTACCGGTCTGGTTGGAGAACACCACCTCGCGTGCGCGTTCCGGCGTGCTGGCGTAGCCCGCCGCGATCATGTCGAAATCACCCTTGAGCAGTCTTGTCTTGAGGTCGTTCCAGGGCACCTCGACCAGCTTCAGGTCGACGCCGAGATCAGACGCCAGCGCACTGGTCAGGTCGACATCATAGCCGGCCAACTTCCCGTCGGCCTTCTTGAGGATCCATGGCGGGTTGAGCGCCACGCCGATCGTCAGTGCCTTCTGGTCGATGATGCGCTTGAGGCTGTCGTCCGCCCGGGCCGGCAGCAGCGACAAAGCCAACCAGGCAGAAAGGGCAAGTATAGTTGTGGCGATCATCTTAGCGCGCATTAATATAACCTCGCTGAGCCCGTCCGGTTGTCAGATTTACACAGAGGTGCCATTCTGTCGATAGCGGACCCTGATGGAGAGTTGCGATGTCGACACGGATGACGGTTACCGGTTCGATGATGTTCCTGGTTTGCATCCTGGGCAATCCGGCGAAGCTTTCGCTGCTGCCGGCGGCAGCGCAGGCTGCGGGGGCAAAACGCGTGGTCTGCTCCAGCGCCGATTACCGCTATTCCTATTGCGGGGTCGATACGCGCCGCGGCGTGCAGTTGACCTCCAGGCTTTCGAAGGCGCGTTGCGTATACGGTAGAAGCTGGGGCTATGACGGCGGCGGCATCTGGGTCGACAATGGTTGCTCGGCCGAATTCGCAGTCGCCGGCCCCGACCGCAATCCCTCTGCTGGCGACGTCGCCGCAGCCATTATCGTCGGCGGCGTGGTAGGCGCCATTCTCGACAACGGCAATTCGCATCGCCATCATTCCGATAATTACTATCCGAAGCCGCGCCCGCGCCGTTACGACCAATCGATCGATCCGACGCCGCAATTCGACAATCAGGGCAACCCCAACTTCGATACCCACGGCAACTACCAGGGACCGCACGGGCTGGGCAAGCTTGTCACCCCTGACGATAATCCTGACCTGAATCCGGCCCTGCGCAGCGACGGCGACGACAGCGACGACGACAGTTAGATGAAGCTTGGGTCAGGTTTCGGTCAGATGCCGCCGTACCAGTCGTAGCCATTGTCCTCCCAATAGCCGCCTCTGCCGCCGCCGAGATTGGCGAAGCCGTCGACCAGCTCGATCTTGTAGAGGTATTTCGGCATCTTGTAGCCGAGCTGGCGCTCGACGCGGACGCGCAGCGGCGCGCCGTTCTCGACCGGCAATGGCTTGCCGTTGAGGCCATAGGCAAGGATCGTCTGCGGATGGCGGGCATCGACCAGGTCGATCGAGCCGTAATATTTGATGTCGCCGGCAAGGCTGCGGTCGATCGTATCGAGGCAGTGGAACATGACGTAGCGCGCCTGCGGCTTGACCACTGCCTGATCGAGCACCAGCGACAGCGGCGTGCCGGTCCATTTGGCAATGCAGCTCCAGCCTTCGACGCAGTCGTGACGGGTGATCTGGGTGCGGCTCGGCATGTTCATCAGCTGCTCGCGGCTCAGCGACAGCGGTTTTTCGACCAGGCCTGAAACCTCCAGCCGCCAGTCGGCGAAATCGCTGGCGAGCAGGCCCTTGTAGAAATCGTCGTCCGGTGCGGTGACACCGTTCGGCCGCTGTGGCTGGCGAATGTCGGCCTCGGTGAACTCCGGCGCCAGCGCGTCAGCGCCGGCAAGCAGTCGCTGCGCCCGCCAGGTCAGGCCATTGGCGCTTTCGAGGAAGCTGCGCAGGCTGTCGCCGACGCCCAGCTGGCTGTCGAAGGCGTCGCAGCCCGACAGCATGATGCCGGAAAGGCCGAGGCTGGCCGAGGTCAGGAACTTTCTTCGGCTTATCTGTAGCTTGGAGCTGGTCTCGAATTTCGCCATGTCAGGCACTCCTCTCTGGCGCATTGTCGCCATGCGCCGGCGGGTCGGTTCGGTACCACCCGGTGATGATGGAGCGCAGCTCGTTGATCGGGCCGGCGGCCAGGATCATCAGGATGTGGATAATGAAGAAGGCGACGAGCAGCAGCATCACCGTGAAATGAATGGTGCGCGCCGTCTGTCGGCCGCCGAGCAGATCATTCAGGAACGGCAGCACCGAATCCATGCTCGGCGACATGGCAAGGCCGGTGATGATCATCAGCGGCAGCAGCACGAAAAGCACGCCGCCATAGGCCATCTTCTGCAGCGTGTTGTAGTCGCGCGTGTGATGGAACCTGAGCTTGGCGTGCTCGACAATGTCTCGCGGCAAGCGCCTGAAATCATCGAGGCGCGGGGCAAGATCGCGGCGCAAATGGCCGTTGATCAGGCTGGCGACCAGCCAGACCAGCAGCGTGGTGGTCAGCACCCAGGCAAAGAAGAAATGAACGACGCGCGCGGTGCCGAGATCGTAATAGGAAGGGATCGTCGCCCAGGACGGGAAGGCACGGGAGGTTTCCTGGCCGGCCGGACCCGACCAGCCGAGCACGCCAGTGGTATCGAAGCGCTTGCCGAAGATTTCGGTATAGCCGCGCGGGCCAGTCGCCGTATTCTCGGCGCCAATGGCGAAGACGGTGTTGTTGTAGCCAAAACCCGACTCCTTGCCGATATAGAGCTGCGGGCGGGCGTTGAAGATCTGCAGGCCGGAAAGCAGCATGAAGAACAGCGCGATCGCCCACAGCCAATGCGTCAGCCGCGTCCAGCGCGACTGGCGATAGATCAGCGTCGCATCACTCGGCGCGGCGGTATCTGCTCCGGCGGCTTGGTTTCTGGCAAGCGATTCCATTTGTTGTTCCCTCCGGCCGCGCGTTCGTCGCGGCCTCGTCAGATCTCTTCTCCTCCCAATACGTCGCCAGCCTAAGCGATGTTTCACCCGATCACGGATTTATTACGGACTGCCGAGGCTGACGGCGAGGTTGACCGCGGCTGCCACGATGACCGTGTTGAAGAAGAACGACAGGATCGAATGCACAAGCACGACACGGCGCATTTGCGAGGTCGTGATGTTAGTGTCGGCGGTTTGGGCCGTCATGCCGATCACCGTGGCGAAATAGAGGAAATCCGAGCCTTCCGGCCGCTTGCCGCCCGGGAAGTCGAGGCCGCCGACCGGAATTTTCTTTTTTGTGTCGCCATCCATCGCATCGCCATCCAACCAGTAGATATGCGCGTAGTGAAGTGCGGCCATCGCATGGATGGTCAACCAGCCAAGCGGGATAGACAGCAGCGCCACCGTAAGGTCGACGGTGTCCGCGCTCTTCTCCCTGTTGATCAATTGAAACAACGAAATGATGGCAATAGCGACGACAATCAGCGTGACCGCGAAGATGGCCAGTACCGGCAGGTCCGTGTCGCCTGCATTCTTGCGCAGATAGCTGCCGGTAAGCCGCGGCATGTGGGCGATGACAAGAACGAGATAGGCGGCAAAGAACACATTGGCGCTGATCGAATAGGCAAGCGGCGCACGCCAGACCAGCGCGGCGCCAAAGGCTGCCGCGCCGATGCAGGCCGACACCGCGAACGGCGTGTGGCGTCGCATGGGCATCTTGGTCGGGGTACCGGTCGCCATGGCCTTCAGTCCGCTGACGCGGATTTCAGCGCTCGCCGTAGGATGCGGTCAAGCTCGCCTAGGAACCGCGAGCGATCCTGCGGCGCGAAGCTCGAATTGTAGCCCTTGCTTTCGCCGGTTTCGCGCAGATGCTGCTTGAGATCGCGCATTGCCACCGCCATGCCGATCGTTTCGGGCGTAAACGGGCGTCCGGTCGGACCAAGTACGTGGGCGCCAAGCGCCACCGCGCGCGCGGCAAGCGGGATATCGGCGGTCACCACGATATCGTTGGACCGGGCATTTTCGACGATCCAGTCGTCGGCGGCATCGGCGCCCTTGGAGACGACGACATTGCGGATCATCGGATCGCGCGACGGACGCAAGCCGCCATTGGAGACGAAGGTGACGACGATGCCGTGCCGCTCGGCGACTTTTTCGACCTCGGCCTTCACCGGGCAGGCGTCGGCATCGACGAGAATAGCAGGTGCGGGCATCGTTGTTCCAAATGTGAAAGAGCCGGGCGGCGTCGCCCGGCTCGATCGATGATAGTCGAGCGGCTACTAGGCCGGCAACGCGCCGGATCTCTTGGCCGTCCAGGTGGCGATATAGTCCATCAGTCCTGGATTGAGGCAATCATAAGGTTCGAGCCCGATCGACTTCAGCTGTGACCTTATGCCGTCCATGCGGCTCGGATCGACACCGGACTCGATGATCGAAGAGACAAAGGCGGTGAAGCCCGGCGGCGACCAGCCGTCTTCCTGGAAGCGCTCGGGATGGATGAAGGACAGCCCCTTGAAAGCGTGGTCGCGCTCGACCGGGCCGTGCATGTGGACGCCGCAGCCGGTGCAGGCATGGCGCAGGATCAGCGCGCCCGGATCGACGATCTTCAGCTTGTCGCCGTTTTCGGTCACCGTCACGTCGTTTGTACCGGCAACCGCCACGACCGAGAACAGCGCGCCTTCCGGCTTCCAGCATTTGGTGCAGCCGCAGGCATGGTTGTGGGCGATCTGGCCCTTGACCTTCACCTTGACCGGGTTGCTGGTGCAGGCGCAGACCAGCGTGCCGCCGGCAAAGTCGGCCTTTT
>NZ_JAMYRZ010000009.1:0-188461 GCF_040321675.1 Mesorhizobium sp. M0296
CGCAAGCTCGAAAGCGCTTGACCTCAACATGCCGAATAGAGAAGTGCTTCAGGACTGCTGCAACCCGGACTTTTTCAACACTATCCACCCGTATCTGCTCTTGCGGCATACCGAGGATGCGCGAGAGCTGCATGCGGTCGCGGCGGCCATGCTGCCCACCGGCAAAGACGTTCAGGGTACCATCCGTACCGACGAAAGCGTAGCCGCCCTCCGTCTCCATAAAGCCGTGCATCTGGCACGGCGTTTCGTAGACAGCCTCGACGATATGAGCTGCCTTGGCAAAAGTCGCGGCGGCATCGCCACGCGTGAACTCGAAGCTGCACTGCAGATTGCCTGAGGCGTGGACCGACTCGGCTCCAGCGGCGAGTGCCTGTTGGGGATCGCTCACAATTGGCAGCGGCTCGTATTCGACGCTGACGAGAGCAAGCGCGCGTTCGGCCGTCTTCATGTCAACAGCGGCAACAGCAGCAACCGCGTCGCCAACATAGCGGACCTTGTCGAAGCACAGTGCCGGCTGATCTTGCACGACAATGCCGAAGGCATTGCTGCCGGCAATGTCGCGGTGCGTGACAACCGCCGCGACGCCGGGCAGCGCCTCGGCCGCGCTCGTATCGATGGAAACGATCCTTGCATGGGGAATGCCAGCGCGCCGAATGCGCCCGACCAGCATACCGGGCTCGCGATGGTCGGTCAGGTATTCGAGCCGGCCGGCGATTTTCGGCGCGCCGTCCGGCCGCTGGTACCAGCGTGCGCCGGTTTCCGACCGGGACACAAGAACCTCGGCAGGCGGCTTTCCGGACGGCACGGTCCGCCGGCGCGGCGAATGTGCTCCTTGGGACAACTTGCCGCCGAGCCCGAAGACCAGCGCATTCGCCGCGACATTGCGCCGATAACGGCCGGACCGCCACGAATCGTCGATCGCCGGCGCCTCTGCAAGAATTGCGGCGTGCAGCTCGGCCCAATCGATCTCTTGGAGGCGCCGGCCGATGAGCAGCGCTTCAGCGCGGCCAAGACGGGCTGCTTCGCCGCCGCGGCTGGCCGCGAGCCGCGCGATCGTGACAAGATCGTCCGCCGTTTCGATCAGTCCGGCAACACCAGCCACGCTTGGGGTGAAGGCGGCGCGCAGGCCGACTTTGCGATGGGTCCAGCGAGCGGCAGTTGGCTGCGGTGGAACGATGATCGTCTCAATGAGGGCCGCTGACGGTGCGTCGGCCAACCATTGCGCGAGCGGCACGACGGCGCGCCCAGCCGGTGAGACGATCTCCAGCTTCGCGTCGATCGCGAGCAGGGCCGGCAGAAGGCAACCCGTGCGCCCGGCGACGTTGCCGCCCAGCGTTGCGAGATTGCGGACGGCGGGTCCCGCCGTGGCGCGGACGGCGGCTGCGAGCAGAGGCAAATTCTCGCCTATCGCCCGGTCACGCTCCAAGGCACCCAGGGTCGTCACTGAGCCGATGCGAAAGCCGTCATCGGCCGGTTGGATGCCCTTCAGGCAGGCGATTCGGCCGATGTCGATGAGGCGCCGCGGCTTTGGCAGGCCTTTCGCCCAGCCGAGCTGCAGCGCCGTGCCTCCGGCGACCAGTTGCGATGCGCCCTCGCCTGCCAACGACAGCGCCTCGGCAACGGAGGCCGGGCGAAGCACCTGGAGATCCGGTCCGGTCATGTGGCTACCGCGGTCGTGCCGAAACGAATGCCTTTTTCCTTCAGCCAGCGGCGGTAAGCGATGGAGGAACCGTCGGCGCGTGTCGGGATTTCCATCCGCGGCTCGAGCGGAAGGCGCAGCGGCCGCTGGTTCTGCACGATGATCCGATCTTGCAGAAAGATGACCTGTTCGAAGTTGAGCAACGCCGTCTGCGTCGAAGCGGAGTCGACGAGATACATGACCGGCTGGGCGCGGCAGAGATCTTCCTCGAGAGGCTGGATGAACAGCGCGATCACATCGAGCCGACCGCGCGCTCCGGGGCATACACGGTAAAGCATGACAATGAATGGGCTCGGCACACGATAGGTCAGATGCACAAACGCGCCGGAGCTTTCCGTGGCGGCGATGCGCGGCTGGAAGAACGTGCAGTTGGTCGCCCAGACCTCGTCCACGTCGCGACGTATCTCGCTCAGATAGGCCGGCACCTCCGTATGCGGCTCCGAGCCGAGAATGTCGGTATGCACGAAGGGGAAATGTGCCATGTCGAGGAAGTTCTCTACGACACGCAAACCCGAAGCCCGCATCGTCACCCAGCCGCAGGGCACGTAGCGCCGGTCGGGCTCCGACGCCTCGGCGATCTCGAAGATTTCCTTCCCCGGCTCGCCCAGCGTCGTCCAGACGCAGCCGTAGCGCTGTCGGACAGGCAGCGCGAGGCCGCGGCCGTCGTCGTCCAGGACCTCCCTAACGATGATTGCGCCCGTGATGTCACGGACCAGTTCGATGTCCTGGCCCAGCAGCCGCGTGCGGCTCGGCGCGCCACCCAGGTCGGCCACCGTCGCCACCGCATACCAATCGTCCAGTGCCGCCCTGTCCGTCGTCTTCATTACCGGGGCTCGCCTTATTGGGTCCACTGCAGGCTGCCGCCGGAATTCTCGGCGAGGAAGGCGGCGCGCCGGGCGAACAGGCCAGGCGCGACGCGATGGATTTCGGCAATGATCTCGCGCAGGGCGCCGGTGCGCAGCACGCCGTGCTCGACGAGGATCTCGCCATCGACCATCGTCAGGGACACGTCGCTGCCGCGCACGGCGTGGACGAGATTGTGGTGGAGATTGAAATAGGGTCCGTCGCGGAAGACCGGCGTCATGCGCGGCGTATCGGTGCGGACCGCGATGATGTCGGCACGCTTGCCGACCTCGATCGAGCCGATCTCATGATCGAGGCCGATCGCCTTGGCGCCGACGATGGTGGCCATGCGCAGCACTTGCCAGCTATCCATGGCAGCGGCGTCGAGGTCCTTCAGCTTGCCCAGCAGCGAAGTCACCTTCATCTCTTCGAACATGTCGAAATTGTTGTTCTCCTTCTCGCCGTCGGTGCCGATCCCGACAGGCACGCCGGCCTTCAGCATCTCGGCCACCAGCGCGATGCCGCTTGCCAGCTTCATGTTGGAAACAGGATTGTGGGCCACCGAAACGCGGCGCTTGGAAATAAGCTCGATCTCCTCCCGGTCGAGCCAGACGGCGTGGGCGATCATGGCGCGCGGCGTTTCGAAGAAGCCGAGGTCGTCGAGCGCGAACATCGGCCGTTTGCCGTAACGCCGCTCAAATTCCGCGATCTCGATCTCGGCCTCGCTGCAATGTGTGTGGAAGCCGGTCTCGTATTTCCTTGCGAGTTCGATCGCCCGGCGCTGGCCGGCTTCGTCGGCATAAAACAGATGCTCCAGCCCGACCCAGACGTTGATGCGGCCGCCCGCCTTGCGATGCCAGCCCTCGATCATCGCCTCGTTCATGTCGAGCGTGTCGAAATAGTTGTAGTCGGGATGCTCGCCGACGTAAGGCACGGCGACCAGGCGGTTGCCGATCGCCTCGGCCGCCCTGGCGCTGCCTTCCATGAACCGCCACATGTCGACGACGGTGGTCGTGCCGCCGAGCACGGATTCCGCGTAGCAGAGCCACGACGCCGCCTCGGCCTCGTGTGGCTGCAGCACGCGATGCATCGGATTGATATGGAGTGTCAGCCAGTCCCAGACCGGCAGGTGCTCCGCCGTGCCGCGCAGGAAACCGGAATGCGCATGCGCGTTGACCAGCCCGGGCAAAAGCACCGCATTGTCGAGCTTCTTCACGGCTACGGCCGGATGCGCGGCACGCAGTGCAGCGAGCGCACTGACCGCGGCGATACGGCCATCCTCGACCAGCACGGCGCCGTCAGGCAACACATGGTTATTTTCATCCATAGTGAGCAGCGTGTCGGCCGCAAGGATGAGGCTTCGTGTCATCGCCAGTGCTCCGTGTGCGTTCTGTCGTTCATGACATCCTCAAGCTGCCGCGAGCAGGAAATCGGCGGCGCGCTCGCCGATCATAGTGGCGGGCGCGTGGGTGTTGCAGGTCGGGATCGTCGGGATCACCGAAGCGTCGGCAACATGCAGCCCATCAAGGCCGTGCACGGCGAGGCGGCTGTCGACGACGGCCATCGCGTCCTCGCCCATCTTGGCTGTTCCGCAGGTGTGGAAGAACGTCGAGCACGCCTCGCGGATGAAGGCGATTGTCTCGGTGCGGGTCAGTCGGCGGTCGGGTGCGGCGAAGCTGCCGAAGAGACCGGCATTCGCCTTTGCAGCCGCCATCTCCATCACCAGCTCGACCGCAGTGACCATGGCGTCGAGATCTTCCGGTTCCGCCAGAAAGTTCGGTTGGATTTCGAGCGGCCCGCCGGGCTTGCCGTCGAGTAGCTTCAGCTGCCCGACACTCTTCGAGCGCATCAGGCCCGCACCGAAGGAAAAGACATCGCCGGATAGATCGTAGCGCGCGCGGATCGCAGGTTCGGCGCTGTTGCCCTGGACCGGAAAGGCGTGCAGGTCGGGCTGCGGCAGGTCCGGCCGCGACTTCCAGTTGACCATCGAGCCACCGCCATTGCCCACTATCGGTCCGATCGGGCGCTTCGCGCGGAAAACGCAGGCCTGCGCCAGCGGATGATCCTGAAGATTCCGGCCGACGCCCGGCAGGGCGCAAACGACCGCAATGCCAAGGCGCTTCAGGTCGAGCGGATCGCCGATGCCCGACAGCATCAGCAGGCGCGGCGTGTCGATGGCCCCGGCCGCTAGCACGATGCTCTCTTGCGCGCGCGTTTCGCAGATTTCGCCGCCGACGAGGTGCTTGACCGCGACGCATCGGCTGCCTTCGACCGTCAGGCCGATGGCCGCGGATCCGGTCAGCACCGTCAGCATCGGGTGATCCAGGATCGGCACGAGATAGCCCGTCGCCGAACTCCAGCGCTTGCCGTCGAAGATGTTGAAATTCGCGGCGGTCGCCCCCTCGTTGCTGGGGCCGTTCGGATCGTCGATCACCGGGATACCGATCTCGGCCGCGCCATCGATCAGCGCCTGCGCGACCGGGTGCAGTGCCGTCGGCCGCTCGATACGGAGCGGACCGCCCGCTCCGCGAAACTCGCTTGCACCGTCGCGCCAGTCCTCGCAGCGCCGGAAAAAGGGCAGCACGTCGGCGAAGCTCCAGCCCTTGGCGCCGCCAGCCTCCCAGGCATCGTAATCATGTGGGTGGCCGCGATACCACATCATCGCGTTGATGGCGCTTGAGCCGCCCAGCAGGCGGCCACGCGGGATGCCGATGGTACGGCCGTTCACGCGCGGTGTCGGAGCATAGTCGTAGCCCCAGTCATAGGTGCCGCGGCCAAGCGGCACCCATTGGCCGGGGTCGTCGGCCTCCACGATCCCAAGACTCGTCGGGCCTGCTTCGATCAGGAGGACGTCGGCACCGGCATCGACCAGCCGCCGCGTCACCGCACAGCCACCGGAACCCGAGCCGACCACGACGTAGTCGTAGCTGGGTTTCAGCGCGCGTCGAGGGACGACAGGTCCGAGGGTGCCCATGATCTCGTCAGTTGTGCTCGCTCGGGCCCATGATGACGATGCGTTCGCTCGCCTCGACGTGGCGGACGAAGATATACTTGTCCTCGCGGCCGTCGCTGTGTTTGCGCTTGATGTCCGGCTGAACCGTTCCCGAGACCTTGGCGACCACTATATAGGGTGCCTCCATCGCGAGCGCCCTTGCGCAATGCACGTCGAACTCCTCCACGGTGCGCGCCGTATGGGCGTTCTCGACGCCGGCGCCGCGCGCGATCGCGGCAAGGTCGACGCGGCCCAGCGCCGTATGCGTCGGCGGGCCGCCGATCGACTGGTAGCACTCATTGTCCCAGACCACGATGAAGAGGTTTTTCGGTTGTTCGTTTCCGAGCGTGGCCAGGATGCCCAGATTGAAGAGCAGGCCGCCATCCGTATCAAGCGAAACGACGCGGCGGTGCGGCAGGCCGGCGGCGAGCCCGAAGGCCTGCGGCGTGACGCAGCCGAGTTGCTGCTGGAACAGGCTCGCCTCGCGCATATGCGGCGCGGCGTTGTACCACTCGTCGACGCTGCCGCCGAGCGAAAGGATCACCAACTCATCCTTCAACCGCGCGGCAAGCGCCTTCATGCAGTCGAAGCGTTTCATCGCACCACCTCGCCGCCGAGCGCCACGGCCGAATGGTAGTAGGACGCATAGGACCAGGAATAGGCGTCGACGATGGCGCGCTCGATCTTCGCCTCCTCGGTGACGATCCGGTACGGAACGCGCAGTGCGTTCAGCACCGGCTCCATGGTGATGCCATGCGGGATTGCCCACCAGTTGTTCTCGCCAAGCTCGCCGCGATAGCTCATCAGCATCACGACCGGGATGCCGGCTCCGAGGCCCATGCGGGCCAACGGCTCGACCGAGGCGCGCAAGCCGGAATTTTCCATGACCAGCGCCGCGCGCTTGCCCGACAGGAAGACCCCGCCGCAGATCGCCGCGCCCTCACCCTCGTTGGTGACGCGGATCGTGCGGATATCCGGATCGGCATCAAGCGCCGGGTAGAGCTCCTTGAACAGCGAATCGGGCAGGTAGCAGACGATGCTCACTCCCGCCCGCTTAAGCCCCCGAATGACCGCGTCGACCGCACTCTGCTTCATGACATCCCCTTCGGCCGGGAAGTCTCGCAAAGCTCAGTTGTTCGAGATAGGGACAAATTACTCTCTTTATCGATGCGCAAAATGCAACAACTAACCATGCAACGCCTCGACCATGCGGGCCAGCAGCGCCGCGAATGCGGAGGCCGCATCCGACATTTCGCGTTCCAGTCGGGCGAGCAGCATCAGTCGGTGCGGGTTCATGCGAGAATCGCGCAACGGCACGAAAACGATCGATCCGTCAGCCACTTCCGGTTCGATGCCGAGCTTGGTGCGAAGCACCACGCCGAGGTTGAGGCGCACCATCTCGGTCATCAGTCCGATCGAGTTGGTCCGCGACCGTCGCGTGATGTCGATCATGGAGCGCCCGATCGCATCGTCGATCGAAATGCCCAAAGCAAGGCTGTTGTCCGAGACGATGACCTGTTCGCCGGCAAGATCGAACAGCTTCACTTCCTTGCGGCCGGCAAGGCGACTGTCCGGATGAGCGACGACGCCCAGCGGCAGAGGCGTGCTCGCGATCTTGCGCACGTTGCGCGGCACGCGCACGTCGAAAGCAAGCGCCAGATCGCATTCGCCGTCGGCAACCGCATCGCAGGCGCGCTGCGACCCGGCGACATGCACATCGACCGATATCCGCGGATGGCGCTTCCAGAATTCCTTCAGTGCGTTCGGCACCAGCCCGCGCGCCGCGCTCTCCACGACTGCCACGGACAACGAGCCGCGGTTGAGGCCACTGAGATCGTTGATCTCGGACGAGGCGCGGGCCAACTCGGTGATGCTCTGACGCGCGTGGTAGAGCAGAAGCTCGCCTGCGCTGGTCAGTTTCAGTCGCTGGCGCACGCGTTCGAAGAGCGGTGTGCCCAGTTCGTCCTCCAGGCTCTTGATGACGCGGCTGATAGAGGATGGCGCCACGTTGAGCGTCTGCGCGGTCTGGCGCACCGAGCCCAGCCGCGCGACCATTTGGAAATAATGGATGCGCGGTGAGACCAGGCCAAGCCGGAAGGGATCCACTCAGGCGGCCTCGAAGGCCGGGACGATCTCCATTTCGGGCACCAGCACGAGACCTTTGTCGGTGATGCGGATTTCGGGGATGACCGAGAGCGGGATGAGGTTGAAGCCCATATAGGGGATGCAGCAGCCGGCCGCCTCCCATACCCGCTTGAGGATCTTCACCTCATCCGCGACCTCGGTGACGCGCTTGTCGGACAAAAGGCCGGCGATCGGCAGTTCGACCATGGCGGTTACTTTGCCGTCGACGACGACACAGACGCCGCCTTGCGTTTCCTCGATCGCCCGCAGCGCCACCTGCATGTCGGCCTCGTTGACCCCGGCGATGATGATGTTGTGGCTGTCGTGGCCGACAGACGACGCGACGGCGCCGCGCTTCAGCGTGAAATTGCTGAGCAGCCCGTAGGCGACGTTGCCGTCCGACTTGCCATGGCGCTCGACCACGGTGACGAAGCACAGGCCGTGGCGGTCGAAATGGTTCTGCCAGTCATTGGCCGGATCGAGCGTGATCTTCTGGTGGCCGAGCGTGATCCCCGGCAATTCGGTGCGGATGGTATGCGCCACCACCTTGGCGGTTGGCAGGTCCGGCGTCAGCTTGATCTGCTTCGGCAGCTTCACTGTGTGGTAGGCCGCGTCCGGATAGCGGTAGCGGGTCGAGAGGGCCTGGTCGAGCAGCGGCGTGATCTTGCCGTCATCGACGACGAGTTCGCCGCCATACCACGTGCTGACGGGATCGAAGCCGTCGTCGAGCAGCACCAGGTCGGCACGGCGGCCGCCACCGAGGCCTCCGATTTCGCCTTCCATGCCGAAGCGCGTCGCGCCATGCAGTGAGCCCATAGACCAGGCCTGCTCCGGCGTCATGCCGGCCTTCATCGCCTCGCGCGTCACCCAGTCAAGGCCGAAGAGCATCAGGTCGTCAGCATCGCGGTCGTCGGTGCAGACCGCGATGCGCTTGTGCGAGGCTCCGAGTTCCGTGATCGTCTTGATCGCTGCGGGCAGGCTGTGCCACGGCGTCGTCGGCGGGCCGCCGCGCAGGAACAGCCAGATGCCGGCTTCGAGCATGTCGTCGGCGATCTCGCGGTCGATCGCCTCATGGGTATCGGTGACGCCGGAGGCCGCATAGGCCGACACGAATTCGCGTCCATAGACGTGTCCCGACACCGGGCGGCCGCGTTTCAGCGCCGCAGCGAGGATGGCATGGCTGCGTTCATCGCCCATAGCCACTGGCACGAAATCCATCTTCTCGCCAAGCGCCACGGCTTCCGGCCATTTGTCGAACAATGCGCCGATCTTCTCGGCTGTCAGGTCGCCACCGGCCGTTTCCAGCAACGGCGAAGTTGCCGGGACGGTGCTCGGAACCGTCAGGAAAATGGACAACGGCGCCAGGCGCGCGTCCTCCAGCATCGCCTCGATGCCAGCAACGTCCATGACGTTGCCGATCTCGTGGCTGTCGCAGAAGAGGGTCGTGGTGCCGTTGAGCAGCGCCGCCTCGGCATAGGCGCAGGCCGTCACCATCGAGGATTCGATGTGGATGTGCGGATCGACCAGGCCGGGGGCCACGATGCCGCCCCTGGCGTCATATATCCTGGCGCTGCCGCCCTTGTAGGTGCCGGCCGGTTTCACAGCGGCGATCCGTCCTCCCGACAGCCAGATCTCGCGGCCTGGAAGAATGCGCTCCGAATAGGTCGACAACGCGCGTGCGCCGGCAATGACCAGATCGGGATCGGCTCGCCCGGAAGCGACACCGGCCAGTCGCCGGGTCATGGACGAGAGCGGCTGGACGGAAAAGCGCGTGAGAGAGGTCATTCTGTTGCTAGCCTCGTTCTCGAATGTTGGCGTCAATGGTAATCGGGGATGCCCGGCATGGTCATGAAGCCGGGAAGCGCGCGGAAGCGACGCGCCCAGCGGCGCAGCGCCGGATACTCGTCATGGTCGACGCCGAAATCGCGGCTCAGCGCAAAAGCCGGAAAAAGCGCGATGTCGGCGATGGTCGGGCGGTCCGCAGCGAACCATTCTTTTTTCTCGAAACCCCGCGCGGTCATATGGTCGTCCATGGCGCGGAGTGCGTGCGCGGCACCGGCCCTCAGCGCAGCCTCGTCGCCGCCGGCGCCGAACATGGCATGGCGGCGTGCGGCGCCGGCAACGCCGAGATCGCCGGTCGCGAAGAAAAGCCACTGCATCACCTTGGCGAAATCCGCCCCATCCGCCGGCAGCCATGCACCCATTGAATCGTGGCTGCGCGCCAGATGGACGATAATGGCCTCGGCGCCGAACATCGTCACCTCGTCGTCGCGGAGAATGGGCAGGCTGCCCGCCGGGTTCATGGCTAGGAATGGCGGCGTCTTCTGCTCCGCCCCCGGAAATGCATCGACTGCAACGGTCTGCCATTCCAGGCCGAGCATGGAAAGCGCCAGCCGCACCTTATAGCAGTTTTCGTCCAGCTCGTAGTTGTAGAGCGTGATCCTCGCCATCATGCGGCCCACGTCGTCGAGGTCGCGCCGGTACGCCCGGTCTCGAGATGATGACGCAGCTCGCTCGTCCAAGCGAAGAAATGCTCCTGCCCCTTGCCGGCATACTTGGCTGCCGGCCCGTCAATCACGACGTGCAGGGCCGATCGTTTGTCGGTCAGTTCCTGCAGGCCAAGAAGCAGCGTGTGTTCGCCGACCGTCAGGCTGAACAGCATCCCGCTCAGCGCCTTCAGATCAGCGAGCCCGGATCCGCGGGAGAAGGGCCTGGGCGGCATGGCCCTCACGACATCGATCACCATTGCGGCGGGACTGTCGAGATACAGGCTGCGGACCGGCACCACCTCCTCTGGCAAGGCAGGCAGTTCGGGCAATGCTGCTGCCGGATCCAGTGCCGTCCAGACCATTCCAGCCGCCTCGGCCGTGCTGTAGACGGACACGGCAATGGACGCCGGCACCCTGAGATCGGGGTGGGCCGGAATGTATCGGCACTGGCCGGCCGCATCGTACTGCCAGCCGTGATAAAGACAGGCAATATGATCGCCGCGGACAAAACCGAAGCTCAGCTTCATGCCGCGATGCGGGCAGCGATCCTCCCAGACATGCGCTGCGCCGCTGTTGTCGCGCCACACCACCAGTTCGTTTCCGCCAAGGCGGATCCCGGCCGAACTGCCCGGCTCGATCGATCCCGACAGCGCCACTGGGTGCCATCCAGCCTGTATCGTCATCCTGCGTCTTCCTCTCTGGAATATCCCCGAATTTCGGCCCGTTCGCAGTCCATCACCAGACAGTCGATTGGTCCCAGGCTACATGCCATCTCGAAGGCATCGATGAGATCGGGCTGGCCCGAAACCTGGACGACAAAAAAATCGTCCGCGGCTTCGTGCACCAGCAGATCGAGATTGAGCCGAGCGGCACGCCTGTCGGCGAACTCGCTAAAGCTCGACGACACCAGTTGGCCGACGAAGCGCAGGCGCGTTGTTTGAGGCGGAGGCGCAAGGTTCTGCGCTTCCAGTAAGTGCTTCATGCCTATATTTCTCCCGGCCTGCACATTTTTTAAGCAATTTTAGAATGTGTCTAGTTAGGCATCATTTTTTGGCTTGTGCAAGCCCCGTTTCCCTGACATCTGTTGCGTATCAGGTGATTGGACACTTGGAAAAAGCCGCGATTATCGAACAACTCGGCAGCCGTCCGTCGCCCAAGAAAACCAGGTGCGGCTTGGGATTGCCGGTCCGGGCGGGTGAGCGTCGATGTCGTTGTCAAGTTTCATTCAGCTTATACCCAAGGTCGAGTTGCACTTGCACCTCGAGGGTGCCGTCTCCACAGAGACATTCGCCGAGCTGGCGGCGCTGAACGCGGTGTCGCTGCCGGACGGCAGACCGACATCGGAGCTCTACAGCTACGGCAACCTGCTGGATTTCCTGAAGATTTACGATCTGGTTTGCGCCTCGATCAGGACTGCGGACGATTTCTCTCGCATCACCTTCGAGGCACTGGAGCGCTGCGCGAAGGCCAGTGCGCGCTACGTCGAACTGTTCTTCAGCCCGCATGCGCATCTGGCTCATGGCGTGGCCTATTCGACTATGCTCGAAGGCATCCTCGACGGCTTTCACCGCGCAAAGGAGCGCTATGGGCTTATAGCAAAGCTGATACCGGCCCATGCGAAGCCGCTCGGCGCGGCCGGTGGGGAGCGCTTCCTGGACATGGTTCTGGCCGAGCGCCCGGCAGAGGTGATCGGCATCGGCTTCGATTACGACGAACGCCCGAACCCACCGCCGATGTTTGCGCGCATCGTCGAGCGAGCGCGGGCGGCCGGGCTCAATGTCACCAACCATGCGGGCGAGGACGGCCCGGCGGGCTACGTCCGCGATACCGTCGACGTCCTCGGCCTGAGACGGATCGACCACGGCTACCACGTGGTCGACGACCCCGCGCTGATGGAACAGTGCAGGGAAATGGGTATCGTCTTCACCTGCTGTCCGAGCACGACGCTGGCCACCACTGTCTGGCGCGACCTTTCCGCGCCCGACCACGCGATCCGCCGCATGATCGAGGCCGGGCTTACCGTGACGATCCACTCCGACGATCCGCCCATGTTCGCCACGACGCTCGACCGCGAATACGCGCTGATCGCGGAGAATTTCGCGCTCGGGCCGCCGGCACTGAAGCGGATCGCGCTGGCTGGCCTGTCCGCCGCATGGCTCGACGACGACATCAAGCAGGCATGGCTGGCCGACTGGTCGGCAGAAATCGACCGCCTCATGGAAACCGAACTGTCTCTCCCGAACTGAACACAACACGGAACAAAGGACCGACGCATGATCGACCTGCGCAATCTCTCCCGCCGAGGCTTCCTCAACATGGGCGCCGCAGCCGGCGCCTCGCTGCTCCTGCCGAAATCCGGCCTTATCACGCCCGCCCATGCACAGACGCCGCTCGCCGCCGTCGCCGAGGAAAACGCTGTCATCGCCTTCGGCCACACCGGTCCGGTGACCGATGAAGGCTGGACCTGGAGCCACGACCAGGGCATGAAGGCCGTGCAGGAAGTGTTCCCGAAGCTGAAGACGCTGTTCGTCGAAAGCATCCCCTATTCGGCCGACGCGACCCGCACCTTCCGCCAGTTCGTCTCGGAAGGTGCCAACATGGTGTTTGCCACCTCCAACTATGGCGACTTCCTCTACGACGTGGCCAAGCGTTCGCCGGACGTCGCCTTCTATGAATGCGATGGCCGCAACCCGCTCGAAAATCTCTCGACCTATTACCTCGCCCATTGGTACCCGACCTACGTCACCGGTGTCGCCGCGGGCCTGATGAGCAAGAGCGGCAAGCTCGGCTACGTCGCCTCCTTCCCTGTTCCGTCGGTCTTTTCCGGCACCAACGCCTTCCTGATGGGCGCCCGTTCGGTCAATCCCAACGCCACGGTGCAGACCATCGTCATCAACTCGTGGTTCGATCCGCAGGCTGCCACCCAGGCCGGCACCGCACTCATCGATAACGGCGCCGACCTTCTGTTCGGCATCATGGACGAAGCAGGCTATCTGCAGGTGGCCGAGCAGCGCGGCGCGAAGGCCGTCATGTGGAATACCGACATCCGCCGCTACGGGCCGAAGGCCTACGTCTCCTCGATCGCCATCGACTTCAAGAAATTCTATGTCGACCAGGTGCGCCTGCGCCTCGAAGGCAAGTGGACGCCCTCGCAGACCATCCTGCCGATGGGCGGCGGTATCGACCGCGATGCCTGGGGCGAGACGGTGCCCACCGAGGTCGCAAAGCAGGCCGATGCCGTGCGCGACAAGATTCTCGGCGGCTGGAGCCCGTTCGAGGGCGAGATCAAGGACACCAAGGGCAACGTCAAGGTGGCTGCCGGCCATCGCATGACCGAAGAGGAACTCTACAACTGGGATTGGTCGATCGAAGGCGTCAGCGGCCTCCAAGCGTGATCCCGAAAGATTGCAGAGTTTTCGGATAGACTATGCGGCAGAAGGCAAAGAGCTGAGCGGGATGAATGATTTTGTTCCAGTTCATCATGCTTCGAGCGAGCACCGCTACGGCGGCATGGAGGTGCCGTCCACCTCCCCGGGGCGTTACGAGCCTGGCTCCGGCGCGCCGCCGCTCGTGCTGCTCAAGGGCATCAGCAAATATTTCCCCGGCGTCGTTGCCAACCAGGATGTCGACCTGGACGTGATGCCGGGGGAGATCCACGCCTTGCTTGGCGAGAATGGCGCCGGCAAATCGACCTTGATGAACATCCTCACCGGCATCTATCAGCCGGATGCCGGTGAGATCGTCGTCGACGGCTATGCCAAACGTTTCGCATCTCCAGTCGATGCGATCTCCGCCGGTATTGGCATGGTCCACCAGCATTTCAAGCTGGTGACCGCCTTCACGGTTGCCGAGAATATTCATCTCGGCTGGTCCGAAACGCCCAAGCGTATTGGCTCGTCGGTGCTCGAGGCGCGGACTGCCGCACTGGCCGACAAGCTGAACCTCGCGGTACGGCCATCCGCGCGCGTCGCCGATCTTTCGACCGGCGAGCAGCAGCGCGTGGAAATCCTACGCGTGCTCGCGCGCAACGCTCGCGTTCTGATCCTCGACGAGCCGACTGCAGTGCTTACTCCGGCGGAAGCGCGCGAGCTCTTCAAGGCGCTCAAGCAGTTCGTGTCCCGGGGCAATGCGGTGGTCTTCATCAGCCACAAGCTCGACGAGGTCCTGGAGATATCCGACCGCATCACCGTGCTGCGCGGCGGCCGCAAGGTGGCCACCGAAAAGACTGCGGACTGCGGCGAGAAGATGCTGGCGCGCCTGATGGTTGGCCGTGAGATCGTGCTTAGCAATCTGCGTGCCAGGCAGCCAGGCGCGGCCGGCATCTCCGCCGAGCCGGTGCTCAGCCTCAAATCCGTCGTCGCGCGTGACGACGTGGGCGGCATCCTTCTCGACCAGGTTTCGCTCGACATCCATGCCGGCGAGATTCTCGGCATCGCCGGTGTGGCCGGCAACGGCCAGAAGGAGCTGACCCAGGTCGTCACCGGCTTACGGCCGATCCACTCCGGCCAGATACTGCTCGGCGGAAAGGACGTCACGACCGCCGGCGCGGTCGATTACGCGAAGTTCGGCGTCGGCCACATTCCCGAAGACCGGCTGCACAGCGGCCTGGCGCCGGCGCTTTCAATCACCGATAACGCCATAATCCGCGAATATGCGTCGCCGCCTGTTTCAAAGGGCTTTGCGTTCCGACCGCGCCTTGCGGCAGCTCTCGCGCGCACGATCGCCGAAGCGGCATCCGTTGCGGTGCCCGATTTCGGCATGCCCATGCGCAACCTTTCCGGCGGCAACCAGCAGCGCCTCGTCGCACGCCGCGAGATGCGCATCGCAAGCAAGGTTCTGATCGCCGCCTATCCGAGCCGCGGCCTCGATGTCGGAGCGATCAACACGATGATGCACTACCTCGTCGAATTGCGCGATGCCGGCGTCGGTGTGCTCTTCATTTCCGAGGAGCTGGAAGAGCTGTTCAACCTGTCGGATCGCATCGCCGTGATGTTCCATGGCAGGATCATGGGCGCGGTGGAGACTGCCTCCACCGACATCGAGGAAATCGGCCTGATGATGGGCGGGCAGATGCGGTCCAGTGCTGGCGCCCAGGCCGCTGCCGGGAAGCACTGACCTTGGCGATCAAGCTTCAGCGCGTTCCATCCGCGCAGCCCTCCGTTGCCTTTGCGGCACGTGCCCTGGCGATCGTGCTGGCGCTGGGGGTCGCCGGCCTGGTTCTGGCCGCTCGCGGCAATGCTCCCGTCGAACTCGCCTGGGAGGTGCTCAGCTCGACTTTTGGCTCGAGCTTCGGGCTGGAAGACGTCGGACTTCTGGTCACTCCCCTGATCCTGACCGGCCTGTCGGTCTGGGTAGCGCTGAGAATCGGCGCCTGGAACATCGGCGCGGAGGGCCAATTCTATGCCGGCGCCTTCAGCGCCACGGCGGTCGCGCTGTTCATTCCCGGCCCGACCTGGCTGATCCTGCCTGTTATGTTCACCGCTGGCGCGCTCGGCGGGCTGCTCTGGATACTGGTGCCGACGCTGGCGCGCGCCTACGCCGATGTCAGCGAACTCATCACCACCCTGCTTCTGAATTTCGTGGCGACGCTGATGGTTTATTACGTCGCCACCGGCCCATGGCTCGACCCGAGCGGCCATGCGCTCGCGACCACTGCACGTCTGCCGCATGACGTGCCTGAATTCTGGGGTATCGTGCACTACGGTTTCCCGCTGGCGATCCTGCTCACTTTTGTCATCGCAGGACTGCTCAACTACACGCGCTGGGGTTACGAGGTGCGGGTCGCTGGGTCGAACCCGAGCGCGGCGCTTTATGCGGGCATGCCGTTCCGGCGCCGCCTGATCGTCGTCCTGCTGATGTCGGGAGCGATCGCCGGCATCGCCGGTATGCTGGAAGTAGCTGGCACGGTGCATCGCCTGCAGGGCGGCATCTCCAACAATTTCGGCTATCTCGGCATCATGGTCGCGGTGCTGGCGCGCGGTTCCTCACTTGGCGTGCTCGCAGGCGCGGCTTTGATGGGCGTCATCCTGAATTCGGGCATCATCCTGCAGACGCAAGGCATCACCGTCTCGGCCGTGCTCGCCATCACCGGACTGATCCTGTTCTTCACGGCGATCGGCAACGAACTCGCTCACTACCGCATCACGCGGACCGAACCGGCCGCGAGCTGAGGAAACACCCATGGACATGATCGCCGGACTGATCCAGACCTCCATTCTCGCCGGCGGCGTGCTGGCGCTGGCGGCGCTGGGCGAGACGCTCTCCGAGCGCGCCGGCGTCGTCAATCTCGGCGTCGAAGGGCTTATGGCACTCGGTGCAATCACTGGCATCGCGGTCGTCGTCGCCACGCCGCACCCTATGCTCGGCTTCGTCCTTGCGCTTGCCGTCGGTTTCCTCGTTGGCTGCGTCTTCGCTCTTGGCACCGTCGTCGTCAAAGCGAACCAGGTGTTGTGCGGCCTGGCGCTGACGCTGATGGGCACCGGCATGGCCGCAACGATCGGTCGCGCCTATTCCGGCATGCCGGCGCCGGCGACCTTCGCGCCGATCGCTATTCCCTATCTTAGCGACATCCCGCTGCTCGGTCGCGCGATCTTCACGCAGAACATCCTTGTCTACCTGATCTACATCGTCCTGCCGGTTGCGCTGCACTACATCATGTTCCGCACGCGCCACGGGCTGAACATGCGCGCGGTGGGCGAAAACCCCGCGGCAGCCGACGCCGCCGGCATTTCGGTGCAAAGCATCCGCTTCTGGTATGTCGCCGCGGGCTCGGCGCTGGCGGCCGGCGCCGGCGCTTACCTCACGCTTGCCTTCGTTCCCTCTTGGTCGGAAGGCGTCGTGGCCGGCCGCGGCTGGATTGCCGTCTCTCTCGTCATCTTCGCAGGCTACCGGCCCCTCAACGCCGTGCTGGCCGCTCTGCTGTTCGGTCTCATCACCTCTCTCGGCTTCGTCGGCCAAGCACGCAACTGGCCGATCGCGGCGCCGATCCTGTCGATGCTGCCCTATCTCGGCACGATCGCCCTGATCATCGTGCCGGTGCTTGCCTGGCAACGCATGCGCCGGGTAATGGCCGCGCCGGCTGCTCTCGGCGAACCCTATTTCCGCGACATGCGTTGAGACCATCATGCCCCGCCTGCTTGTCAAGAACATCGATCTGCTCGCCACCTTCGATGGTACGCGCCGCGAGATTTCCGACGGCGCCTTGTTGATCGACGACAACGTCATCGAAGCGGTCGGCACCACCGCGGAACTCAGTGCCTCCAGTGCCGACGAGGTGCTCGACCTATCGGGCCATGTCGTCATGCCGGGCATGGTGAACACGCATCATCATATGTACCAGAACCTCACCCGTGTGACGGCTCAGAACGACGAGCTGCTTGTCTGGCTGAAGACGCTCTATCCGATCTGGGCCGAGCTCGACGACGATGCGATAGGCGTCTCGGCGCGCGTAGCGATGGCCGAGCTCATCCATTCGGGCTGCACGACCAGCTCCGATCATCTCTACATCTTGCCCAACAACTGCACGCTCGACGCGACGATCGGTGCGGCCCGCGATATCGGTCTGCGTTTCCACGCTGCGCGTGGAGCCATGTCGCGCGGCGAAAGCCAGGGCGGCTTGCCGCCGGATCGCTGCGTCGAAAACGAAGAGGATATCCTGAAGGATGCCGAACGGCTGATCGGCGGCTATCACGACGCGTCGCGGCATTCGATGAGCCGAATCATCCTGGCTCCTTGCTCGCCGTTCTCGGTGACTCCGGAGTTGATGCGCGATGCGGCATCGCTGGCGCGCAGCCACAAGGGCGTGAACCTGCATTCGCACCTTGCCGAAGAGCTTTTCGAGGAGAAGTACTGCCTCGAAATCTATGGCAAGCGGCCGGTCGAGTTCGCCGAATCCGTCGGCTGGCTCGGTGACGACGTCTGGTTCGCCCACTCGATTTTCATGACCAGCGACGAGATCGACCGCTTCGCCGAAACCGGCACCGGGGTCGCCCATTGCCCGTCGGCTAACATGCGCTGCGGCCAGGGCATCGCGAAGATCCGCGAGATGCTCGACAAGGGCGTGAAGGTCGGCCTTGGCGTCGACGGCTCGGCCTCGAACGACACGTCGAACCTGTTCATGGAAGCGCGGCTGGCGCTGATGCTTCAGCGTGTCGCGCCGCACCACTACCTCTCCGAAAAGCCCGGCGGCCGCGGCGGTTTCGGCGGCACGCCGACGGCGCTGTCCGCGCGCGAGGCCCTCGAAATGGCGACGCGCGGCGGCGCTGCCCTGCTCGGTCGCAATGACATCGGCCATCTCGCGCCCGGCATGTGCGCCGACTTCATCGCGGTCAAACGCAGCCAAGTCGGCCTTTCCGGGACCGAGCGCGACCCGCTCGCCGCGCTGGTGCTTTGCGGACCCTTCAAGGTCGACTATTCCTACATCAACGGCCGGCAGATTATCGCGAGAGGCGACTTCGCCTCTTTCGATGTCGAGGCGGCGATGGCCGACCACCGGGCTGTGATGGACCGCATCTATCGGCAGTGAGATAGCACAGGAAGGACGCAACAATGACCATTAAGCGAGCTGCGGAGCAGGCGGCCCTCGATCAATGGTATTGCATTGACGCGCTGAACGAGATTCCGGTCGGCACGATGGCGAGCCGGCTTCTGGGCATCGATCTGTTGGTAGCCCGCGATACGGCAGGCGCGGTCAATGTGTCGCGTGCCGGCGACGGCAGCCAAGTCCCGGCCAAGGAACGCTACGGCTATCTATGGATCACGCTCGGCATGCCGGCCGGCGATGTGCTGTCGATCCCGGAGGCCTATGAGGACGATCGCCGGCCTGTCGTTTGCGGAGCGATCGCGGTAAAGGCGTCCGGCCTGCGCATCGTCGAGAATTTCCTCGACATGGCGCATTTCCCCTTCGTCCATACCGACATATTGGGCGCCGAGCCGCACACGGAAGTGCGGCATTACACAACCGAAATCCGCCGCGACGTGGATGAGGTGTGGGCGACCAACTGCGAATTCTTCCAGCCGCAGGCAGCACTCTCGGCGACCGGCGGCATCATGACCCAATACATGTACCGGGTCGCCAATCCTTTCGCGGTGATGCTCTACAAGACCTGCCCCAACGCGGCTACCCGGTGGGACGTGATCTGTCTGTTCGTGCAGCCCCTCGATCCGGACCGCTGCCGCGCGCACCCCGTCATGTTCCTGATCGACGACGTATCGACCACGACCGAACTTGTGCAGTTCCAGCAGCTCATCTTCCTGCAGGACCGCATCATCCTGGAGAACCAACGGCCACTTCTTTTGCCGCTCGAGCCGCGCGCGGAAATCCCGACGCGGGCCGACGGCTCGTCGATCGCCTATCGCCGCTGGCTGAAGGAGAAGGGCATCACCTACGGCACGACGGCGCAAGCCGCATGAGCGGCAGCCCTTCCGATATTGTCATCGGCACCGACGGACAGGCAATCGCGCTCTGGCGCTTCGCGACGGCAGTGCGTAGCTGTTCTTCGGCGGAGGACAGGTGAGCGACCTGAGCGGCAAGACGCTTCTGGCCAGCGGCTTTCACGCGCCAGAGCGCGGGCTCGTGGAAGAGTTGCTCCATGCCCTGATCGCAATCGATCAATCAGGCATCATCGTCTCGGTGCTGCATCCGCATGATGCCGGCTATGACGAGGCGCTGGAGGCCGCGCGCCGGACCGGTTCGCTGGCGACCTTGCCGGCGCAGAGTTATCTGCTGCCCGGCTTCGTCGATCTTCACGTGCACGCGCCGCAATATCCGCAGCTCGGCCGGGCGCTGGACGTGCCGCTCGAGGCCTGGCTCCACAAACACACGTTTCCCCTGGAGGCGCGCTACGCCGATCTCGCCTTCGCGCGGCGCAGCTACGGCCTGCTGGTCGACGACCTGATCGCTAACGGCACGACCACAGCGCTCTACTTCGCAACCATCCACCAGGACGCGACAAGGCTGCTCGTCGACATTTGCCTCGAACGCGGGCAACGTGCGCTGGTCGGCAAAGTGGCGATGGACAATCCCGACGAGTGCCCGGCCTATTATCGCGATACCTCGGCGGACGAGGCCATTGATGGCACGCGCGCTCTGATCGACTACGTGCATGGGCATCCAGACAATGCCACGGGACGGGTAAAGCCGGTCATTACGCCGCGCTTCATCCCCTCCTGTACCGACGCCGCCCTCGAAGGGCTCGGCACGCTTGCGCAGGAATGCGGCTGCCATGTGCAGACGCATTGCTCGGAGAGCGACTGGGCGCATGGCTACGTGCTGCAGCGCCACGGGATCAGCGACACGTCTAGCCTTGATCGCTTTGGCCTGCTGCGCGCCGGCAGCGTGCTCGCGCACGCCAATTTCATTACGCTTGCCGACATGGAGACGATCCGCGTGCGCAAGGCGGCCGTGGCGCACTGCGCCGTCTCCAACGCCTACTTCGCAGGCGCCGTGTTCCCATTGAGGGCGGCCCTCGAGAAGGGTGTCAAGGTCGGGCTCGGCACCGACATTTCCGGGGGACCGAGCGCCTCGATGTTCGATGCGATGCGCGCGACGGTCATGTCGTCGCGCATGCTGGAAACCGGCACCGACCCGGCGCTAGCGGCCGAGACGCGCACGGCTGGAACGGCACGCGTCGACTTTCGCGAGTCCTTCCACCTGGCGACGGCAGGCGGTGGCGCGGCACTCGGCTTGCCTGTGGGGCGATTCTCTCCTGGCTACCATTTCGATGCGATCCTGGTCGACACCGCCGCGCCCAGAGGCACAATTCACCTGTGGGACGAACTCGACGACGGCGACGGCATCCTTCAGAAGATCGTCTACTCCGCTTCCAGGGCCAACATCGCGTCGGTCTGGGTCGGCGGGAGAGCTGTTCTCGCCTAAGCGGACGGGAGGCTGTGCCGAGAACCAGGAATCTTCCCGTGTTATTCCTTACGGTCGGGGCACGTCATGGATTTTGATCAGTATTCGCCGACGTCGATGACAGCCTGGGCAAAGGCTTGCGGGGCTTCTTGAGGCAAGTTGTGGCCGATACCGCCGGTGATGATCCGGTGCGTGTATCTGCCCGAGAATTTCTTGGCGTAGGAACTGCTGTCGGGATGGGGTGCGCCATTGGCATCACCCTCAAGGGTAATGGTCGGCACTGTGATCACGGGAGCTTCGGCCAGCCGGTTTTCCAGAACGTCATATTCCGGCTCGCCCTGTGCCAGGCCGAGCCTCCAGCGGTAATTGTGAATGACGATGCTGACGTGATCCGGGTTGTCCAGTGCTGCGGCGCTGCGCTGGAAGATGTCATCGTCGAAATTCCACTGCGGCGAAGCGAGTTGCCAGATGAGTTTGGCGAAATCGCGCGTGTATTTCTCGTAGCCGGCGCGGCCGCGATCCGTGGCGAAGTAATACTGATACCACCATTGAAGCTCCGCCTCCGGTGCCAGCGGCACCATGCCGACGCGCTGATTTCCGATGAGATAGCCGCTCACCGAGACGATCGCCTTGCAACGCTCAGGCCAGAGCGCGGCAACGACATTGGCCGTTCGGGCGCCCCAGTCGCAGCCGGCGATCGTGGCCTTTTCGATCCCCAGCGCATCCATCAGGGCGATCGTATCCGCGGCGAGCGCCGACTGCTGGCCATTGCGCATCGTCTCGTCCGACAAGAATCGTGTGGTGCCGTAGCCGCGCAGGTAGGGCACAATCATGCGGTACCCCTTTGCGGCAAGCAGAGGAGCGGCGTCGGTGTAGGTGTGAATGTCATAGGGCCAGCCATGAAGCAGGATCACTGGAGCACCTTCGGCAGGCCCCAGCTCCGCATATCCGACGCTCAGTTTTCCGGCATTGACCTGTCTGAGCGAGCCGAATGATTCCGGCCGGGCTTGCGTCGCGGACGCCCTCGCCTCGACCATCCAAGTGGCTGCCGGCGCGCTCAAGCCGAGTTCGGTGGCGGCGAACGTCATTGCTGTCGCACCGACAATGCGCCGGCGGCGATGATCGACCGTGTCGGGAGCCTTACTCGCATTCATGATGAAGCCTCTATGATGACCAACAAGCGGGAACAACTAGACCGGCCGCCGCATCGGCCAACAAGAAACATTGCGCTTATTTCGACGGTGACTGCGGCGAATCCAGGATTGTAACCCTCGGCCAGGAGGCAGTGGGGCGAGCTCTGACTGAATGTCGGTAAGGTCCAGCGTTTCCTCGATTTCCCTCCGGAGAAATTCGAGACGTAGGCCATCCCCGCGGTTGGAAGCGGCTGGATGTAGCATCCGCAGGAACGGCAGCATGAGAATGACTCCTGATCTTCTGTTGGGGCGAGAGGATATGTTGCATCTGATCTTATGCTCGAAGTCGCCCTCAGCTTCAGACGAGGCCCTCACGATCCATTGCGATGCGCACGGCCGGCCGGGCAGCCATTCGGGCGCGAAGGGCTTGCAAGGGCGCGGGAACAGGGACGTGGAAGCGCGCCGCCCAAAGCAGCATCACGAAAAGATAAAAATCCGCGACGCTGGGTTTGTCGCCGAACAGATAGTCGGTCTCGAGCCCGTCAGCGAAGAACTCGAGTTGGCTCGTAATCGTCGCGCTCGCCTTGGCCTTTTCGGCATCGCTGCTTTGGTGCCACATCGGCTTGAAGCTTCGGTGTATTTCAGTTGAGACGTAGGTCAGCGCTTCGAGAAGGCGGGTACGGCCCAACGGCCCCGCCACTCCCAGTGGCGGGTATTGCGACGCAATCCAGTCGAGGACGGCGATATTTTCCGTCAGCGTTTCGCCGCTATCCAGCACGAGGGCTGGAACGTAGCCCTTGCGCGTGACGGTAGTGAAATCATCCCCGGAGCCTGTTCGTTTGGTCTTGAGGTTCACACTTTCGCGCTCGAAGGAAACACCGGCCTCTTCCAGAGCGATGTGGTCCGCCAGGCTGCAGGCGAGAGGGCTGTAGTAGAGTTTCACCGCTTTTCCCTTTTCTAAACCCGATTGAATCCCGCAACTGGTCGTAGCCGAGCGGAAAACCTGCCCCGCGCCACGCGAGACGACCGCTCCAGAAACTCGCATTTGGCGGAGACGACGACTACGACACCGACAGCTAGACGTGCCTATGCCGAGGTATGGTCGGGCTGAAGTTCGGGATCGCCGTGCGCAATGCCGGGGCGTATGCCAGCTCAGTGGCCAACGGTTACCTGGAGGAATCCAGAACCTTCCATGATGGCATCGCCAGGCCAGCCAGTCCTTCGCTCAGGAAATCCTAAACGAAAGTATTGGACGCACGTGCCGTTGGCACGATGGCTCACATCCGGCCACGGCCGGCATATTCCGCGCGGCATGAGCAGACTGGAAAGGCGAAAGCCGTGGTCTGCTTTTGCTCGATTGCCACCAACGCGATGACGCAGCTTCCGACAATAGGAGTCGCCATCATGGCCGACCTTTCCGAAACCTCCACAGCCGAGCACACATTGCGCGTCGAAGCGCCCGCCGCGATCGAGGTCGACGTCTCCTCGCTGACGCCGGGAACGTCGCTGATCGTCGACTGGCACGGCAAGCCGGTGGTCGTGCGCAACCGCACCGAAAAAGAGAGGAAGGACGGCCAGGCAGTCAGTCTCGCCGAGCTCCAGGATCCAATTGCCCGCAACGCCAATCTGCCGGCCGATGCGCCGGCAACCGACGCCAATCGAACTATGCCGGGCAAGGAAGCCTGGGTGGTGATGATCCAGGTCTGCACCCATCTCGGCTGCATCCCGCATGGTCAGGAAGGCGATTTCGACGGCTGGTTCTGCCCCTGCCATGGTTCGCAATACGACACCGCCGGCCGCGTCCGGAAGGGGCCGGCACCCGAGAACATGGCGGTACCGGTGTTCCAATTCGTTTCCGACACCAAGATCCGTATCGGCTGAGGCAAGGGCATTTCGATGAGCGGCGACAAACACTCGACCTATACGCCCAAAACCAGAATCGAACGTTGGTTCGACGCCCGCCTGCCGCTGCCGCGGCTGGTCTATGACAGCTTCATCGTCTATCCCGTCCCGCGCAACCTGAACTACGCCTATACGTTCGGCGGCATTCTCACGATCATGCTGGTTTCACAGATCCTGACCGGCATCGTGCTGGCGATGCATTACGCTCCTGATACGGGGCTGGCCTTCAACTCGGTCGAGCAGATCATGCGCGACGTGAATTCGGGCTGGCTGCTGCGCTATCTCCATTCCAACGGCGCGTCGTTCTTCTTCATTGCCGTCTACATCCACATCTGCCGCGGACTCTACTATGGTTCGTACAAGGCGCCGCGGGAGCTGCTGTGGGTGCTCGGTTGCACCAATCTCCTGCTGATGATGGCGACGGCCTTCATGGGTTACGTGCTGCCTTGGGGGCAGATGTCGTTCTGGGGCGCTACTGTCATCACCAGCTTCTTCACCGCAGTCCCACTGATCGGCGACTGGCTCCAGCAGCTTTTGCTCGGCGGCTTCGCGGTCGATAATCCGACGCTGAACCGCTTCTTTGCGCTGCATTACCTGCTGCCATTTGTGCTTGCGGGTGTGGTGACCTTGCACATATGGGCGCTTCACGTCGTCGGCCAGAACAATCCGACCGGCATCGAGGTCAAATCGAAAACTGATGTCGTGGACTTCACGCCCTATGCAACCGTCAAAGATGCCTTCGGCATCCTCGTGTTCCTGTTCTTCTTCGCCTATTTCGTTTTCTACCTGCCGAACTACCTCGGCCATCCCGACAATAGCAGCATCGCCAATCCGCTGAAGACGCCGGCCCACATCGTCCCGGAATGGTACTTCCTGCCGTTTTACGCGATCCTGCGGGCCATCACCTTCAATATCGGGCCTATCGATTCCAAGCTCGGCGGCGTGCTCGCGATGTTCGGCTCGATCGCCGTGCTGTTCCTGGTGCCGTGGCTCGACACCTCGAAGGTGCGCTCGGCGGTCTATCGGCCCTGGTACAGGGTGCTCTTCTGGCTGTTCGTTGCCAATGCCCTCTTTCTCGGCTGGCTCGGCTCCCGGCCGGCGGAAGGCGCATACGTCGTCATGTCCCAACTAGCGACGCTTTACTATTTTGCGTTCTTCATCATCGCGATGCCGGTGCTCGGGCTGATCGAAAAGCCGCGACGGCTGCCGAATTCGATCACCGAAGCAGTTCTCGAAAAAGACAAGGCCAGCGGCAGAGGCCCGATCGCCGGGCCGGAGACCAAACGTTGAACTGCCATGGCGGTGATCGTTCGTGAACTGGTGGAACTCTCCTCTGGTCTACATCGTGTTGCTCGGCCTCGCCGGGATCGTCGTTTGGACCCTCATCCCCAGCCGCTTCGCCAATGCGAAGCTGGTCGTCCAACTCGGCTTTTTCCTCGCGATGTCGGCCATGGTTCTCCACCTGCGCGTCGTGCCATACGAGGCCGCAGGAGACAACGAGACAACCGGAGGAGCGATCCTCATCGGCTCGGTGAAGCTGCTCTGGTGGGTTCACCTTGCCTGGGCGCTGATCGGATTTGTCCGTATCTATCTCGTCTTCGAGCGACAGCCGCGCGAGGCACGTCTCCTGCAGGACGTCGTGGTCGGTGTCGTCTACGCTGGAATGTTCCTGTCGATCCTGGCGTTTGTCTTTGCAGTGCCGGTCGGAACGCTCATTGCCACGTCGGGCGTCTTTGCCGTCATCCTGGGACTGGCGCTCCAGAATACGCTTGGTGACGTATTTTCGGCGATCGCGCTAAACCTCGGCCGCCCTTACGTGCTTGGAAACTGGATCATTCTGGGCGACGGAACCGAAGGCCGCGTTGTCGAGACCAATTGGCGGTCGACCCAACTTTTGACCCCGACACACAATGTCGTGGCGCTGCCAAACAGCCTTCTCGCCAAGATCGGGGTAACAAATCTAAGCGGTCCGGACGAGAGCCATGGACTTGCCGTAACCGTCAAGGTGGCGCCAACGAAGACGCCGGCGATCATCGTAGACCTCATGCGCACTGTCTTGCTGAGCTGCAATTCAATCCTCCAGGAGCCTTCGCCTTCGGTCACCATCAGAAGCCTGGATGCCGCAGCTATCGAGATCGAGTTGTTTTTTCGCGTCGCAAGTATCGACCAGCGAAGTGCCGCTCGGAACGAAATCTTCGATCTCATTTATCGCCATTCAAAGTCGACCGGCATGCTGCTGGCGGAGCCATTTTCGGGCTCGATTGCCATGACCAACCGGCCGGGCCACGAGACGGCGGCCTCCCAAGGCTTCACCCCGATCGAACTCATCAATTCCATACCGGTATTCTCGGCGCTAACGGATACCGAGCAGGAGTCGCTCGCCAAAGCGGCCTCGGTTCGCACCTACCATAAGGGCGAAATCATCGCACGACAGGGAGAGATGCTGCCGTCGCTCATGATCGTACGGACGGGAGTCATCGTCCGGCAAATTGGCCAGGGCGATGATCAACTGCAGGAGATCGGCCGGCTTGCACCCGGCGATTTCTTCGGCGAGACCGGTTTGCTCGCCGGCATTGGCGAGATGTCAAGTTTGCGGGCAATGACCCCCATCACGGTTTACGAGATAGACCAGGAAAGCTTTGCGCCGCTGCTGCACGACAGGCCCGAAATGGCCGAAGATCTTGCCGCGATCCTGTCGATGAGGGTGTCGGCTCTTAATGAAAGCGGCATCGCCGGACAGCACCACGCGGGCTCCAAATTCGCGCTCCTCAAAGCCATTCAGACAGTCTTTCGCGCCGCTCCGTTCAAGCGCGTTCGAGCACCTGGCTGATAAGGCATGCAGAAGGACAGAGATCCATGACCCATCCGCCAAAGCGATATCACAGGCATCGATACACTCATCCAGCCGGCTATCCGTGATTTTGCGGACGGACTGAAGATAAGGCGCGTATTGCCGTCCTCGAATCGCCTGATGATCGGGCCCTTCATCCTGTTCGACCATTTCGGCCCCGCTATGTTCGACGCAGGTCACGGTTTCGATATGGGACCGCATCCGCATATCGGCGTTGCGGCCGCGAGATCGTCCATTGCGACAATTTGGGTAAAGTGCAGACCATCCGTCCTGGCGAGGTCAACTGGATGACGGCCGGGTCGGGCATCGTCCATTCCGAGCGCACGCCACCGGACGTTCTCCGACATGGTCTATGCCGAAATTGTGCTCACGAGCGGCGCGCGCTACCAGGTGAAACCCGAACACCGTGAGCGTGCGATCTACATCGTCGCCGGTGAGGTTGGAATTGTCGGCCAGTTCGGTACGTTTCATGAGGCCGAATTAGTAGCTCTGGCGCCCGGCGCTGAGATTGTGCTCCAGGCGCCTGCCTTCCATGCGGCGAGACTGATGCTGATAGGAGGTGAGCCCCTGGCCGAGCCACGTCATATCTTTTGGAACTTCGTCTCCTCTTCAGCCGAACGGATCGAGCAGGCAAAGGCGGATTGGCGCGAACGCCGCTTCCCCGGCGTGCCGGGAGAGCACGAGCTCATGCCTCTGCCAGATGGCAGCGTGTGAGGGATAAGGCAGCGGATGGTGACCTCAGCGCCGCGACAGCTTTACGCCGGGTGGCGCAGGCAGACCACTACGATATCAAGTAGAGATCGTTCATCGTTTCCTCATCGAGCAAACCGTCGAACCAGACGTCGAAGATTGTCTCGAGCAGGAACTCGTCGTTGCTTGCTTCGGAAAACAGCGTGAGGGACGCGTGCAACTTCTTCGCATCAACGTCACCGAAGACAGCGCGAGCGCTTAGGCCGGAGAGCCGTTGCAGGGTGCCAACGCATTCCCGATAACGGCCTCCGAGGATCGGGAACGAGAGATAGGCGCTGGCTTCGTCGAGCGATGTGATTGCATATGGCTCAGGCGCTGTACCACTTCGCCTTGTGGCCAACCTTGGGAAGATGAACTCCATGTAGGGAGTGCACATCATCCCTCGACGTAGAATGGCCAGCGCGTCGTCGTAGACCGGATCCTGTGCGCTGACGAATCTCTGCAAATCATACTCGTTAGGCATTTGGATAGATCCTTGGGAAACCCTCAACATTCGTGCCCATGACTAGCCGCCGACGACATCTGCATAGTCCGGGTGCTTGGCGAAAAAGCGGCTCATGAAGGGACATTTCAAGATCGCTTTACGGCCGGTCTTGCGGAGCAGTTCGAAGGTTCCTTGGGCCAATTGCGACGCGATCCCTTGTCCGGAAAATTCCGACGGGACTTCGGTGTGTATCAGCGCAACCTTCCCGCCCTCGAGCCGATAATAGGCCGCCGCAAACATATCGCCGGCGATCGGCAGCTCGAAACGGTGCTGTTGGACGTTTTCGACGACTTGTGCATCCATCTTTATCTCTCGATTGTATGTCACGTTTGTCACCGGAGGCAGATTGGCGGGCCGCTATCGCATCGCAGGCAACCGCAGAGTGACGGTCGTGCCTGCCCCAAGTGTGCTCTGAATATCGATGCTTCCGCCTGATTGCTCGGCAAAGTGCTTCACCATCGGCAAACCGACGCCGCCGAGGCCTTCGCTTTTGGTGGTGAAGAACGGATCGAAGGCGCAGACCATCGTCTCGCTGGTCATCCCGATACCGTTGTCCGCGACGCGGATGTCTACCTGACCGGCGGCAGAGTTCTCAGAGGCCAAGCCGGCATCGATCGAGATGAAACCGCCGTCAGGCATTGCATCGCGCGCGTTGAACAGAAGATTCAGAACCGCATTTTGCAATCCAAAGCGATCGCATCTCACCAAAGGCAGGTCGGATCCAACCCGAAGCTCAAGACCGAAATTGGCATCCAAGGCGCTCCGTACGAGGGTTTCGATCTCAGCCAAGCAAGCACCTACGTTTGTGTATTCGATTTCCGCGTGGCTCTCTCGGGCCAGGCTGATGGTTTGCCGGACAAGGCCACCAGCCCGCTCCAAAGCCGTTTTGGCGCCGGCTATTACAGGCCCGAGCGCCGGAGCCGCTTGGATGCTCGGATCGCGGGCCAGGTGGTTCAACGCCGACGAGGCGACCTGAATGAGATTGCCCAGGTCATGGACGATGCCGGCCGTCGACATTTGCACGGACATACCACTTCCAGGGCCATCGGGCGGGCCGTCGAAGACATCTTCTTTTATGTCCGGACGAAACATTTCGTTCCCCGCTGGCTGAGTCGGCACCTATTGGCTTCAACACGCTATAATTTATGGCTTTTATTTTCCATTATATCTAAGCAGTCGCCGATACATACTTCCGTATATTCAATCGCGAGACGATGCTCTATTGATAGCCGATCCCGCTGATGTAGTTGGCAAGCAGCCGTTCCTGCAGTTCCTCTTGTTTGAAGAGCGCCTTCATCGCGTCACGGATATCGAGGACGCCTAGCGGTTTCGAGTCGGCCCCGAGCACCGGCACATTCTGAAGGCCTTGCGCGGCCATGGTCTGCCAGACTGAATGAAGGTCGTCATCGGGACCACAGGACACGATGGACCTGCTCATCAAAGCCGCAATCGGCGCTTCTGTTGGCCCTGAATTCGCCAGATGGCGGACAAGGTCGGACTTGCTCAGCACGCCTGCCGCCTCCCCACTGCCGTGGCACACCACGACCAGGCCTATTGCGGGCCTGGAAAGTGAGAGTGCCGCACTGCGGAGTGGAGCGTCGACATCGACCACCATGAGACGGGCCGATATTACTGGATGCAGACTGTCAATTCGCATGACGCCCTCCTGAGAGCGCCTCGCGGCCGCGGCCGCGGGGCTGGGATCGGTTCCAGTGTTGGTCGCCGAGCTCGGCGCCTTCGTCCGGTCGGTCAGAATGGCGCGCAAACAAGCGCCATTCTGACCCATTCCAAAGATTAGCTCAGTGCTGCTTTGCTCAGGCCAAACTTCGCATCGCCCGAGCCCGGGACGGGTTTGAAGCCGATGTTCAGACGGTTCCAAGAGTTGACCGCCATGACAACGAAGGTCAGATCGGAGATTTCCTTCTCGGAAAGCTGCGACCTGACCCGATCGTAGATCTCGTCGGGGACACCCTGCTCGGGCAGCTTGGTCAAGACTTCCGTCCATGCCAAGGCTGCGCGCTCGCGAGGAACGAACAAGGTCGAATCCCGCCAGGCTGCCAGGTGGTAAAGGCGCAGTTCGAGCTCGCCATGGATCTTCGCCTGTTTGACGTGCATATCGAGGCAGAAGGTGCACCCGTTCAGCTGCGCGGCTCGGACTGCAACAAGGTCGCGGATTGGCTCTTCGATCGACCCCTCTCGCGTCGCACCAAGAAATTCAATAAATTTCTTCAGAAGTTCCGGCGACTGCTCGGCATAACTCGCGCGTTGGGCGACGGCTTTTCCTTTCGGAGCGACCGGTGGCGCTGCAATATTCATTACTTATCTCCTTGAGGTGTTTGCAATCCATTGCAGCGTAAGGATGACCGGTGAGACGAACTGTTGCTATCGTGCCGATGATATGTATTGCCACTCGATTAGGTTGGGGCGCCTAAACCGAAGTATAGGAGGTGGAAATTGGCACCTGACCGCTGCCCCCGGCAATTCGCTTTGGCGCAGGCATGCGACGGGCGCACAGCGTTTGGGTCACTTGAAGGGCGAGGCTGAACCGACCGGTGTCGATAGAACCTGGATCGAAACTGCGTTCACTCTTCGAAGGGAGCGTTCATCACAAGATCAACTGCCGAAGTCGCCTTGTAGCCTGAAACAAAGCGCTCGCCGAAGTCCCGGGCAAAGTTGTCGTAGGTGGTTTCCGGCCTGACCTCGGCGATATGGCAAAAGCATCGCGTCATCCGTCGCTTCATTTGGAGGCGTGGAAACTCACCGATGATCTTTGCAATCTCGGCTGACGAAACGAGGCTGTATTGCAAGCCGACGACATCGAGACAGATGCCGGCTGTGCACAGCGCCACCTCAGCCTCCTTGTAGAGGCCGATTGACGGCGTCGAGTTGAGGGCGACGCTGTCCCAGATCAATTGGGCGCGCCGCTCGTCGAAGCCGCCTTCCCGAACGAAGGCGCGGGCGAGATCGGCGCCTTCCACTTCGAAACGGCGCGGCCCGGCGAAGTCCTCATTGAGCGTGACGTCATGCAACAGGGTTGCAACCGCAACAACCTCCGCGTCGTGCTGGATATTCTGAATCTGTCCGATCCGGGCCGCGAAAAGCCAGGATCGGACCACGTGGTTGAACAGGTAGGGTTCACATCGAGCGCGGGCATGTTCGATCGCTCGGCCAACAAGCGGAGTATCGGGGACCAAAATCCCCGCAAGTGTGCGGATGGCGATCGAATTCATGTCACTGACCGTCCCTTCGCGTACGCCCCGATGGTCCCGGGGCTACGATTTCATTTAGCGTTCGTCGTCAGTTCCGTCTCGCTGGTGTCGACGACGAAAATAGCAAGCAGACGAGCGCCTTCCGTCTTGCTGGCGTTTTCGCTGACGGCATGACGGTCGCCAGGGAATTCCGAGAAACTCTCGCCGGCGCGATAAGTCTTCACCGGCCCGTCGTTGACCTGGCTTCGGATCGCCCCCTCCAGGACCGTGGCATAGATGAACGCGGATTTGGGATGGGTATGAGCCGGCGACGTACCCCCAGGCGCGTACTCGACGAGCACGGCTTTCATGCTCTTGCCGGGCACGTTTGGCAGAGCCTGGTCGTAGACAAGCTTCACGCTGGCGGCGTCATTGGCCATTGCTGCGGTGACGGAAGCGGAGGTGAGCGCGGCGCAGAGAAGTGTTTTGATCATGTCTGGTCTCCTTGTTGTGCGAATGGCGGGCCTATCCGATGATTACTTACTTCGGTGGTGTGTATCGGCTGAGCCAATCATCGAAACGCACGGCGCCGATGCGCGCGTTCTCGCCGGGCACCAGCGTTCGATCGTCGATTGCCACTTGGCCGTAGTAGAGCGCGCCGGGATCCGGGACGACTTTGCGCGGGTCGTTGGTGGCCTTCAGGAAGCGCTCGACAAGTTCGCTCATGCGAACACGCTCCGGGCCGGCAATTTCGATCATGCCATTCAACGGCGCGGCAAGCGCGACGTCCGCCATCGCATCGGCAACATTATCAGCCGCCATGGGTTGGAAGTAGGCCGGCGACATATGAATGGTATCCCCGACGGCGCCCGTGTTTGCGATGGCGGCGGTGAATTCGAAGAATTGAGTGGCGTGAACGATGGTGTAAGGAATTCCGGACTCCCTGATCAGCTTTTCCTGAAGCAACTTGCCGCGGAAATAGCCCATGCCCTGCAGCCGGTCGGTACCGACGACCGACAGCGCCACGTGATGACGGACGCCGGCGGCCGTTTCGGCAGCAAAAAGATTACGCCCGGATGCCTCGAAGAACTCCAGGGCAGCCTTTTCCTCGAACGACGGCGAGTTCGCGAGGTCGACGACGACCTGCGCACCGGCAAGCGCGGCCGCCAGACCCTCTCCCGTAACGGTGTTGACGCCCGAATTCGGCGACGCCGCAAGCACGTCGTGTCCTTTGTTTCGCAGTCTCTCCACGGTCTTTGAACCGATCAGCCCGGTTCCGCCGATGACGACGATCTTCATGTCTAGTCTCCTGGTGTTGCGTGTCTATTTTCGTTGCTAGATCGGATGCTGGGCGTTTCCGGCCTGCTACTGACTGACCGATGCAGCAGCATCCTCGATGAGTGACGTGACCTCGTCGGGATGCGAAACCATGAGCGCATGGGACGCACCCTCGATGACGACGGTCTTTACCGCGTGCGCACGCTTGGCCATGAAGCTCATGACGGCTGCCGGGATGTTGCGGTCATCCGAGCCGTAGATCATGTAGGACGGCAGCGTCTTCCATGAGGCGACGCCCGAGGCTTCAGCCAGAGCCGCCTGCGCAACAGGGCGTTGAGTGGCAGCCATCAGCAAAGTCTGCTCTTGCGGAACGTCGGCGGCGAACTGGGCGCGGAACTTGGCCGGCTCGATGAAGAGGTCTTGTCCGCCGTCCGGCAACGCGACGGGAGCAAGCGCGCCCCCCAAGGTGCTGCCGGGAAACATGCTGGACAACGTAAGGCTCGATTCGCCGGTATCCGGCGCGAAACCCGCCACGTAGACCAATGCCTTCACATTGCGATTGCCATTGGCGGCCTCGGTGATGACAGGCCCGCCGTAGGAATGCCCCACCAGCACGACCGGCCCGGAAACCGACCGGATGATGGCTGAGACTGCTTTCGCATCGCTGGCAACGCCGCGGAGCGGATTAGCCGCGGCTATCGCTACATAACCGTCTTTGCTGAGCTTGGTGATGACTGCATCCCAGCTCGACGATTCCGCGAAGGCGCCGTGCACCAGTACGATCGTCGGCTTGGGCTGAGAATTCGCGGCCTGCGCCATCCCGCCGCCCGACGCGGCAAGCGCTGCGGTGAGGGCCAGGACTCGAGTTATGTTTCGCATTTGCTTTCTCCCGTGTGGCCTGTGGTGACCAATGCTCAGGAGCATGCGCCGACGCGGCCCGCCAACCTATTGTGCGGAAGGGTCTGTCATACAATGCCAAGGTGCAGGGTAGGTCACCAAGGAGATCAGGTGCCCTGCAGCATGATTGAGGTATCTATGCGGGGTGTGCATTGTCGGCGGTCGCCGGAACAGACACTGAGGGCGCGCCGCAAAGCCTCCTCTCGTCAACGACATAGTCCCTGGCCTTCGGCCTGAATCGCCCAATGCCTTCGTATGGATCAAACAGCCGGACCGTCTGATCGTGTCGCTGCGTCACGACATTTATATTTGTATGGGTGAATATCATCCAAGCCATCAATGGAGTTACTGAAATGAAAATGACAGTCCTTGCTGTCGCCGTGCTTGTTATTACAGCAGGAAGCGCCACTGCCGGAAGCGACCACTATGGATCAAACGGATCCCAGCAGCCTGCGACTGCGTCTTACAACATGTATACATCCTCGATCAAAAAAATGAACAATGATATCGGGGTGCCGAAAACCGTACGCAAGCCGACTGTTCCCAACGATGAATATGGCCAGGGCATCTGGGGTCACTGATCCCGACCTACAGAAAAATTTGAAGGACCGGGGCGTGACCTCGGTCCATCCGCCGTATCGGCGAGCCGGCTTCTCTCTTGCGCGTCGATCCCTGCAATGCGACTTGCCATTTACGTGGCTCAATTTGCACCACGTCGACAAAACGTCTCGCCTCCGACCTATTTGGCGGGATTCGTGCGGCAGCTTCCCGGAAAATCGTCGTGAGGAAGACCGATTGTTCCGGCGTTATTCGCCAGTCTATTGGCGCGACATCGCAGTCGTGGCTCAGAGCACTGCCATCCCGCCGTCGACCCGCAGATTGATGCCCGTGACGAAACTGCTCGCGTCCGAGGCAAGGAACAGAGCAGCTTTTGCCAGCTCTTCCGGCTGCCCCATCCGGCCCAGGGGTATTGCCTCCGCCATCGCCTTTTCAAACAGCCCGCGCTGCTCAAACGGTACGCCTAGCTTATCGAGAATAGCCGTATCCACCGGACCTGGGCTGAGCACGTTGACCCGGATGCCGCGAGACTTCAGTTCGATCGCCCAAGCGCGCGCAAAGGCATTTATGGCCGCCTTCGAGCCCGCGTAAACAGCATGACCGTCCAGAACCTTCTCGCTGGCCAGCGAGCCTGTGAGGATGATTGCGCCGCCATTCCGCATGACCGGAATCAGCTTCTGGACGCCGAAGAAGACGCCTCGCGTGTTGACGGCAAATTGCGCATCATATTCTGCCTCGGAGACGTCGGCCGAGTGCGTGATGGTGTTTATGCCGGCGTTCGCCATATAGATGTCGAGCGCCCCGAACCTCTGGCGGATCTGTTGCGCTACCTCGTCATGGTGCGACACGTCGGCCACATTTCCCTGAATGCCCAGCGCGCCTGCCCCGATCTGTGCGACCGCTTCCTCGACCGCCTGCCGCCGGCGGCCGGTAATGACGACTTGCGCGCCCTCGGCCGCAAAGATTTTTGCAGCCGATAGTCCGATCCCGCTGTTTCCGCCGGTGACCACCGCGATCTTGCCCGAGAGTGCGCCCATTTCGTTCCTGCCTTCGAAAAATAGTGCCGGTGCTGCTGCGATAGTCGCAACTGCTGGCCAAGAAATTTCACGCCGAATTGAGACCGCCAACATGAGCGGCAATCGCAAACGGCTACCGATTGATAAACTCCCGGTGCTTAGCCAGTTTGACGTCTTGGAGAGCGCTTTGGCCTTCAAGGCAGAACAAGCGCGCGGCGGCGACCCCCGACAGCGCGACGTAGTGTCGAACGCCGGCGATCGCCTCCGCGCTGCACAGGCGCAGTTGCCCGAATGGCAGCCCTATCGCAGCATATGTTTCGCGCCTTTGCCAGCGCTCTAACTCGATGGCGCAGTGGTTCGGTTCCACAATCCGGGACATGAGCCGACAGAACCGGCATTCAGGCCACCGCTCGGCTATGCGAGCGCACAAGGTTTGACCTGGCGCGCCACCCGAAATGCGGTTCAGGGCGCGCGAAATATTGCCAAAGGTGGTCATCGGCGGCTCCAAGGATTGCGGAGAACATGCGGTCGTGACTGAGGGTGTGCTATCCTTTGATGAAGGCGAGCAGGTCAGCATTGACCTGATCTTGGTGCGTGGCCGTGATCCCGTGGGGCGCGCCGGGGTAATAGATATCCTTTGCGCCTTTGATCAATCGGGCCGACTTGACTGCCGAGTCCTTGACGGGGACGATCTGATCGTCTTCGCCATGCAGGACGAGGGTTGGTACGTCGAACTTCTTGAGGTCCTCGGTAAAATCGGTCTCGGAGAACGCCTTGACGCTTTCGTACGCGTTCACGAGACCCGCCTGCATGCTCCAGAGCCAGAACTGATCCAGAGTCCCCTGGGAAACCTTGGCGCCCGGCCTGTTCGCGCCATAAAACAACGGTGCGAGGTCCCGGTAGTACTGCGAACGATCCTTGACGAGGCCAGCCCTTATGCCGTCGAATACCTCGATCGGCAGACCTTCCGGATTGGCCGGCGTTTTCACCATGATCGGCGGAACAGCGGCGATAAGAACAGCCTTGGCCACCCGCTTCGTCCCGTGCCGTCCGATATAGCGAGCAACCTCGCCTCCTCCGGTGGAATGGCCGACCAGCGTGGCGTCCCGGAGATCCAGCGCCTCGATCACGGCTGCAAGATCGTCCGCATAGCCGTTCATGTCGTTGCCGGACGTGGCCTGGCTCGATCGGCCATGGCCGCGCCGGTCATGCGCAACGACGCGAAAGCCGTTATGGGCAAGAAAGAGCATCTGGCCGTCCCAGGCGTCGGAATTCAGCGGCCAGCCGTGCGAGAACGTGACGACAGGACCCTTGCCCCAATCCTTGTAGTAGATTTCGGTGCCATCCTTGGTCGTGATGGTGCTCATCGTCTTGGTTCCTTTGATTGAGGGGGAAGAGGGAAGGTTTTGTTTTCGGCTCGTTGCCGAAGCAGCGCGGGGCAGTCCGGCGGCAACCGTAGAGATCAGGCCTGCCAACAAGACATCGCGGCGAGATCCGCCGACGGAGAAAAGTCCGTCTTTGTTCATCATGTCCATCCATGTGCTTTGAATATCCTGCTCACCATCACGACCGTCGAGTCGGCCTGTGCGGTCGCGTTCGGGGAGGAGCGAGCGAGGAGCGGTAGAAACGCGACGGTCGTGATGGCTTGCGAGGAACAGGATGCATCGATCCGGGCCGCGAACCTATTCTACGGAAGCATCTGTCATACGATGCCAAAGTGCAGGGCAGGCACGCCCAAGATAGGGCCGGGCTGAGGCAAGCTCTTATAGACACACGTCAATTTAGGCTTGGGTAGCGGCGCGGGGGCCGACGCGGCATGGCCGGCGTCAGTTGCTGTTGCATGAAATGTTGCGACTTTGTCGGTCAGACTGGCGCCGCCAAAAGGGCGCCGCTCAGTGGTAACCGATGTTTGGCGCGGCCTTGCCGCGAAACACCAACAGGACCACCGATGTACATCGGGATCACCCGCAGCAGCACGAGCGTACCAACAGGCAGGAGGCCTGGGCGCGCTGAGAAAGCACCTGAAATGGCCGGGCGCGCCGGGCGATCCTATTGGATGGGGCATGGATCGGCTTGTGCCAAATTCTAGACCTCGCGCATCGGCGCGGGCAGCGTTTCCCACGCCCGGATCAGCTCACCGATGGAAGCGGCTTCCATCTTTCGCATGACATTGCCGCGGTGAAGCTTGACCGTCACTTCACTGATGCCGAGGTCGAAGGCGATCTGCTTGTTGAGGCGTCCGCGCGCCACTTCACGCAGGACCTCGCGCTCGCGCGGCGTCAGCGTCTCGACGCGCTCGATGTTGCGCTTGACGATCACGGCATCCGCCCGCCGCTTGGCATCCACCGCAATGCCGGCGATCACAGCGTCAAGCAGCGTCTGATCCCGCACCGGTTTGGTGAGAAAGTCCACGGCGCCGGCCTTCATCGCCTGGACAGTCATCGGGATGTCGCCATGCCCGGTCAGGAAGATAATGGGTTTGGGGTTGCCGTTTTTCGCAAGATGGTGCTGCAGATCGAGACCGCTCGTCCCCGGCATGCGCACGTCGAGGATCAAGCAGCCGGGGCTCTCCAACACGTCGGCGTCAAGCAATTCACGGGTTGAGGTAAAGCACACCGGCAGGAAACCCGCCGACAGGATCAATTCAGACAGCGCCTCCCGAACAGAGGCATCATCATCGACAATAATGACCAGCGGCTGCTCGGCTTCAGCCCTTCGCTGCTGTGATGACGGCGTCGATCTCGGTAAGGGCAATTGGTCAACTCTCATGTTTAGCCTCCGTTTCTGGGTTGCGCAAAGCGTCGCCGATCGCCGCAAGCAGTGCCTGGCCATCGAACGGCTTGCGGAAAAGCCTGCCAATGCCCTTGGCGCGGTGCTGATCCACTATCTCGTGGCGGCCTGTGATCAGGAACACAGGCAGATCCGGACGCGCCTTCTTGACCAAGTCGCGAAGTTCAAAGCCGTCCATGCCGGGCATCCCGATGTCGGTGATAAGCATGTCCAATCCAGACAGGCCGCTGACCAGCAACGACCCTGCCGACGAGAAGCTGCGGGCCACATAGCCGGCGGACTCCAGAAGGTCCTCCAGCGACTCGAGCAGTCTTGGGTCATCGTCGACAATCGCCACGACAGGCCTCCGCTTGCTCACCCTCAGTTCCCCCCTGCCCGGCGCGAGTGCGTGATCGGTATTCCCAATCGCTCGGCGATGCGAACGAGGTCGGCGAGCGACGCCGCGACCATCTTCTGCATGACGTTCCTTCTATGAATTTCCAGCGTAACTTCGCTGATCCCCAGTTCAGCGGCGGCCTGCTTGTTGAGCAGGCCGCTGACCACCAGCGGCAGCACCTCACGTTCGCGCGGCGTCAGCTCGAGATAACGTTGCTTCAACACGCCCAGCTCGGCGCGCTCCGATCGCTGTACCCGATCCTGGGCAATCGCCGCATGGATTGCGGCCATGAGGTCTGCATCGCTGAAGGGCTTAGTCAGGAAATCCACGGCGCCGTGCTTGATCGCACGCACCGAGGACGGGATATCGCCATGTCCCGTTAGGAAAACGATCGGCGGATGATCGCCCTCGGCAATCTGCCGCTGCAGATCGAGGCCGTTAATATCCGGCAACTCGATATCGAGGATGAGGCAGGCAGGGACGTCCGGCTTGTCAGCGCGGATATAATCGCCCGCCGATCCGAACGCTACGGCACACATGCCGTGTGCAGCCAGCAGCTCACTGAGCGCCTCCCGGATTCGTTCATCGTCATCTACGATGAAGACAATTTGGCCGTCCGTCGTCATGACGCCGCTTTCGCTTCAATCGGCAACGTGAAGATAAACGTCGCTCCACGTGGTTCGTTCTTCTCGACCCATAAACGCCCGCTGTGCGACTCGATGATCGAACGGCAGATCGCCAGTCCCATGCCCATCCCTTGCTCTTTCGTGGTAAAGAACGGTTCGAATATCCGGTCGGGAAACTCGACGCCCCGGCCGCGATCTCTGACTTCGGTCTGGACAACATCCCCGATATGGCGCACGCGGATGCTGATAACTCCGTCATCCGCACCAGAGTCCATCGCCTCCATGCCGTTGCGGATGAGATTGACCAGAACCTGCTGGATTTGGACGCGATCGAACGCGACTAGCGGACTATCGCTTCCGACATCAACGCTGGTGCGAACGCCCCGCCGCATCGCTTCCTCGGCCACGAGGTCGCGTGCCTCTGCGATGACACTGCTGAGCGTCGCATTGGTCCTCGTCTCGGTGGATTGCTTGAACAGCGCGCGGATGCGGCTGACGACGTCCGCCGCCGAATTGGCGTCCCGGATTATGCGCTCGGCCGTAATCTTCGCGCGTTCGACGTTCGGAGGGGCGGCGGACAGCCAACGGTGGCATGCATGGGAATTGGCGACGATCGCGGCCAGCGGCTGATTCACCTCGTGCGCGATCGAAGCGGAAAGCTCGGCGAGACTTGCAGCCTGAGTGGCTTGCGCGAGTTTGTCGGAGGCTTGTCGCAGCGCTTCCTGGGCGCGCACCTCTTCGTCGATGTCGAGGGAAACCCCGTACCATTGCACAACCGCCCCGTCTTCATCACGCCGCGGCTCCACCCTGCACTCCGCCCAGCGATAGCCATCTGTTTCGCGCCAGCGAAACCGCATCGCGGAACCGCCGCCTGTTTCGAAACAGCTCAGCAACGTGCGCAGCACCTCGGGAGCATCTTCGGGATGAACCAGTTCTTGCAGCAATTCCTCGATGCGCGGCTCTCCGAGTGTTTCGAAATTGGCGATGACGGCGCGGAAATGGTCCTGGTATCGCTTGTTGAAATAGACCGGCCCGCCGGTCGGCACCGCGCTCCAAATGCGGACCGGCACAGCGTCGATCATCTGCTGAAGCTGCAATTCGCTCCGCCGCAGGGCCTCTTCGGCTTGCATCTGATCGTCTATGTCGTGACAGAGGCCGTACCACTGCGCGATCAGGCCAGCGTGATCGCGCATCGGCTCCGCCCGGCTCGACATCCAGTGATAGATGCCATCGGCGCGGCGCAAGCGATACCTCATGGAGAAGCGCTCACCGGTGGCGAGGCAGTGACTGAGCGTATCGCCGAATGCTGCTGCGTCGTCCGGATGGACGATGGCCGCTATCATCGCCGCCAGCCGGCTGATGCCCTGTTTGTCCAAATCCGTTACGTCAAGGCCGAGAAAGTCGACCATTCGCTTGTTGAAAAAGGTCGGCTCGCCGTCCGGCGTCAGGCGCCAAACGTGGCTCGGAACCATGTCGACAAGCTGCGAGAGCTCCCGCTCCCGGTCGCGCAATGCCTCCTGCGCGCGCACCTCATCGTCGATGTCGATGCTGGCCGTGTACCATTGCACGATCGTCCCACTCTGGTTCCGCAGCGGCTCGGCGCGGCCCTCCCTCCAGCGGTACACGCCGTCCGCGCGACGCAGGCGATACCTTATGGGATAGGGTTCGCCGGTGGCGAGCGAGCGGCTGAGCCATTCTCTCATCCTGGGTCCATCGTCGGGATGGACGGCTGCCGCGACCACGGTCGCCAGGCGGCTCGTGCCCGGCTCGTCCCAGTCCGCGATGTCGTCGAGGCCGATATAGTCTGTCGTGCGCTTGCTGAAGAAGGTTGGTTCGCCGTTGGGCGCCATGCGGGCGATGTGAGCGGGGATCATTTCGACCAGCAACGAGAGTTCTCGCTCCCGCTCCCGCAAGGTCTCCACACTTTGGCGCAAAGTGAGCACCGCCGCCTGATGCTGCCTGGAAATGGCGGCCACGACGAGCGCCGAAAATGCAGAGATGGCCAGAAAAAGCTGCAGCATGATCTGGTTGTGCTTCTGGGACTCGGGATCGCCGGCAAATTGGCTGGCGCCGGATATCGTGAATACCGCCGTGATCAGAGCGAGGACGGTCAATGCTACGGCGGCGCCTCGGAACTCAAAGCGCACCGCGGCCCAAAGAAGAGGCGGCATGATGATGTAGGCGAAGGGCAGATAGCCGCTCAAGGAAAGGGCGGCGATACCAAGAAAGATCAGCCCCAGGACGCAAGCTTCCATCCACCGCGCCGCCGAGAGCTGCGCCTTGCCGCGCCAGTTCTGGAACACGACCAGCGCCAGTGGCGCTACGATCAGGACTCCCGTCGCGTCTCCGATCCACCACAGCGGCCAAGCCGTCGCAAAGGTTTGCGATTGTATGCCAAACCACGAAAGCGCCGCACTTCCCACCGTCGCGCTTGCAACTGGCGCAACTCCGGCGGCCAGTGCGACGAATGCGAGAACGTCCCGCAACGTTTCCAGCCGAACTGGGCGCTGGCAGGTCTGGTTCACAAGCCATGCGCCGGCCACCGCTTCAAGAGCGTTGCCGGCAAAGATCAGGAAGGCCGCGGGCAGCGGAGTGTGGAACCACAAGAAGTTGCTGAACAGTTCTGCCACACAGGCCCCCAGCACCCACCACGGCCAGCTATACCTGGAGGCGAAGACAAGCGTAGCGATGAAAAGCCCGCTCGGAGGCCAAATGGAAATCCCTGTTCCAGGTATGATTGCGAGCGACTGGGCGAAGCCGCAGCCCAGGACATAGGCCGTAATAAAAAGCCCCAGATGCAAGAGTTGGGGACGGTGCGACCAGACGCGCGACAACCTGCCTCTTTCAAGATCGCTGATCATGTTGCCGCGAATCAGGCCCGGTTCATTCGTCGCGAAAGGTCGGCCGCTTCCCGGTCCGGATCGGTCCAAGTCATGCGTTAACGCGAGCGTTGCGCTGGAATCGGTCTCGCCAAGTGAGTTGGGCGCTATCGTCATCGGGTGCCCCTAACGGACAAACAAACTCTGGAGATTGTCGGCGCTTCGTGTAGCACTTGCTCTTGATAGCTGGACTGGGCTGACGGACTCACGTCGCCACCCTAATCCCGCCACGCCCCAACCGCACCTCATGGAAATCCATGCATTGCACGGGGCGGCGGCGCCCCTTCACCGAGAGCCGAAAAACCAAGCGCTTACTGAGCGCCGCCAGTTATTGCGCAGCTTTCGCTTCAACCGGGAGGGTGAAGATGAATATCGCCCCACGCGGCACGCTATTCTCCGCCCAAAGGCGTCCGCCGTGAGACTCGATGATCGAACGGGAGATCGCGAGCCCCATGCCCATTCCGTTCCCTTTCGTTGTAAAGAACGGCTCGAATATCTTGTTGGGACGTTCGATACCCGGGCCTCGGTCGCTGACCTCGGTCTGGATCGTGTCCTCTATCCGGCGCACGCGCATTCCGAGAACCTTGTCGCCCGCCGTGGTGTCCATCGCCTCCATGCCGTTGCGAATGAGGTTGACCAGGACCTGCTGGATCTGGACGCGATCGAACGCAACCAGCGGAAGGTCGCTTTCGACGTCGATGTCCATGCGAACGCGACGCCGCATGGCTTCCTCGGCCATAAGGTCACGTGCTTCGGCAACGACGCTGGGGATCGGCGTGCTGGTTCTCATTTCAAGCGAAGGTCTGAACAAGGCACGGATGCGGCTGGCGACATCCGCCGCCGAGTTGGCATCGCGGATGATACGCTCGGCCGTGATCTTCGCGCGCTCGACGTTCGGGGGCTCGGCGGACAGCCAACGGTGGCATGCGTTGGAGTTGGCGACGATGGCGGCCAGCGGCTGGTTCACCTCATGAGCGATGGATGCGGAGAGTTCGGCAAGGCTCGCCGCCTGGCTCGCACGCGCAAGTCTCTCTTGTGCCAGCCGAAGCTCCTCTTGTGTCCGCACCTCATTTTCGATGTCGAGGCAGATAACGTTCCACTGCACTATGGCGCCTTCAGCGTTGCGCATCGGCGCGGCGCGCGTCTCGACCCAGCGATATTCACCATCGAAGCGCCGCAGACGGTGCCGTCGCGCATACGGCTCGCCTGTGGACAGACAATCGGCATATCTCTCTTTGACACCTGTCAGGTCGTCGGGATGAACACCGGCGTCGAGTGTGCCAGCCAGCCGGGACTTTCCCGCTTCGTCCAATTCCTCAAGATTGTATCCGAGGAATTCGCGGAGCTGCTGGCTTCGATATATCGGTTCGCCATCCGGCGCGGCGCAATCGATCATTGCCGGCAGTGTTTCAACGAGCTGCCAGAGAGCCCGTTCTCTCTCGCGCAGCGCCTCTTCGACGCGCAGCTGATCGTCGATGTCGTGCGTAAGGCCGTACCATTGGACGATGCGTCCACCCTGGTCCCGCAGCGGCTCCGCGCGGCCCTCCATCCAACGATAAACGCCATCGGCACGGCGCAGGCGATACTTCATGAAGAAGCGCTCGCCGGTGGCAAAGCAGCTGTCGAGTGCTTCCTTCAGGCTGGCTGCATCGTCGGGATGGACGACGGTGGCAATGAAGGCCGTCAGCAGGCTCGTGTCCGGCTTTTCCGCGTCCGCTATGTCCAGGCCGAGAAAATCTATCAGGCGCTTGTTGAAGAAGGTCGGCTCACCGTTGGGAGACAGCCGCCAGAGGTAGCTCGGAACCATGTTGACGAGTTGCGAGAGCTCTCGTTCCCGGTCGTGCAACGCGGCTTGCGTGGTCACCAGGTCATGGATGTCGACGCTCACGCCGTACCATTGGAGAATGCTGCCATCTTCGTCGCGCAGCGGCTCGGCGCGAGTCTCCGTCCAGCGATAGCCGCCGTCGGCCCGCCTCTGGCGATATCTCTGAACGTAAGGCACGCCCGTCGCGAATGAGTGGCGGATCGCCTGCCGTGCGGTGTCGATATCGTCTGGATGGATCACGCTCAGCGACGGCGAGCCGTCCGGGGCGGTGATGTCGTGGAGCGTGGCCCCGGTTAAATCGGTGAACCGTTTGTTGACGTAGGAAGGCGTCCCTTCCCGTGTCGTACTCCAGATCAAAGCGGGCACGGTGTCGATCAGCTGCTGAAGGCGCCGCTCACTTTTGCGCAACGCCGCCTGCGCGCGCACCTCATCGTCTATGTCGAGAGAAACCCCGTACCACTGCACGACCGTTCCGTCGTCATCGCGTCGCGGCTCGACCCTACACTCAGCCCAGCGATAGGTGCCGTCTTTTTCGCGCCAGCGAAACCGCATCGCGGAGCCGCCGCCAGTTTCGAAACAGGTCAACAACGTGCGCTGCACCTCGGGCGCATCTTCGGGATGAATCACCTCGTGCAGCAACGTTTCGATGCCCGGCTCGCCGAGCATATCAAAGTTCGCGATAACGGAGCGGAAATGGTCCTGGTATCGCTTGTTGAAGTAGACCGGCCCGCCGGTCGGCATCACACTCCAGATGCGGACCGGCACCGCGTCGATCATGTGCTGAAGTTGCTGCTCGCTCTGCCGCAACGCCGCTTCGGCGTGCATCTGATCGTCTATGTCGTGACAGAGGCCGTACCACTGGACGATGCGGCCAGCGTCATCGCGCATCGGCTCCGCCCGGCTCGACATCCAGCGATAGACGCCATCGGCACGGCGCAGGCGATAGCGCATCGCGAAGCTCGCACCGGTAGCGAAGCACCAACGGAGTGCATCGCCGAATGCTGCCGCGTCGTCCGGATGAACGGCGGCCTGTATCATCACCGCCAGCCGGCTCATGCCCGGTCGGTCCAGATCCGCTACATCGAGGCCGAGAAAGTCGACCATGCGCCCATTGAAGAAGATCGGCTCGCCGTCGGGACCGAGCCGCCAGATGTGACTCGGGACCATGTCCACGAGCTGCGAGAGTTCCCGCTCCCGGTCACGTAATGCTGACTCGGCCCGCTTCTGGTCCTCAATGTCTATTGTCGTGCCGTACCATTGAACGATGCGCCCCTGGCTATCGCGAAATGGTCGTCCTGAGCTTCGAAACCAGCGATAGACGCCATCGGCGCGCCGCAGACGATGCTCGGTATCATAGGGATCGCCGGTTTCGAGGCAATGCCGCCATCTGGCGGCTACAGGATCATAATCGTCGGGATGGACGGCTCGACGCCAGCCGAAATCATCGTCGTCTTCGGAAGTGTTGAGATCCTCATGCATGTTGCCGAGGAACGCCAGCGTGTTTGGGCTGACATAGGTGAATCTTCCGGCGGCATCGGCTGCCCACGCGTGGCCGGGCATGCTCTCGATGATTTGCAGCGCAAGCGTTGCTTCGGGGTCGATTTCGCCAAGTGAGTTGGACGCTGCTGTCATTGGCTTCTCCTGTCGGACAAAAAAGCCTGGGGACGGTCAGCGCTTGATATAGCACTTGTTTTCAATATCTGGACAGGCGAACTCACTGCCTAAATCTAGTTCCGCCATGCCTCGGCTGCATCTCATGGAAATCCATGCATTGCGCGGAGATATCGCCGCTACGGGGGCCCTAACGATGGCCTCGCGTGAGGAGCGACGCGGATCGATGCATCAACACCTACCACTAGGAATACGAGCCGGACAGGTAAGACGCTCGGCTGCCTTTTCGTCGGCTACAGAGTGAAACCGGAAAAACCTCTGCATTCGTCATCCCTGTCTCGTCCGGTTAATACGGCTCATGAGATAATCTGGAAGCCTCTCCCGACCAATACATCTGTTCCAAAGTATAGGGCGTGGACGCGGTTTTAGTTCTGCGGAGCGGCTTGGCGGCCGAGCAATTGTTTGGCGACAATGAGACAGGGCGCAGCGATCGCGAACAGCAAGACGAGCGCGAAGAAAGCTTCGTCGAACGAGATCGTGGCGACCTGCTTCTCAAGCGCGCGCTGCAGCAGCGGCAGGGCGGCCTTTGTCGCCGCAGTGCTGTCGACACTGTTCGCCAGAGCGTTCGCAGTTGCTTTCTAGCGCTGGTCTACGGCTGGATCGCCATTGACGAGGTGGGACGCCAGTATCGTCCGGTTGTGGACATTCTGGTGATCAATATACGTTTGCAAGAGGGCTGTGGCGGTCAGACCGCCCACCTGCTTGCCGAAGTTGAATAGCCCGATGCCAAACGGCAGCGCATTGGCGGCAAGGCCCTGCAGCGTAACCAGCGTCAGTGCCACGAACAGAAGGCCGAGACCGAATCCTCGCAGCAGCAGAGCAAGGGGTCAGGTCCGGTGATTCGCTACCGCTCGTCGAAGCGGACAGCAGCCACATGGCGCCTGCGAAGAGCAGAATGCCAAATGGCGCAAGCGTGATCGGGCGCATCCCGGTCCTTTGGATGACGAAGCCGGACAACAGAACCTGATCGGTAGTTCGTACTGAACCTCAGCACAGGTCGTATTATCAGTCAGCCGGATTCCTCAGGCGCGCGAACGTGCCGGCGCGAACCTCCGTATTGCCGAAGACCGTGGCAGCAATGATCGCAGAGAGCGCCCTCTTGAAGAGTTCGGTTGTTTTAACGTTCACCTATTTTGACAAGCGCGCAACACGCATTCGCTGTGCGCAGTTGCGACGGTTCATGAAAACAACCCGCTATCTTGCCGCCGGCTAACGCGGTGCGACGCGCAGCCCGGCGGCATCGAAGAGATGCATGCGCTCCGGCGGCAGAGCGAGGTTGATCGGCGGCCCTTGCGATTCAACGCCCTGCTGCTTGAGAACGGCGATCAGTTTGCTGTCGCCGGCAATGGTGGCGTGGACAACTGTTTCCGGTCCCAACGCCTCGGCCAGCGTTACCCGCGCTTCCACCGATCCCTTGCCGCCATTCGAAAGTTGGATGTCGTGTGGCCGGATGCCAAGCGTCGCGTCGTCTCCCGGTTTCAGCGCGACCCCGTCGGCGGCGATCGAGGCCGACAGCCCGCCTGGACCTTCGACACGCACCTCGGCGCCGCTTGCCGAACGCACCTTCACCGGCAGCAGGTTCATCCGCGGCGCGCCGATGAAGCCGGCGACGAATAGGTTGGCCGGCGCGTTGTACAGATCGAGCGGCCGGCCGACCTGTTCGATCCGCCCCGAGCGCATGACCACGATGCGGTCCGCCAGCGTCATCGCCTCGATCTGGTCATGGGTGACGTAGACCATCGTGGTTGCCAGCCGCCGGTGCAGGCCCGCCAGTTCAGCGCGCATGGTGATGCGCAGTTCGGCATCGAGGTTGGACAACGGTTCATCGAGCAGAAAGGCGGTCGGATTGCGCACCACCGCACGGCCGATCGCCACGCGCTGCTTCTGGCCGCCCGACAATTGACCGGGCCGGCGGTCTAGATAGGGAGCAATTTCCAGCATGCGCGTCGCTTCCGTGATCCGCGCGTCGATCTCGGCCTTCGGCATACGAATGTTTTCAAGCCCGAAGGCGAGGTTCTGGCGCACGCTCATGTGCGGGTAGAGCGCGTAAGACTGGAACACCATCGCCAGACCGCGTTGCGCGGCCGAAACGTTGGTGACGTCGACCCCGTCGATCTCGACCTTGCCGTCGGTCGGCCGATCGAGCCCGGCAATCAACCGCAGCAGCGTGGACTTGCCGCAACCCGACGGGCCGACGAGGACCAGCATCTCGCCGTCACCGACGTCGAGGTTGATACCGTGCAAGATCTTCATCTTGCCGTAAGCGCGATCAATGTTGGTCAGCGTTATCCGTCCCATGACATCCTCACTTCAGCCCGGTGCCGGCAATGCCGGAAGTGATGTAACGCTGCAGGAAGACGAAGACGAGGACGACGGGGATCATCGTCACCACGGTCATCGCCAGGATGTAGTGCCACTGCACGTTTAGCTGGCCGGCATAGGTGTTGAGGCCGACCTGGAGTGTGTAGAGTTCCTTGCGCGACAGCACCACCAGCGGCCACAGAAAGTCGTTCCAGCGCCAGACGACCGAGAAGATCGCCAGCACGGCGAGCGCCGGTGCTGCAAGCGGCAATACGATGCGCCAGTAGATCTGCCATTCGGAAGCGTTGTCCATGCGCGCCGCATCGAGCAGCTCGTCGGGAATGGTCAGCATATATTGGCGCAGCAGGAAGACGCCGGTTGGCGTCGCCACGGTCGGCAAGATCACGCCCCACAGCGAATCGAGCAGTCCGACGGCGCCCACCACCGAATAGAGCGGCACCAGGATGACCGACAGCGGCACCATCAGCGTACCGACGATCACAAGCATCGTCAGATCGCGACCGCGGAACTTGTATTTCGACAAGGCGAAGGCGGCCATCGAATTGGTGAGCAGCGTGATCAGCGTTGCCATTGCCGTCACAAAAACCGAATTGCGCAGATAGCGCAGGAAGTCGAAATGGACGAAGGGCTCGGTGTAATTCTCCGTCGCGAACCCGATTTCGCGCACCGGCTGCCGGTCGGCGATGTTGACCTTCACGATATCGTTCGGCGCCTGCGGATCCACCATTTGCGCCATGATGCCGATGCGCCGCACCTCGGCCAGCACCTTGGTCGAACCATCCGGCAACTTCACCCTGTAGAGGGTCAGCGGCTTGTCGTAACCTTCGACCCTCGCGTGTTGGCTGACATAAGGCATTATGGTCGGCGGGAACTCGGCGAGCTGTGCCGGCGTCTTGAATGACGAACCCACCAGCCAGACGGCCGGGCCGAACATGATGACAACGCCGCCGAGCAGCCACAGCCAGCTCACGATATCCGTCCAGTGCCAGCCGCGACCGCCGCGCCGGCGGGTCAGGAATGTCATCACGCCGCTCATTCGCGGGCTCCTTTCCGCTCACCCCGGCGTCCGACCTGCAGCTGAACTAAGGTGAGCACGACCAGCACCAACCCCATCAGGATCGAAGCCGCCGAAGCCAGCCCCGGATTGCGCAGCAGGGAGGCGAAGCCGATCTCATAGATGTACTGCGTGATATAGAGGGTCGAGGTTCCCGGCCCTCCACCCGTCAGCACATAGACTTCGTCGAAGATCTGCACGGCGCGGATCAGCGCCAGTACGATGACGACAAGCAGATTCGGCATCAGCAGCGGCAGCGTGATGCGCCAGAACACCCGCGCCGGCTTCGTGCCGTCCATCTCGGCCGCTTCGTAAAGGTCGCGCGGGATCGCCTGCAATCCGGCAAGCAAGATCAGCGTATAGAAGCCCATATGTGCCCAAACCGAAACGCTGACCGCGGCGGTGAAAGCCCAGAAACGGTCTGTCAGCCAGTTGTGCGGCTCGCCGCCCAGATCATGGACGATCAGGTTGAGCAGGCCCTGGCGCTGCAGGATCCAACGCCAGATCAGGCCGGTGACGACGGGCGACAGCAGCACCGGAAAGAAGAACACCGCGCGCCAGAAGCTGCGCCCGACGATCTCGCGGTTGAGGATCAACGCTGTCGCCATCGACACGACCGTCATCAGCGCCACCTGCACGACGACGAACAGGCCGGTATTGTGCACGGCCTTCCAGAAGAGATCCTCGTGGCAAGTGGCAGTGTCCAGGTAGTTGCCGCAATCGAGCAGGCGCTGATATTGCTCGAGCCCCACATAGGTTCGGTCCTGCAGGAAGTAGGCCGTTCCCGACGTGGCCGAATAGAAAAAGTTGATGATCATCGGCACCAGGACGAAAATGCCGAAGATCGCCATGTTTGGGGCGAGGAAGAACGCGGCCATGCCGCTGGTGCCCGTCGCTCGCTGCCACAACTTCAGCGGCACGTTGACGATCGACGCCAGCCACACGACCGGCGCCGCGAGGGCGGCACCAATCCATGCCTTCAGTGTCGCGGCGGCGGTCACTTCGCCTCGGCAACCTTGTCGGCGATATCCTGGTCGATCCTGCCCCAGGCATCGTCGAGGCTGAGCTCGCCGGCCATCACCTGGCTGACGCGCGTCACCAGCGCGGCGAAGTAAGCGTTGGCCCACTTCCACGGCGGCAGCGCATCGGCCTCCGGCAGGGTTTCACCCGCCGCCTTGACGAACTTGTCGAGCGCCGGACCGACGTTCTTGTCGGCCGAGACCCATTTCAGCCCGCCCTTGTCTACGACGCCCTTGTGCGCGGGCAGAAACAGCGTGCGCTCGCTGAACTCTTTTACCACGTCTTCACGGGCCAGATAATCCATGACCTTGGCGACGTCCTTGGGATTCTTCGTGTATTTGATCGCGACCAGCGCCGCGCCGCCCTTCACGCCCGAACAGCCTGCCGTAGCGCAAGGCGAGCCGGTCGCCACCCAGTCGAAACTATCGCCGATCTTGGTCGATAGATTGGCGACCTGCCAGCTACCCGAATAATAAAACGGGATCTGGGCGTTGATGAAGTCGTCGGCGGCCGCGCGATAGGTCGAGCCTGCCGCCGAAACCCAGGTATCCTTCAGCATCAGGCCCTTGGCGGTCCAGTCGACGAGCTTGCCGACGAAAGCCTTGGTGCCGTCGTCCACTTTCGCCGGCATGCCATCGGGGCCGATATAGTTCGCTCCGAAGGAGACATTCGGACCCGAAATGCGGTGACCGGAACGGTCGATGGCAAAGGCAGCCGGAAGCTGCTGGCTCTTCGCCACCTCGGCGGCGGCTTTGATCCAGTCGTCCCAGGTCGCCTTGTCACCGGGCAGCGCCACGCCGGCCTGTTCGAACAGCGTCTTGTTGGCGAAGCCGCCGGTGAGCGTGAGCTGGGTCATGAAACCCGGGATGGCGTTGGAGCCGTCGGGGCGCATCCAGTCCAGCGTGTCAGCGAAATTGTCCTCCCAATATTTCGGATCGGCCACCAGTGGCCTGAGATCGAGCCAGTGCTGGGCAAGCTCCTTGATGTTTGTGACGCGGGCGATGTCCGGACCCTGGCCGGCTTCGAGCTGGATGGGCAACTGCTCCTGGATCACCTTGTAGGCGACGTTGTCGAGCGTGACGTGGATGTCGGGATTGTCCTTCATGAAGCGGTTCAGAATGTCCTGGATGACATCGCCCTCGACACCGTCCGAATACCACATGATGCGCACGTCGCCGGCAAACGCGCTGGTCGATGCGAGCAGGCTGACCGATAGCGCGGCCAGCAAAGTGCGGGTCTTATTCATGCTTCGTCTCCTCCTTTAGCGGGGGCGGCGCCCCGATGGTTCAAGCCTGCTACGCCCTCCTCCTCTTGAGCGTCGCAGCCGATCTCCTCCCTACTCTCTGTGCTTCATGCGCATCGCCTCACCGCGCACGGTCCAGTTGCCCGGATCGAGTGTACGTCCCTCAGCCACGATCCTTGCGTCGGCGAGGAAATGCACCGTGCCGTATTCCGGATCCTCGACGATCAACTCGCCGTCGGTACCTGGCCGCACCGACAGGTCCCCAAAAACGGCAGTCCAGGCGTCGAGGGCCGGCCGATTGGCATTCCGGTCACCGAGGCGAACGATCCATGTCGTCCTGCGTCCCGCCGCCCGCAGCTCGTTGCCGGCGGTCGGGCCGGCCACTACCTGCATGAGCGGCACATCCGTCTTCAGCATGACGAAGGCGTCGCCCGATTGCGCGAACGCCCGATCGCCACCCACTTGCACGGCATCGAAGGCACGTGCGGGAAACCAGGCGTGCGTGAAGTCGGGCTGTTCATCCGAGCAGAAGAAGCTGACGACGGCGAGGTCGCGGTATTGGTGAAGCCGGGGCAAAGTGCCTGAGCCACCCCAATATGATGGTCTGCCATATCCCGACTGCAGCACTTCGCCGGGGTGGTTGATCCAGATCTGCGCATCCGGATTCTTGCCCAGCCGGGCGTGAATGACGGTCTCCTGATAACCCCATTGGTTCCAGCGGTAGCCAGCGGCGCTGCCCATCGCATGGTCGCGCGTCTTGTAGTGGTAGAGCCGCGCGAAGCGATCTTGTCCCTGCGCAAAAGTCCATTCCCACGCCGTATCGTCGGTGAGGGAAGCAATTGCTGCCAACCCGTCCGGAACGCTCAAATCGTGATCCCGCAGGCACAATGCCAGCTGCGGCAGCGCGTGAAAGCGCATGCCGTAGTTGCCCTTGCCCCAAAGCATGCGGCAGATGCCGGATAATTCCAGGGAACGCGCGGCGCGCAGCGTGTGCTCATAGGAGCGGCCCTGCGCCCCGGTGAGGATGCCGCGATGCGCCGAGCGGGCGACGATTTCAAGCAGGCGTATGATTGCCTTGCCGGCACGTTCGGCGATGTCCTTGTCCGGGGCCAGCGCGTAGAGCGCGCACAGGCCCTTGAGGTCGATCGGGAAATAAGGCGCCGAGTTGAACTCGGCCATCTCCCATGCCTCGAAATGGTCGAGCCAGGCGCGTACACGCGCGGCTCCAACCGCGGACTGTTCGCGGCCAAGGCGGCCCGACCGCACGAACCGCACATCAGGCAACAGGCCCCCGGCAATATAGGCGGCGGTGTGGAAGAGCAGCGCGTGGTTCTCGGAGAAGTACCACTGCACATCATTGCCGGGCTCGTCCATCCAGTAGCGATAGCCGAGGATGGCGTTGTCGACGCGCGCGCGCAGGCTCGCTTCCAGCCGATCGCCATAGGCCTTGCGGCACCACAGCAGCGGCACCAGGATGAAGTCGGCGCAATCGTGACAATCCTCGATCGCCGGCAGCGTGCCGGAGATCATGGCGTCGGTCTCGGCGCCCTGCCGCCCGATCGCCAGGCGCGCCAGCGCGCGCACCGTATCGGCCTCGGCGTGACCGGCGACCTCGCGCAGGGCTTCATCTATACGCGCGGTAAGCGTTTCCGGCGCATCGCCCTGACGGCGCGCGTGGCATATCTCGACGCCGAAGACACGCGATACGGCATGGTCTGCGACCGTCAGCGTTACCTTGAAATGGCGAAAGTCTGCCGGCAGCTGCTCGGTATCGGCGATCGGCAGCCGCGCCTGGCCTGCCGGCAGATCGAAGGCGAAGCGCACCGGCGTCTCGATCGACATGAAATCGCCTTCGATCTCGATCTCGACTTGCGCGTCGCGCGGCAGGGCCACGCCGGTGACGAGCGCCACCTCGCCGCCGTCATAGGCGGGATGGTCGAAATGCATGTCGTCAAGGGCTGCTTCCATCGCATCGGCAACGCCGCTCTCGACTTCGATCGGCAATGCCACCGAAGCAGCCGGACCGGATAGATAATCGAGCTGGAAATAGTAGCGGGCGTCGCGCTCTGCGAGATCGTCGAACCATATCCGGACGTCGTTGCGGCCGGCCTTCAGCGCGATCTTGAAATGCTCTGCACTTTCCAGATTGCGGCCGTAGGGCGCCATCCAGCCGGCTTCCTCGCCATTGGTAAAGAGTGTGGCGCCGCCGCATGTGCGCAGCCGCACCAGCGCCTCGCCAGTCGAGGCCGCCTCGATGGTGGTCTCGGCCCAGGTTCCAAGCACCGTCGGCCGGAACCAGAAGCCCGATAGGTCGATGCGCGGCGAGGCGAAGGGCAGCCAGATGCGCTCGGCACCGAATTCGGCGCTGACCTGTGGTCGCTTGCCGCGTCGTTCCGCTGCGAACTGCGTGCGGCACGGATATTCATGGGGAATGAAATTCTTGTGCTTGGTCAGGAAGAAGAAGGGATCCATCTCGCCTTGCATAGGCTTGTCGGCCACGACGTAGCGTTGCTCGGCGATAGACCCGAGCCGCCAATAGACGATTGGCTGCCCCGCCATGAGCGGCCGGCGCAGCGTAAAATCCGTCCGAACGCTTTGCGCGGCCTCGCTCATCGCAAATCCTTCACGGCAACTGGATCGACATCGGTGTAGGCCTGGTTCTCGCCGGTCATGCCCCAGACGAAGGCATAGGGGCCGGTGCCGGCACCCATATGGATAGACCAGGCAGGCGACAGGACGACGTCGCCGTCAGCGACCATCAGGTGGCGCGTCTTGTCTGGCCGGCCCATCAGATGGATTACACGGTCGGCCTCAGCGAGGTCGAAATAGCAATAAGCTTCCATGCGCCGCTCATGCAGATGCGGCGGCATGGTGTTCCACACACTGCCCGGCGCGAGGTCGGTGATCCCCATCAGCAAGAGGCAGGACGGGGCCACTTCGGGATGGATGTACATACGCAGCGTGCGCCTGTTCGCACGGGCCTCCTCGCCGAGCACAAGCGGCTTGGCTTCGCTGCTGACGATGAGACGGTGCGCAACATCGGCGCCGGCCGGCACCGAGTTCATGTAGAAGCGTGCCGGCCTCTCCGGATCGTCGCTCTCCAGCGTCACCTCACGCGCTCCGCGTCCGACATAGACGATGTCGCGGTTAGCCACGTGAAAGCGCCGACCGTCCACCGCGACCGTGCCATTGCCGCCGAGATTGGCGATGCCCATCTCGCGCGCGTCAAAGAAGAGCGGGGTGCCGACTTCGGCGCCGTTGCCGAATGCCAGCGGGTTGGCCAGCGGCACCGCGCCACCGACGATCATGCGGTCGACATGGGTGTAGACGAATTCGATCGCGCCAGGCCGGAACAAGCCGTCGACGAGGAACTCGGCCCTCAGCCGGTCCGTGTCCATGCCGGCAATATCGCCCGGCGACGCGCCATAGAGCGTCCGCATCATGCCGCCTCCACCTTCGACTGCAGATGCCGCGCCCCTTCGGTCAGGCACAGAATGGCCAGCGCCTGCCCGTAGCCCGTCGGATGGATGGGTATATCGCGATAGAACTGCAGGTCGGCGCCCATGCGTGTGCCATAGGACACGTTCGCCACCACACCTTTGTCATCGATGTTGGCCACCACGGCTTCCAAGGCGCGGAGGCCGGCGGCACGGCACTCTGTCGAGCCGATTCCGAGCCGCGCGGCCTTCATCAACCCGTAGCCGAAGCCGGCCGTGGCGGAAATCTCCTCGTAAGACGTCGGGTCGTCGAGCAGAGTGTGCCATGCGCCCGAACCTGCCTGCACCTCGAGCAGGGCGTTGATCTGCGTGTCCAGCACGCCGAGCAGATAGGCCCGGACCGAAGGTGCAATTTCGGCGAACTCCACCAGTTCGAGAATACCGACGGTAATCCAGGCATTGCCTCTCGCCCAACGCGCGCGGGCGAAATTGTGCCGTCCCGCGAACGTCCAGCCGTGAAACCACAGCCCTGATGCCGGGTCGGCGAGATAACGGGCGTGGACCAGGAATTGCCTTTCTGCTTCCTCGACGAAGCGACGCTGGCCGGCAGCCTGGCCGTAGGATGCGAGGAACAGCGCCACCATGAACAGCGTGTCGTCCCACAATTCGTCGTCGTTGACCCGGTCCGAAACATCATGCTGGAAACCGCCTTCGTGCGTCCGCGGCAAGGCGGTGGCCACCCGCTCGGCCCATTCGCGCAGCACCGGCTCGAAGCGCGGCTGGCGCCGGCGCCGCCACAATTCGCTTAGCGCCAAAAGGGGCGCGGTGGTGTTGACGTTCATCGCAGGGAGACCGGCAGCGATGCGTCGGTCGTACCAGGCCTCGATCGTCTGCAGCAGCCGATCGTCGCCGGTCTGCGCCCACAGCCGAACCAGCCCGTAGAGCCCGACGCCTTGCGGCCATTCCCAGCTGTCGAAGCTGACATAGTCGCCCGGCGTGCCGTCGAGATTCGGCTCATGGAACCGCCCGTCATGACGCAAGCCGGTCATGCCGGCCACAAGGCTGGCAAGCACGGAATTCAGGCGTTCGGCCGATAGCGGCATCACTCCTCCCGTTTCTCCCGCTTCATCGGAATTGTTTCACAGCCATTTTTCTTGCGCAATCTGAAAATTTTTTGCATTAATCGGATGACTTTGCCGGAGGTGACGGAGCGGATGAATATCCAGGGCAAGCGCGGCCGCCCCAGCCGCCGCATTCGACTTGAAGAGATAGCGGCGCGTTGCGGCGTGTCGGTCAGCACCGCCTCCCGTGCGCTGAGCGGCGTCGGCGGCGTGAGGGACGAGCTTCGCACCAGGATCATCGAAACGGCGAAGTCGATGAACTATGCCATTCCCGCCTCGGTTGCCGGCCGCAAGGTCATCCTGGCCGCAAGCAGCGTGGCAATGGTGGACAGTGCCCGCAATCAGTTCACCTACCATGTCCTTGATGGACTCAACGAGCGCGCCCGGTTGCTGGGCGTCGAACTCGTGACCCGGCCGGTTTCGGCGCCCGAGGACGAAATCGCGCTGCTGCGTGAATCCGAGCGCGACGACAGCGTCGCCGGCTGCCTGTTTCTGACGCTGGACGATGACGATGTGCTGACGCTGACAGCCGGATTCGCCAAGCCGATCGTGCTCGTCAACGGCGACGATCCCTCGATGCGCCATTCGAGCGTGACGCCCTGCAATCGCTCTGCCGCCATGCTTGCGGCGCAGCATCTGATCGGCCTCGGCCACCGCCGCATCCTGTTCCTGATGCGGCGTGGCCGGCGCACGATCGAGCGGCGCTACGAAGGTTGGCGCGACGCGCTGATCACGGCCGGCATTGCCGGCTTCGACGACTTCGTGGTCGAGGTGCAGGACTGGCTGCCGGAACTTGCGAGCAGGGCCGTGACCGAGCGCATCGCGGCCCGTGGCCTCGATTTCACCGCCGTGCTGACGGCCGGCGACAGCTTGGCGTTTGGTGCCATCGCCGGCGTCCAGGAGGCCGGATATTCGGTGCCTGGCGATGTGTCTGTGGTCGGTATGGACGACTTGCCGCTCGCTGCCTTCTGCAACCCGCCGCTGACGGCGATGCACATTCCCATGCGCGAGATCGGATCGGCGGCGCTTAGCCTGCTGCTCGACGATATGGCCCATTCGGGGTCGCCGCCGCGTCGCGTCGAACTTGCCTGCAATCTCGTGGTGCGCCAGTCGACGGCACCAGCCCGAAGCGGCGCCGGCGGTCATCAACTGGCCTCTTGAGCGCGCGACTTGCCGCCAGCAAAGAGCAGCGGCAAACCCTCTTGCGTCTGCAGTTCAAGGACACGTCCAAGCAGGATCATATGGTCGCCAGCCGGGAAGCGGTCGGCGACGCTGCATTCGAACCGCGCCAGTGCGCGCGGCAGCAATGGCACGCCGTGCTCGCTCCACGACAGGTCAAGATCGGCAAAGTCCGTCCCCGACTTCGAAAAACGCCAGCACAGATCGATTTGATCTTCCGCCAGCACGTGAATGGCGTAGTGCGCGGAATTGGCGAAGGCTTCGAACCGGCGCGAGTGGCGGCCGATAGACCAGAGCACCAGCGGCGGATCGAGCGACACGGATGAGAAGCTGTTGGCAGTGATTGCGACCGGGCCGTCGGCCGTGCCGGTGGTGACGACCGTGACGCCGGTGGCGAAGCGCCCGAAGGCATTGCGCAAAAGGCGTGGATCGCACACGACATGCTCCATCAGCGGCGCTCCCCCGTTCCCAATGGTGTCGCCGGGGTCCGTTCCGGCACCCGGCCATAGGCGTGCGGGAGCGAGCATGTCTTGAGCTGGGGCAACACCTTGGTGCCGAAATGACGCGCCTCGTCGAGATGCGGGTAGCCGGAAAAGATGAAAGCGCGGATCCCCATCTTCATATACGCTTCGATTTCCGACAGAACCTGATCGGCCGAGCCCACGAGCGCCGCGCCGCAACCAGAGCGCGCCCGCCCGACGCCCGTCCACAGATGCGGCTCGACATAGCCTTCGGCATCGGCGATCTGGCGGTTCCTGGCTTGGTGCGATACGCCGAGCGATCGGGCGTCGAGCGCGCGCTCGCGGATCGCCCTGCCCTGCTCGTCGTCCAGCTTCGAAACCAGCTCCCGGGCATATTCCTTTGCCTCGGCCTCGGTATCGCGCACGATCATGTGGACGCGCAGGCCGTAGTCGAGCGTCCGCCCATGGCGCTCGGCGCGCTCGTGAACTGCTCTCATGCGGCCGGCAAGTTCCTCCCTGGTTTCCGGCCACATCAGGTAGACATCGCACTGTTCGGCGCAAAGCTCGAGCGCGTCGGGCGAATAACCGCCGAAATAGAGCAGCGGGCCGCCATTTTGCTGATAGGGCTTCGCTGGCGCCGTCGAGAGTCCTTTATAGCGATAGACCTCGCCCTCGAAATCGATGCTGTCCCTGGTCCAGGCCTGGCGCAGGATCTGCACAACCTCGCGCGAACGCTGATAACGGTAGGCGCTGTCGGCTGTCTCGCCCGGAAAGTCCGACGAAATGATGTTCACCGTCAGCCGGCCTTCCAGCATGTGATCCAGCGTCGCAATCGTGCGCGCCAGCATGATCGGCTGCATCTCGCCGCAGCGCACAGCGGCTAGCAGATTGATCTTCGAGGTGATCGGCGCGCAGCCGGCTACGAAGCTCAGCGTGTCCTGGCCGACCTGATAGGACGACGGACACAAGATGTTGCGGAAACCTAGTTCCTCGGACGTCTTCACGATCTCAGAGCAATGCGCCCAGCTCGAGCGCAACGCGCCGTCCGGCACACCGAGATAGCGATAGTCGTCCGAGCAGAGTGCGGCGAACCACGAGACTTCGGCTGCATCGAGATCCGGCGAGGTGATTGGGACGATGCTCATTGCCACTCTTCAAAAAAGAAGCCCGGGCCATTCTTCAAAGAGGTCCGGAGCTGCGAATAGGGCTTGCGTAGCATTCGTTTTGGTGTAGATCAATACTGTATCAATTTGAGCCAAACCCGAAACCGGGATGCGATTGGACACCGGATGCATTTGACAAGGGCTGACCCCGGCCACCGATCCAGCCAGATGCGCGGGCCCTTGCCTGTGCACTTGCAGACCAGCGAAATGCTGATCCGCGAAATCGCGGCCGGACGGCTGGCCGACGGGGCGCGGCTGCCGCCCGAGCGCGAGATGGCCGCGAGCCTCGGGATTGCCGTCGGCACGCTCAGGCGGGCGCTGGCAGATTTGACCGAAAAGGGCCTTCTCGACCGCATCCAGGGCTCGGGTAACTATGTGCGGGCGCGCGGCGACTTGCTCGGGGTCTATGCCTTTTTTCGCCTGGAGCGCATCGGCGGTGGCGGCCTGCCGAGCGCCGACGTGCTGTCCGTCGAGCGGCTGCCCAAGCCCGCCGACCTGCCGCAATTCGGCAGCGCCGGCGAAGCCCACCGAATACGCCGGCTGCGGCGGCTCGACGGCGAGCCGGCCGCGGTCGAGGAGATCTGGCTGGACGTCAGCCGCGCCGAGCGGCTCAAGCGCGAGGATTTGTCGGAATCCCTCTATCTCCACTACCGGCTCGCGCTCGGCTTTTCGATCGTTCGCGCCGAAGACCATGTTGCCGTCGCGCCTGCGCCGGACTGGGCCCCGCTTGAGTTCAGGCCACCGCCGGGCACGGTCGTGGGTTTCATAGAACGTATCGCCTGGGCTGGCGACGGCGCCAGCGCGGAATATTCCCGCAGCTGGTTCGATCCGGGCGCGGCGCGGTACGTCACGCGTTTCAGATAGGCCGGAGGAAGACGCCGCGTGACCAGATCATCGATCGGCTACGGCATCATCGGCTGCGGCATGATGGGCCGCGAGCATATCCGCAATATCGCTCTGTTGCCCGACGCGCATGTGGCCGCGATCGTCGAGCCGGACCCCGGCATGTTGGCGGCGTCGCTGGCGACGGCGTCGGGTGCGCGATCGGCGGCATCGATCGCCGAACTGCTGGCCATGGATGAGGTGGACTGCGTCTTGATTGCCAGCCCCAACCACCAGCACCTCGGTCAGATGGAGCAGATCGCCGCACTTCGACCACTGCCGGTACTGGTGGAAAAGCCGCTCTTCACCGAGGGCGCCGACGAGGGGCGCATCGCGGCGTTGAAAGCTCGGCTTCCGCTCGTCTGGGTGGCCATGGAATATCGCTATATGCCCCCCGTCGCCGTATTCGTCGAGCAGGCGCGCCCCGCCACCGGCGGCATCCGCATGCTGACGATCCGCGAGCACCGCTTCCCGTTTCTGGCCAAGGTCGGCGACTGGAACCGCTTCAACCGCAACACCGGCGGCACGTTCGTCGAGAAGTGCTGCCACTTCTTCGACCTGATGCGGCTGATCCTCGGATCCGACCCCGTTCGCGTGATGGCGAGCGCTGGACAGGCCGTAAACCATCTCGACGAACGCTATGGCGGTGAGAGGCCTGATATCCTTGACCATGGCTATGTGCTGGTTGACTTCGCGAGCGGCGCGCGCGCCATGCTGGAACTCTGCATGTTTGCCGAGGGCAGCCGCTACCAGGAGGAACTCTGCGCTGTCGGCGGCGACGGAAAGATCGAGTGTCTGGTGCCCGGACCAGGCCGTTTCTGGCCGACCCACCTTGGCCCTGCGCCAGTGCCCCAGTTGATCGTTAGTCCGCGCAATCCGCCTGGACCACGACTGCTGGAGATTCCCGTCGACCCCCGGCTGCTCGAGGCAGGCGACCATAACGGTTCGACCTATTTCGAGCACGCCCGCTTCACCGCTGCGGTGCGCGGACAAGGCAAGGTGGAAGTGACCTTGCAAGACGGCTGGTGGGCCGTCGTCATGGGTCTTGCCGCCCAGAGATCGGCCCGCGACGGCCGCGCCATCGAACTCGCCGGTGAATTCGCGTTGCCGACCTAGGCCGACGACGCATTACCGGACCACCGAGTCAGATGCGCCGACCGGTTGCTGCGTCGAACAGATGCGCACATGCGCGGTCGATCTCGATCCGCACCTCTTCGCCTTGCTTGAGCGCAAGCCTTTCTCGGAACAGGCAGGAAATTTCTTCACCGGAGCAGTCGACCTTGGCGAAGATTTCCGAGCCTGTCGCCTCGAGAAGCGTGATCGTGCCCGGCACGCCCTGCCCGGTTGCCCGGATATGTTCCGGTCGAATGCCGTAGACGAGTTCGCGTCCCGCGGCATCCGCCGGCTGGGCGCCTTCCGGCAACGGCAGGATCAACCCGCCGGCGCTGCGGAACACGCCCTCCTCGATGCGGCCGGCAATGAAGTTCATAGCGGGCGAGCCGATGAAACCGGCAACGAAGAGGTTGGCCGGATGGTCGTAGAGGTCCAGTGGCGCGCCGATCTGCTCGACCAGGCCGTCATGCAGCACGACGATCTTGTCGGCCATCGTCATGGCTTCGATCTGGTCGTGCGTGACATAGATCGTCGTGGTACCCAGCCGCTGGTGCAGGGCCTTGATCTCGCCGCGCATCTGGACGCGCAACTTGGCATCGAGGTTGGAGAGCGGCTCGTCGAACAGAAAGACCTGCGGGTCGCGTACGATCGCGCGACCCATGGCAACGCGCTGGCGCTGGCCGCCCGAAAGCTGGCGCGGATAGCGGTCAAGCAGCTTTTCCAGGCCGAGGATGCCGGCTGCCTTCCTGACCCGGCCAGCGGTATCGGTCGGGTCGGCTTTCTTGATCTTGAGGGCAAAGCCCATATTGTCGGCCACAGTCATATGCGGATAGAGCGCATAATTCTGGAACACCATGGCGATGTTCCTGTCCCGTGCCCGCAGATTGTTGACCATACGCTCGCCGATGGCGATCTTCCCGCCGGAGATCGTCTCAAGGCCTGCGATCATGCGCAGCAGCGTCGATTTTCCGCATCCCGACGGGCCGACCAGGATGACGAACTCGCCGTCGGCGATATCGACGCTGACGTCGTGAATGATCTTGGTGGCCCCGAAGGCCTTCTGCACGTTGTTGATCGTTACCGATGCCATTGGAGCTTTCCTGGAAAAAGAGTGATGTCAGGGCGGGCCCTCAGCCGCCCTTGACGGCGCCGGCGGTCAGCCCCGCGACGATCTGCCTTTGCGCGAACATGGTCAGGATCAGCACCGGCAACGTCACCACCAGCGCCGCCGCGGCGAGCGGCCCCCAGCTCACCTGCTCGTAGGACAGCATGTTGTAGACGGCGACCGGCAGTGTGCGCGTCTCACGGCTGGCAAGCACCACGCCGAAGACGAAATTGTTCCACGAGAAGATCACGGACAGGATGAAGGCGACGACGATGCCCGGCTTGGCGATGGGCAGGGCAACCAGCCGGAAAACCTGCCAGGAGCTGGCGCCGTCGATGTTGGCCGCCTCTTCCAGTTCCATCGGCGTGGTCTCGAAATAGCCGATCATCACCCACACCACGATCGGCACCGTCACCACCAGATGGATGATGATCTGCGGCCACAGCGTGCCGAGTATCCCGATCCATTGGAACAGCAGAAACAGCGGGATGAGATAGGATAGCCCAGGCGTCATGCGGGCGATCATGATGACGACCGCCGATCGTTCAGCCTTGAGCCGTGCGATGCCATAGCCGGCCGGTACGCCGATCAGCAGCGCCAGCAAGGTCGCCGTGCCGGTCACCAGAACCGAATTCCAGAGATAGAGCAGGAAATTGTTCTCCTCGAATACCTTTACATAGTTCGACCAGGCGAAGCGTTCGGGGATCAGGATCGGCGGATAGGCACCGTTGTCGATCTCGAATTTCAGCGACAGCGAGATCATCCAGAGGAAGAACAAGATCGCCGGGGAGACGAAAACCAGGGCAGCGAAAAACAGACCGATCTGGTTGAGCAGCCGTGAACTCATCTATTTGCCCTCCGTATCGATCCACTGCGAGCGTTGGCGCAGCATCAGCAGGACAAACGACAGGGCCACGATGACAATGAAGAACACCACGGCCATGGCCGAGCCGTAGCCGATATCGTAGTAGGAGAAGGCGGTGTTGTAGAGATAGATGTTGATGGTCTCCGACGCCGTTCCCGGCCCGCCCTGGGTCATCGCGTAGATGATGTCGAAGCTCTTCAGCGCATCGATGGTGCGGATGATGACCGCGATCATCAGGAACGGCGCGATCATCGGCAGAGTGAGATAGCGGAATTGCTGCCAGGCATTGGCGCCGTCGATCTCGGCGCTTTCGAAGGGCTCGCGCGGCACCGAGGCCAGCCCGCCAAGCACGATCAGCATGACCAGCGGCGTCCACTGCCAGGTCTCGACCGCAACCAGCGACGGGATGACCGTGTTGGCGTTGAATATCCATTCCTGAGCCGGGATGCCGACCAGCGACAGCAGGTAGTTGAGCACGCCAAGCTGAGGATGGAACATCATTGTCCAAACCAGTGCGACGGCAACGGGTGTCGCCATCATCGGCATGACGAAGACGCCGCGCAGCAAGCCGCGCAGCGGAAACCTGGCATCGAAGATCAGGGCGGCCAGAGTGCCCAGCAGCATCGGCGCTGCAACCGAGAGGAAGGTGTAGGTCAACGTATGAACAAGGGATTCCCAGAAACGTGGGTCGCTGGCCAGGCGGAGATAGTTTTCCATGCCGGCAAAGCTCCGCGACTGGCCGAGCGTCCAGCGATTGACGCTCATCCACAGGGTGAAAGCCCAGGGGAAAACGATGACGGCGCCGACGACGACGAGTGCGGGGACAACGAAAGGCCAGTAGTTGGGAGCCAGCCGGATCGTCTGGCTCCCGTCGACAACCGGCATCGTCACCCCGGTCTGTTCTGGGGTGGTGGCCGACATCAGCCCTGCTCGCTCCTGTCGAGAACCGGCTGGAATTGTTCGGTGGCCTTCTTCAGCTCCGCGGCTGGATCGGCGCCGGCAATCATGTTGGTCAACGCCACGCCATAAATGTCGCGGAATTCCGTGACGGGGATGATGACCGGCAGTGCCAGCCGACTGATATTGCCCGAGCCGACCACGGCATCAAGCCAGCTTGCCGGCATGGTGACGCCTTCGCGCACCTTGGGATCCTCCAGCACGGATTTGCGGAACGGAACGCCGGCGCCGGCCTGCAACAGCCGTGCACCCATGGTTGGCGATACCGCCCACTGGCAGAACAGATAGGCAGCCTCCTTCTTCTCGCTGGCGGCGGTAACGCCAATCCCGTCGCCGAAGGTGCCCGAGGCATGCGCCTTGGGACCCTTGGGCATCACGCCGTAACCGACCTTGCCGACCACCCTCGATTTTTCCGGATTTTCCATCGGCGGGGCAAAACCCACGCCGTCGAGCCACATGCCGATCTTGCCCTGCAGGAAGGCCGACTGTGCTTCGGCCCAGTTGAACCCGGTAACGCCCGGAGGGGCGGACTTGGTCATCAATCTTTGATAGAGCGCGGCAGCCTCGATCGCCTCGGGAGCCTCGGTGCGCAGCTTGCCCTTGTCATCTAGCGGCGTCATGTCGTAGCCGAGCATCAGCGACGTCCACACCGGCGTGTTTGCGTTCTTGAGCCCGCGGGCGACGAAGCCGTATGTATTGGTCGAGGGGTCGGTCAGCGCTTCGGCGGCTGCCACCAGTTGCTCGAAGGTCTCTGGGTATTTGAGGCCCTTGGCCTCGAACAGCTCCTTGTTCCAATACAGGATCCAGTAGTCCACCGAGAACGGTAGCGAGCGCAGCACGCCCTGGCCGTCCTTGGCAAACAGAATGCCGGCTTCGGCGAAGTCGCTTTCGACCAGCGCCGGGTCGGTGAGCGACGGATCGGCGAGATAGCCGGCGATGTCGGCCAGCCAGCCACCCTTCTCGAACTGGCGCTTCTGCACGTGGTAGCTCAGATGCACGACGTCGAAGCTCGGCTTGCCCGAGCTCAACTCGATCACCGTCTTCTGGCGCTGCTGCTGCTCGGGCGTTGCCTCGGCATTGACCTTGATGCCGGTCAGTTCCTCGAACTCGGCGAGATATTTCAGGATGGTGTCGCTGCGCGGGCTTTTCACCAGATTGACGTCAAGCGTCGTCCCGGCAAAGCGTTTCCAGTCAACGCCTGCGGCAAAGCCGGGGCGAAGCCCCACAAGGCCGGCAGCGGTTAGCGCCGCGGTTCCGGCAAGGAGTTGCCTCCTGGTTGGGTTGAACAGATTGGACGACATTTCTTCCTCCCGGTTGCTGTCGTTGTGGATGCGCCGCGAACCGCGGCGCGGCTATATTTCCTCAGATCTGGAGCGCCAGCCGGCGCGCATTGTCGATATGCAGACTGATCGCTTCAACCGCTTTTTGCGGATTGCGGCTCTCCATGGCTTCGATGACCGCCAAATGTTCGCGCATCACCGGCACCACACGACCGTCGATGCGGAAACGCTCCTGGTGGATCAGCCGGATTTTCACCGAGTTGACCAGATAGGCCTTGGCGATAATCTCGTTGCCGAGCGCATTGATGAAGGTGTCGTGCATCGCCCAGTCGATGTTCTGGGCCTTGGCTTCCATTTCCGGCGTCGGCGCCTGCCCGAGAGCTTGAGCCAGCATCTCTTCATGTTCGCGCCGCATGCGGGCAAGTTCGGCATCAGAAGCGCTGGTCGTGAATAGCGCCACTGCCTCGCGTTCCATGAACAACCGAAATTGGAACGCCTCGCGGATCAGATTGATATCGATATGCGCGATCTGCATGCCGCGCTGCGGGATGGTGGTCAGCAGTCCCTCGGCCTCGAGACGCGGGACGATCTCGCGAATGGCACCCAGCGGCAGCCCGGTGAAAGCGACCAGTTCGCGCTGTGACACGAACTGCCCCGGCCGCAGATCGCGGGCCAGCAAATGCCGCGTGAAGCTGGCATAGGCCTTCTCCCGGAGAGTGATCGGTTCGCTGCCGTCTTCCACTTAAGCTCGCTTCCTTGTCGGTCAGCCTGGCCTTGTCGGTCAGGCCGCCTCTGTCGCAAACAGCCTGTCGTAGGCAGCGGCAAGCTGCCGCTGTCCCTGCGGATCGATCGCCTCTAGGGGCGGACGGACCGCCAGCCAGCGCTCGTCGCCGGTCTTGCGCGCGACCATGACCTTCACCGCCGGCGTGACCGGGTATTTGAGCAATTCGAGCACGAAGTCTTCGACGCGTGGGTCGTCGCCCCCGTTTTCGACCATTGCCCGGATTTCGCCGGTAACAAAATTGGCCATGCCGGAAATCGCGCCCTGTCCGCCGCGGCGCACGCTTCTCGCCAGATGCCGTTCGTCGCCGATGAGGATCACCAGATCGCCGTGCGCCTCAAGCAGCGCCTCACTGTAGCTCCAGTCCCCGCCGGAATCCTTCACCCCGGCCACCACAGCGGGAAAAGCGGCGCGCAGCCGGCCGATCAGCCCAAGCGGGAGCGGCACCATGGTGACTGAGGGGATGTTATAGAGCAGCACATCGCGCGCCAGCGGACCGAGTGCGGCGAAGACGGCGGAAAACCATCCGAACAGCCCGTCCTCGCCGACATTCTTGAAGTAGCTCGGCGGAGCGAGCAGAATGTTGCGAACGCCGCGCTGCAAAGCGTGCCGGGCCTGATCGGCGGCATCTTCGGCTGCATCGACCAGCACTGCGGCGACGAGCTGATGTGGCGGAATACCGGCCGCCAGCATGGCCTCGGTGACGATCCGTCGCTCGTCGGTGCCGACCGAGGCTCCTTCGCCGGTGGTGCCGAACAGCGTCGCGCTGCTGCAGCCGGCGCCAAGGCAGGCTCGGGCATGCGCGATCATCGGCGCGAGCGCTATCTGCCCCGACGGGTCGAAGGGTGTGGTCAGGGCAGCCGAAAGACCAAAGCGGGAAGCCAATGCGATCTCCGTTGAAATCAATGTGGACGTAGCGTTAGCACGCTAACATGTCAGATGTAAACGGGTGACCTTGCCAACTCGGCATCGCCGAACTGCGCTGCCGCGGCAGCGCCATCGCCGATCATTTTCCGCCGCTCGAACATCACATATGCAGCTGTCCCCGAGCCTCTGCGGGATTGGCTGGACGAGGCAGCCTGAGCTCGATCAAGTGGCGACGAGGTGGCCGTCGCCAACATCTTCGAGCTTGAGTTTCCGGGGCTCGTCACCGATGCGCCGCACAGCGCTTGGAATTTCGCTGTCCAAACGGGCGAACCTGGCGCGGCGCCGGCCTGGATCGGGAACCGGAACGGCTTCGATCAGCCGCTTTGTGTAAGGATGGCGCGGGTTGGAGAAGATCTGGTCGCGGGTGCCCATCTCGACGATCTGCCCCAGATACATTACCGCCACGCGATCGGAGATGTTCTCGACCACCGCCATGTCGTGCGAGATGAAGAGATATGCGACGCCGAATTCGCGCTGCAGCTCCTTCAGCAATCTTAACACGCGCGCCTGCACCGACACGTCGAGAGCAGAGACGCTCTCGTCGGCAATGATCAGCTTTGGTCGCAGCGCCAGCGCCCGTGCAATGCAGATTCGCTGGCGCTGCCCGCCGGAGAATTCGTGGGGATAGCGCTCCATCTGGTCAGCGGAGAGGCCGACGCGTTCGAACAGGGCGGCGATCTGGGCATGCCGTTGCTCTCTGTCGCCGAGGCCGTGGATCAGCAGAGGCTCGGCGACGAGATCGCCGACCCGCATGCGCGGGTCGAGGGACGCGAAGGGATCCTGAAAGATCATCTGCACATTGCGGCGGACAGCCTTGCGCTCCTTGCGGCTGAGCGCCGACAGGTCGTGGCCGCCGATTGAAATGCTGCCGGTGAAGGGCACCAGTCCGGCGATCGCCTTGGCCGTCGTCGACTTGCCGCAGCCCGATTCGCCGACCAGCGACAGGGTTTCGTGCGGCGCGATCGAGAAACTGACGCCTTCGACCGCGTGCACGCTGCGGTCAACGCGGCCGAAGAAGCCGCCGTGCAGGTCGAAGCGGACGTGAAGATCGCTGACAGATACAAGCTCGGCCGGCATGTTGGCGGCATCTTGTCGGTCTTCGGCCGTCCGTCCGCCGCCGATACGCGGCACGGCAGCCAGAAGCTCGCGTGTATAGTCGGCCTGCGGGCGATTGAAGATGTCAGCCGCCCTGCCCTGCTCGACCATCCGGCCGTCGCGCATGATGATGACGCGGTCCGCCATCTCGGCGACGACGCCCATGTCGTGCGTGATCAGGATAACACTGGTGCCGTGCTCGCGCTGCAGGTCGCGCAGCAGCTCCAGCACCTCGCCCTGAACCGTGACATCGAGGGCGGTCGTCGGCTCATCGGCGATCAGCACATCCGGGTTCAGGGCCAGAGCCATGGCAATCATCACGCGCTGGCGCATGCCGCCTGAGAGTTCGTGTGGATAGTGCTCGAGCCGCCGTTCGGCATCCGGAATTCGGACTGCCTTCAGCGCCTCGAGCGCCCTCAGCCGCGAGTTGGAGCGCGACATCGAGGTGTGTGCCTCGATCGCCTCCGTGAGCTGACGGCCGACGGACAGAACCGGATTGAGCGATGTCATCGGTTCCTGAAAGATCATGGCAATACGGTTGCCGCGGATGCGGCGCATACCGCTCTCGCTGAGAGCCGCGAGATCCTGATCGCCGAGCCGGATGGAGCCTGATCCGATGCGTGCCGCCGGCTGCGGCAGCAAGCCCATGATGGCCAGCGCCGTCATCGACTTGCCGGAACCGGACTCGCCGGCGATGCAAAGCGTTTCGCCGCGCATCAGGCCGAATGTCAGGTCGGAAACGACGTCGCGCTCGCCCTCCTCGCCGCACACGGCGACGCTCAGACCTGAGACGCTGAGTACCGGCCTGACAGAGCCACTCTCCGCGGCGGCCTGCCCGGATCGTTTGATGTCCTCCACCTTCATTCAAAGACGCAGCGGGGGAAGTAGAACGAAACCACCCAGTTGGGCATGTCGACGATCTCGCTGATGCGCAGGTCACCGCAAACCGAGACGAGCATATAGGCATCTACCGGATCCATGCGGTAGCGGCCGGAGAGCAGGTCGATCATCTGGGAAACGGCGCTCCTGGCGCCGTCCATCAGATCCGGCCCGATACCGGTTGTCACCTCGTAGCCCTTGGCGTCGAGATGCCGCGACACCGGACCGGGCGTTGTGAAACGCGGCGTCCGCAGCCGGGCATCCTTGACCAGATCGAGCGTCAGCACGGCGTTCATGGGGCTCTCGATCGCCGTGCCGCAGACCTCGCCGTCACCCTGCGCGGCGTGCGTGTCGCCGACCGAGAACAACGCTCCCGCGACCTCTACGGGCAGGTAGAGCACCGTGCCGGCGGCGAGATCGCGGATGTCCAGATTGCCGCCCACGCGCCGCGGCGGGACCACCGAATGCAGACCCGGCTCAGCCGGGGCATTGCCGATGGTGCCGGCGAAGGGCTTGAGCGGCACCCGGCCGCTCTTGCCGAACAGCGCCGGTTCGAGCGAGGCGGCGTCGTACTTCCAGATATTCAGTGCCGGTTGGGAGAAGTCATCCGCCAGCAGACCGAATCCCGGGATGTTCGCCGTCCAACCGAAGCCTGACGGCTTGAACGCCTCGATGGTGATTTTCAGGGCATCGCCCGGTTCTGCCCCTTCGACATAGATTGGCCCAGTGACCGGGTTCACCTTGGCAAAGTCGAGCAAAGCAACGTCGTCGACGGTGCTCTCCATCGTCAGCTGCCCGCCGGACGAGTCCAGGCACTGGAACTCGATCGTCGACCCTGGCGCGACCCGTTCGGTCGGGACAAAGGAATTGTCCCAGCCGAAATGATGGTGGCGCCCGTGGATGGTGTAGTCGCAGTTATTGCACATCGGTCACATACACATTGTCGTAGTTGATCGGGATGTGGACCGGGTCGACATAGAGGTTGTCGGCGCCACCCATGCGGGTTGATTTCATGGTGAAACGCTGCTCGTTGAAGACCGGTGCCCAAGGCGCGTCTTCCATGATCTTGCCGTAGATCTCGCTCCACATCTTGGCGCGTTCGCCAGCCTTGGCCGGGTCGACGATGGAGTCGGCTTCGGCCGCCTTGGCGTCGAGCTCCTTGTTGCAATACCACGACCAGTTCCAGCCGCCCGGGACGGCACCAGCGCAGCCGAGGATCGGGCCGTAGAAGTTCGACGGATCGGGGAAGTCGGCGATCCAGGCCATGCCGCCGGACCAGATCATCGGCGCACCGGCCTTGTCGCCGCCGGCGGCGATGACGTTGGCCTGCGCGAGCGACTGGATGCTGGCCTTGATGCCGACCGCCGCCAGATCCTGCTGAATGGCCTGCGCGATGCGCGGGTTGGGATCGGTGTTCATGGCAAACAGCTGCGTGTCAAATCCGTCGGGATGCCCGGCCTCGGCAAGCAAGGCCTTGGCCTTGGCCACGTCATAGGGATAGCCCTTGAATTCCTTGTCATAGCCGGGCATCGACGGCGGCAACGGCTGATTGGCCGGCACCGCACGGTTGTTGATCAGCTGGACGATGCGGTCCTTGTTGATCGCCATGTTGACCGCCTGCCGCACCTTCACGTTGTCGAAGGGCGCCATGGTGGTATTCATGGTGATATAGCCGGTGTGCAACTGGCCGCCCTCGACGACACGGGCCTTCTGCTCGGGATCGGCCATCACCTCCTGGAACTTCGCCGGCGGAATGCCGTCGCCGGGAACGTCGATCTCGCCTTTCTGGAGCCGCAGCAGCGCCACGATCGGCTCCTGGCCGATCTCAAAGGTGATCTTGTCGAGATGCGGCAGACCCTTGTGCCAGTAATCCGGGTTGCGCTCGAAGACCACGCGCTGGCCGAGCGTCCATTCGGCGAGCTTGAAGGCGCCGGTTCCGACCGGATGTTTGCCGAAGTCCGCGCCGTATTTTTCGACTTCTTCCTTCGGCACGACATGCGAGAAGTTGATCGCCATGACATGCAGGAAGGTGGCGTCGGGCCGGGTCAGCTCGAACTTGATCGTGTAGGGATCGACGACGGTTATGCCCGCCAGGCTTTCCGCCTTGCCGGCAGCGACGTTGTCATAGCCTTTGATCGAGCCGAAGAAGCCGGCACCCGGGCTCTGTGTCTTTGGATTGGTGACCCGGTCGAGCGAATATTTCACGTCGTCGGCGGTCATCTCGCGGCCATTGTGGAACTTCACTCCGTGGCGCAGCTTGAAGGTGAAGGTCTTGCCGTCGGGCGCAATCTCATAGCTCTCGGCAAGGTCGGGCCGCAGGTTGGTGGTGCCCGGCTCGTAGTCCATCAGCCCGTCGAACAGGCTCTTGATCATCGACCAGTTCTGCCAGTCATAGCCGATGGCCGGATCGAGCGTGGCGACGTCGTCCTTATAGGTGATGGTGATCGCGCCGCCCTGCTTGGCATTCGGATCGACGGCGTCTTCGGCGCGTACGCTTGTCATGCCAAGCACCAGCGCAAGCGCCGATGCCGCCACGGTCGATATCAGATATTTTCTCATGTCATGTTCCCTTTCTCTGGTTTTCTTGGTTTTCATCTGAGCTTGATGCGTGGATCGATGAACGGTGCGACAGTGTCGGCCAGGAGATTGCCGAGCACGATGGCAAAGGCCGAAACCAGGGTGACCCCCATGATGATCGGAATATCGATGCGCTGAATGGCCTGCCAGGCTAGTTGGCCGATGCCTGGCCAGCCGAACACGCTTTCGACAACCACGATGCCGCCCATGAAGATGCCGATGTCGATGCCGATCATGGCGATGACCGGCAGGATGGCGTTGGGCAGCGCGTGCCGGAAGATAATGGCGCTGCGTGTAAGACCCTTGGCACGCGCGGTACGCACGTAATCCTGGCGCAGGACGTCGATCATCGACGAGCGCATCATGCGGGCGTACCAGCCGGCACCGAGAATTCCCATGGTCAGCGATGGCAGCACCAGATGACGCCAGGTGCCGTAACCGCCGATCGGGAACCAGCCGAGCCGCACCGCGAACACATAAAGCAGCAGCAGGCCGACGACGAATTGCGGCGCCGAGACGCCGACGAAGGAGGCGACCATCAGCGACTGGTCGGTGGCGGTGCCACGCTTGACGGCGGCGATGAGGCCCATCGTCAGCCCGATCACGACTTCGCAGGCAATTGCGCCGAGCATCAGCAGCAGGCTTGCCGGCAGCCGCGAGACGATAAGCTCCGTGACCTCCGAGCGCTGGATGTAGGAGCGCCCCAGATCGCCGCTGAGCAGACTGATCAGATAGTGCCAGTACTGGACGACGAAGGGCTGATCGAGGCCGAGCTGCCGACGGATGTTTTCGACCGTCTCGGGCGTGGCGCTGCGGCCGGCGATCTGGCGGACGGGATCGGCGGGCAGCAGATAGAGCAACGCAAAGGTGATCAGGGAGACGCCGAGCAAGATGAGCACGGACTGGACAACGCGGCGGCCGAGATAGGCTATCATGCCCGCCCCCTTTGCGTCGGATCGAGGATGTCGCGCAGCGCATCGCCGACCAGGTTAAAGGCTAGCGCCAGCGCCAGGATCGCCGCACCCGGAAAGAAAACCAGCCAGGGCGCTGCCTGGAAATAGGTTTGGTTTTCGAAGATGATGTTGCCCCAGGAAGCAGTCGGCGGTTGCACGCCGATGCCGAGATAGCTGAGCGTCGCTTCCAGAAGCACCGTAGTCGAAATGCCGAGCGTGCCCCAGACGATGATCGTCGGCAAAAGGTGCGGCAGGATATGACGAAACAGGATGCGCGGGGCGCTTGCGCCGATGGTGCGCTCGGCATCGATGAACTCGCGCTCGGAGAGCGAACTTGTCTCGGTGTAGATGACGCGGGCGGTCTGCACCCAGTTCACCAATGCGATCACCATGGCGACGATCCATAGGCTCGGCTGGAGCACCGCCGCCAGGCAGATGGCGAGCAGCAGCGCCGGGAAAGCCATCATCAAATCGGTGAAACGCATAAGCGCGCTGCCGATCCAGCCGCGGAAATAGCCGGCCGTGATGCCGACCAACGTGCCGATCAGAAGCGCCACGCCATTGGCGACGATGCCGATGATCAGCGACGTGCGCGCGCCGAAAAGGAGACGGGTCAGCAGGTCGCGGCCAAGCAGGTCGGTGCCAAGCCAGAATTGGGCCCCCGGCGGCAGTGGCGCGCCTTCAAGCGTGAGCCCGTCGAACATCTGCTCGTTTGGATCGTAGCCTGTCAGCCACGGTGCAAGAATGGCGCCGGCCAAGACAACGGCAATAATCCCGAGGCCGAGCAAAGCGAGAGGCCGTTTTAGCAGACGTCGCCAGACGCCGGCGCGAGGCTTGGCTGGCATACGCCCGGCGGCCGAAAGCTCAGGCGTGATCGGATTGGTCATCGTCGCCTTCTTCTTGTGTCATCGCCACGATCCTGCGCGCGGCTTCCTCGACACTGATTTGCCAGCTCATCGCCAGCGAGCGGAGCTGCGCATAGGCACGGCCGTCCTCGGCGCCCTTCGACAAGACCTCCACCGCACGTACGATGGTCTGGCGCTCCGCGACCCGCTGACGAAGCGAGGCAATCTCGCTGGCCAGAAGCTTGCGCGCCTCGAAACTCTGCCTTGCGATCAAAAGCGCGCTATAGACGCCGGCATTGCCCACCGGTTTCAGCAACTGCGCATCGGCCTTGTGCGACAATGCCCATTCGACGCGCCCCGGCGCCTCGGAGCCGATCAGTGCTATCAGCGGCATCGGTGCCTCGCCCGGCTTCCACGGAAATTGCTCGTCAAAGCCGAGATCGACGTCGAAGAAGACGAAGTCCGCCGCCAAGGCTTCGGCCGGCAGTTCCGGCCAGAAGCCAATCGCCTCAAGGCCGATGGCCGACAATTGCCTTGTGATCGCCTGCACGGTCGGATGTGGACGATGCAGGACAAAAGCCCTGGCGCCTCCAAGGTTCGGGATACGCGCCATCTTGCTCACGACACCACCCGCAGGCGTGGCCGCCCGAACGTCTCCGTCCGGTCATAGCGGGAAAGGTAGGGATCGGGTGCCACGCCCTTCGTCAGCGTGACCGTTTTGAACGATGTTCCATCGATACGTCCGATTAGCACCGGCAAGGTAGCATGCTGGGTTTGCGGGTCGATGGCGATGTCGCCCAGTGGCGTTCGAAATGATGTTTCGGTAAAGACCTTGGGAAGGTCCGTCCATTGTGCACCGGGGTTGCCGGTGAGGATCTCGGCGAGCATGCGCACCGAGGCATAGGCCGCCGCCTCGAAGGATGAGGCCGGCATGACGGAAGGCACTGGAGCCGCACCGCGATCCGCCCCCGAGATGTCGTGAAAATAGGGCCCAACGGAAAGGTGGCCATCGCCTGCCCCGTTGAGCGCCGGCAATTCGCATTCCGTGAGATTGCAGGACAGGATCGGGCAACGCTCCGGCCTGAAATGCGGGTCGCGCCGGCCAAGCTCCGCATAGGCAGCGATGAAGGCATAAGAAGAAGGGCCGATGAGATTGTTCAGAATGAAATCAGGTCTCGTCGCCTGTATCTCCGCGATCAGCCGCGCAACATCGACCTCGCCGAGCGGCAGATAACGTTCGCCCAGCACCTTGCCGCCGGCGTCCGCAATCAGGTCGCGCGCCACGCGGTTGGTCTCCCAACCCCAGATGTAGTTGGAACCGAGCAGGAAGCCGTCGGCGCCGAAACGAGGCACGACATAGGCAAGCAGCGGTACGAGATGCTGATTGGGGCAGGCGTGTGTGTAGACGACATGCTCGTTGGCTTCGAAGCCCTCGTACGGGCAGGCGTACCACAGCGTGCCGCCTGCCCTCTCCAGGATTGGGATGACCTCCTTGCGGCTCCACGAGGTGACGCAGCCAATGATGTGACGCGCGCCGCTGTTGGCGAGAATGTCCGCGCAGCCGCTTGCATAGCGATCGATGTTGCCCTGCGGGTCGCGCTCGATCGGGATGAATTCGAATGGGATAGCGGGATCGGCGTTGACGTCGGCGATGGCGTTCATCGCACCCGCACGGCAGGATTCGGACACCAGCCGGTAGTTGCCGGACCGCGAATAGAGAATGCCGATCTCGATATGCCGTTTCAAGCAATGCCTCAAAATGACAATGCCCCGCAGCCACCGCCACCAGGCGAGAGCATACGAGGCATTCTTGCCGCCCGGCGGTCAGAGCCGGTATTTGTCCTCACCGTATTACGCCCGCGCTCCCAGTCAAGAGCAGCCACGCCAAACTTTGGCCAGCCGAAACGGTTCGGCGCGGAGCACGCAACTCATGCCGCTGGTCGTGTAGAGTCCGCCGGGAACGAAAATTGCTGATGTCCAGGTATGGGGCCGGACAAACCCGGTTCGCTACCATTCAAAGCAACGACTTTAATATCGGTTTACCTGAATCTGCTAGCAGCAATGACGCCGGTTTTTCGTCGGTCAAGCAAAGGGTTCCACCTTGCCGCAGCAATTCAGCACTCCGTTCGGTCACCGGGGCGATCGCAACTGGCCGAGGTTACACGGCTTCATGGGCGTCGAGTTGGAACGCGCGCCCGATGTTCTCGTGCCTCGCGTCGCCTTGGCCCGGAAGCTCGGTGGATGGGACTTTGGTGGCGGGAGCCGGGCTTGAGCGTCATTCGCGCCTTGCAAGGCGCCGACCTCCCGGCAGTTGCGAACATGTTTCAGCGCGTGCTGTTGAAGGAGAGGACCGAAGCGCCGGCCTCTCTCGTGGAATACATGAAACGGTTTTATCTGGATGCGCCCGGTTGCGCAGACAACCTCCGGTCGCTTGTCCATGTCAACGACGCCGGTCGCGTCTCCGGATTTGTCGGCGTCCACGTCCTGCCGATGACGTTCAACGGCCGACAACTACGAGCGGCCATCTGTAGCTCGCTCATGGTCGAGGACCATGAGCACGACCCGCTGGCCGGCGCCCGCTTGCTGAAAGCTTACCTGGATGGTCCGCAGGACATCTCCTTCAGCGAGACGGCCAACGATATTTCCGTGAAATTGTGGACCCGGCTGCGCGGCGTGGTCCTGCCGCAATACAGCCTTGACTGGGTCCGCGTGATGCGCCCCGCGGCCTTCATGCTCAGCCTTTCCGCCAATCGCATGGCGCTTGCGCGAATGCTCAATCCGCTGGCGCGGACAGTCGACCGATTTTACTGCAGAAGGATGACGTCCAGCGAACGACGTTGGTCGGGTGTGGCGGTGGACGGGGCAGGCCACGGAGCATTTCGTACATCCGAAATCGACAGCCACGCATTTGCCAAGCTCATCGAACCGTTTACCGCTCAATTCGCCCTGCGCCCAGATTGGACGGAAGACCAACTCGACCACATCCTGACCGATGCCGCACAAAAGCCGGATCTGGGCGAGCTTGTCTACGTTTGCGTGACATCGCCAGTCGGCACCAATGTCGGCGCTTTCGCCTACTACGCACGAAAGTATGAAATTGGTCGCGTGCTGCAGATCTTCGCCCTCCCCGGCCAGGCGGGCCCGGTGATTGACTGCCTGATCGATCACGCCGCCGCGCGCGGCGTCAGCGGCCTGCGCGGACGTATTCAACCTGCACTTCTGGAGGCGATGCTTGGACGACGCATTGCTTTCCTGACCGTTGCCTCAACGGTGGTACATTCACGTGATCCAGAGCTTCTGGACGCGATGAAGAACTCGCAAGTCTTCCTGAATGGGCTTGCGGGCGAGCAGTGGAGCCGGCTGATCGGTAGCCGTTTCAGCTGAGGCGGGATGCTTTCAAGTTGAACCGAGCATCCCGCTCTATCTATTTATTTTAGGCGCGTTTCCACTTGGCTGCAAAATGCTTGGGTCAAAACCCAATCACTCTGAACGACCGAGTTCGACCCTTTGCCGTCATCCAGTTGGGAGCGTCGCATGACGCGATCTGACCCTTGTCCGACATTCGGGCTCTCATGCAGCAAGGTACACAGACCCGAAAAGCTGTCTTTCAGGGGCGGCGGCAATGGCATCAACCTGCGACCTGCTGTAAGCTTGGAAAGCGGGTAACAATCCGCGAAGGATTGGGGGATGGAACGTCATCTCGCAGCCGTCCTGATTGCCGATGTCGTCGGCTATGGCCGCTTGAGCCAGATCGACGACGAGGGTACGCGTGCGCTTTTCCGAACCGACCTGAACGAAGTATTCGAGCCAAGGATCGCTGCGCACCATGGTCGACTGGTGAAAACCATGGGAGATGGGATGCTGGTCGAGTTCCACAGTGTGGTCGACGCCCTACGCTGCGCGGTCGAAATCCAGCAACAGAAGGCGGAGGTGAACGTTCTCACGCAGCCAGAACGGCGGCTTGATTTCCGCATCGGCATCAATCTGGGCGATGTTATCGTTGAGGGTGACGACATCCACGGCGATGCGGTGAACATCGCCGATCGGCTGCAAGGGCTGGCGGAACCTGGAGGAATCGCGATTTCCGCCACCGCCTGCGACCATGTGAGGGGAAAGGTGCCGATCGGCTTTGCCTCACTCGGCGTGCAGAAAATGAAAAGTATCGCCGAACCGGTTCGCGTGTACCGTGTCTTGATCGACCCCGCTACTGCGGGCAAGATCGTCGGTGCCAAACCAGGCCTTTCTGCCGGCGACGACAGTAAGCCGCCGGTAATTGCGGTTTTGCCGTTCGAAAACCTGAGCGCCGACGACGGCTGGACGCGGCTGGCAGACGGCCTGTCGGCCGACATGATCGGCGACCTAGCGCGCTATCCCGACCTTGCGGTCATTTCGCGCCAGACCATGCAGTCCTATCGGGGACGGGCGAGCGACACACGCTCGGTTGGACGGGAACTGAACGCCGATTACCTGCTGGAAGGCACCCTCCAGGCGATCGGACAGCGTGTCCGCGTCGCGGTGCAGCTGGTCGACACCCGGACCGGAGCCAACCTTTGGTCGGCGCGGTTCGACGAGTCGACCGATGATTTTTTTCTCATGCAGGACAGCATCACACAGAACGTCATCAATGCCCTGGCAGGCACTTTCGGCAAGCTCGCCAATCTCGGGCGTGAGGTGGCTCGGCGGAAGCCTCCCTCGAGCCTGGGTGCTTACGACTGCTATCTACTCGGGGTGGAACTGCACGACAGATTCACGACCGATGCGAGGGCAGAAGCCATACGCATGCTGTCCCGCGCCGTGGAACTCGACCCCGGCTTCGCGCGGGCCTGGATGACGTTGGGATTGGCACATGCGGTCGATGCCTTCAATGCCTTCACGCCAGATTCAGCCGCTTCGGTCGAGCGCTGGCGAGAATGCGTGGAAAAGGCTCTGGCGCTCGACCCTACCGATCCGATGACGCGCCTTTACATGGGCGCTCTCCGCGCCATTGACGGCGATATCAGCGGGGCCGCAGAGGAATACGACCGGGCGCTGGCCCTGGCACCCAATGACGCCGATGTGCTGTCGATGCTTGCCTCAAGCCGAGCTCTCGTGTGTGGAAATCCGGAAGAAGGCTGTGCTCTTGCCGAACGGGCGCTTCGCCTCAATCCGCAGGCTCCGAGTTGGTACTACGCGCAGCTCGCCCGGGCGCGGTTCGTCGCCGGTCGCTATGCCGACAGTCTGTCGTCGCTGCGCCAAAGTCCGCCGGATATTCCCGTCACTCTGATGTTCCGTGCCCTGTGTCACGCGCTGCTTGAAGAGCCGGCGCAGGCGCAGTCGATCGCCAGGCGGATTGCCGTCGAGTTTCCAAGGTTCACCGTCGAGAACTTCATCCGAACCTATCCCGTCACCAATCCTCTGGCCCTCGCTGCGATTAAGGAAGGGGCTCGTCGCGCAGGTATAGCGTAGAGCCGAAAACGGTGCCTAGCTGAGGAGGGGGACGCGCTTCCTGGATATGCCACTTGGTAAGCCGGGCCCCGCTTCCGGCACAGGCTGAAGGTCTGCTTCGCAGCGCTAACTGGGCGCTGGCGTGACCCCTGCTAAGCTTCCGCTCCTGGCGCAACGTGCTCGTCTGGCAGATGAGACGAACGGCAACTTCCCGCCCATCTCGGCCATTGGCGGCAGCCTGCTGATTGAGTTTTGACCCTAAGGCGCTTTTTGGGACGTGGCCGGTCTCGAAGCAGGTCAGGTACCGAGTTCTTCGACTTCCTCGACGAGTTGCGGACGCTGGTGCAGATAACGCGTCGCCTTGCGCTTGGCGATGATATCGGCCCAGACGCGTTCCACTTGTGTGGCGGCCAACCCGGCCGCCTGCCCCACCACCTCAGCCGCCACGCCGTTGTTGAGACCGTAAAGGCAGAGATCCATACGGTCATAAGGAAGCGAGAAGTAGAACTCCTCCTGGGTCTGCGCCAGCGAGTAGGTATCGGTGGTCGGAGGCCGGTTCAGGATTTCCTCCGGAACACCGAGATGGGCCGCCAGCGCATAGACCTGCGTTTTATAGAGGTGGGCGATCGGCTTGACGTCCGCGGCGCCGTCACCGTTCTTCACGAAGAATCCCTGATCATATTCCAGCCGGTTCGGTGTTCCAAGAACGGCGAAGTTCAGACGATCAGCATGATAGTATTCGATCTGCTTGCGGGTGCGCTGCTTCATATTGGTAGCGGCGACGACGCCGAGATAGACAGGCAACGGCATTCTCAGTTTCGTCTGCTTGCCTTCGGGATCCTGCACCACCAGCGACGAGATATTATAGCCTTGGCCCTCGAGCGCGTTCGCGATCACGATCTTCGAGGCCCAGCCTTCGCCGTATTCCGGGACCAATTCGCGGATGAAGGCGTCGCGGCGCTGGTAGCAGCCCATCGCGCGCAAGGCCGGCCCGATATCCTCCGTCACAGCCTCGACACCGAAAGTTTCGGCGACGAGGCGGCCGAGCCGCAGACTTTCAGGATCGGAATCGCTTTCCGGCATGAACAGGCAAAGCACATTCTTGGGGCCGACGGCTCGTGCCGCCAACGCGACCGACACGCTCGAATCGATCCCGCCCGAAAGACCGAGCACAAGGCCCCGCTTGCGAAGCCCGCGCAACTGCTGGCGCAAGGCCGTTACGATACGGTCCGTTTCGGTGATCAGGTCGATTGCCAGAGCCTGCGCCAGAAAGGTCCGCGCATCCTCGGTCGGGCGAACATTCATTGCGCGGCCTCCATGGTTTCTGCCGCAAGCCGACGGCTGACCTTGCCGGTATCGGTCTTCGGCAGCTCGCGGCGGAACTCGATAACCTTGGGGACCATGAAGTCCTCAAGGTGGCGCGCACAGTGGCGTATGATATCCTTTTCGCTAAGCGCTGGGTCGGACCGTACGATAACTGCGCCGATCGCATGCCCGAGCACGGGATCCGGCACACCGACAACCACCGCTTCCGCGATGCCCGGATGAGCATGAAGCACGGCTTCCACTTCCTTGGGCGCCACCTTCTCTCCCCGCGACTTTATGATGTCGTCCTTGCGGCCGACGAAATAGAGAAAGCCGTCCTCATCGGCCCTGAACAGATCGCCGGTGTAGAGAACCTTCTCCCAAGGGTTCGGGCCTGGGCGCAGGGTTTGTTCCGTCGCAGCTTCGTTTCGCCAATAACCCTGCATGACGTGCGGCCCGCGAATGACCAATTCACCTGCTATGCCCGGCGGCACTCGTTGCCCATGGTCGTCGACGATAAAGGCTTCGGTGTTTGGAATGGCTATTCCGACCGATCCCGGCCGGCGGTCGAGCTCCTCGGGCGGCAGATAGGTGCAGCGCTTGCATTCCGTCAGGCCATACATCGAATAGAGCCTGACACCGGGAAAAAGGAACCGCAAGCGTTCTATGTGAGCCGGCGGCAAGGCAGCCGCCGTGTTGGAAATATAGCGAAGGCTGGGCAGGAAGCCCGGCGCCAGATCACGCATCTGCAGGATCATCGCTGCCATCGTGGGCACGAGCGGAAGCCCGGTGACGCCTTCCTGGCGGATGCGTTCAAAGACCGCCTGGGGAAAAGCGAAGGACTTCTCGAGCACGAGCGTGGCGCCGAGCCTGACAGCCATCAGCAACTGATAGAGGCCGTAGTCGAAAGCGAGGGGCAGAACATTCAAGATGATGTCGTCTGGGGAGTTGCGCAGATAAGTGATGATGGAGCCCGCCGCCGCGTCGCAATTGCGGTGCGTCATCATCACGCCCTTGGGCCGGCCGGTCGAGCCCGAGGTGTAGATCAACATCGCAAGATCGACGTCAACGCCGCGGTGGTCAATCTCCCTGGCTTGGAGCGTCAAGCAATCCGCCAGGGACATCGCCCCTGCCGGGCATTGATTATCGGCAGCAACGGTGGAAGCCACGAAGATGCCGGTCTTGCCGGAGGACGTCTTGCCGGACGATCCGCACGCCTCGGCGACCACGGGCATCAGTTTTGCTTGCGTGAGGATCGCAGCTGCGTCGCAATCGCCGATGATGTAGGCCAGCTTTTCGGCCTTGGTGGATGCATTGATCGGACTGAAAGTCGCGCCTGCTTTAAGAACTGCGAAAATCGAAACCGCAGCCTCCCAGCAATTGTCCATGAAGATCAGGACCCGGTCGTCGCGACTGACGCCATTCATGAAAAGGGCGGCGGCCAGGCGGCTCGAAAGATCGTCCAGCTCTTCATAGCACAGCCTTTTGTGCTCGGTGATCAATGCCGTTTTGGCTGGATGGGCAGCGGCCTTCGCCGTCAGAAAATGTTCGATCCGCACGGACGCTCCTCGCCGATGGCGCCTACGCTGCCAGCGCTTCTGCCTTTGCCTTGATGAAGGCTGAGATGCGGTCAATCGAATCCAGATTGGCCGGTACGATGTCGGCATCGACCATCGCTATGCCGAAATCATCCTCTATGAATGCCACGAGCTCCAACACGGCCGTCGAGTCGATGATGCCGTTCTCGATCAGTGATACGGAGTCTGCAAGCTCGTAGGACGTGTCCCCGAACAGGAAGTTGTCGACGATAAAGGTTTTGACCTTGTCCTTGATTGCTACCATGATTTTTCATTCCCTCGATTTCTCAGGCCGCTCGTGCTGCACCGACCTTTTCGCCAGTGAAAATCTTCTGCCACAGTTGCGTCGACAAAATGCCGACGAAAGCCGCATTGTCGCGGAATCCGGACGCTGGCTGCAAGCGGCATTTCTCGTGCAGGTTCGCCACCGCCTTGGCGTTGAATAGTCCGCCGGCGGCGATGCTCGCTTCGCTCAGTGAGTCGCGTACGTAGTCCAGTTCTCCCGCTCCAACGAAGGAGCGGGCTTCCGGTGCCCGGTAAGGCTGTTTGGTGCGCTCGCGGATGGCCGTCGGAAGCAGGTGCTTGGCAGCTTTGCGCAATATGTGTTTTTCCACCAGTCCCTTCAGCTTCATCTCCGGCGGAAGTCTGGCCGCAAACTCCACCAAGCGATGGTCAAGGAAGGGGAAACGCCCTTCGATACCGTGTGCCATGGCCATGCGATCGCCCTGGCTGGAGAGGATGTAGCCCGGCAGGAGAAAGCGGGTTTCGAGATATTGCGCCTGATGAAGCGGATGCCACCGGGAAAATGCCTCAGGCAACCGGCTGGCCAGGTCCTCGGCTGCGTCATACCCCTTCAATGTCGCGCGCAGGTCACCGGAAAAGAACATCTTCGCCGCTGATGTGGTCTTGAAACGCGGCCGATGCGAGAACAGCGGATCGTCCAGGGCAGCGCTGCCGGTTCCGAAGAACGCAGCCAGGTACTCCACGGACTGCTGTTGCAGGCCCGGCAGATAGGGATAAAGCTTGCGGAACAGTTGTGGCCTTATGCGCGATGCCGGCTGTCGCGCGCAGAAACGGCGAACCCGCGCTTCCTTGAAGACATCATAACCGGCAAAGACCTCGTCGGCGCCTTCGCCTGTCAGCACCACCTTCAAACCGGCCTGGCGAACGAGGCCGGACAGTTGATATAGGGGGGCCGGGGCCGTGCGGATGATCGGCCGCTCGGTAAAGCGGATGACTTCGGGAAACACACCGGCGATATCGCCGGCACGGCAGGCGATGGTTCGATGCTGCGTGCTAATTGCCGACGCCATTTCGGTCTGGAAGGCGCTTTCGTCATGCTCGGCGCTGTCGAACGTCACGGAAAATGTCTGCAGCTTAAGAGGAGTCATGCCGGCCGCGAGTGCCGAAACGAGGGATGAATCGAGCCCGCCCGAAAGGTAAGAACCGACCGGCACGTCGGCGCGCATGCGAAGCCTCACCGCGTCGGTCAACAGGGCCTGCAGTTCCTCGGCCGCGTCGTCCTCATTGGTGATCTTCGATGGCGTATCCGGATACGGGTAGTCTAGGTGCCAATATGGTTTGACCGTGACTTGCCCCTGTGTCGCGATCATCACGCTTGCCGGCTCAAGCTCGTGGATGTTGCGGAAAGCCGTGCGTGGAGCGATCGGCGCCCACAGCGTAAAGATCTGGTCGAGTGCAATCGGATCGATTTCGGCCGAGACGCCGGGTACCTTCAGCAGGGCCTTTATCTCCGACGCAAAGTAGAGCACCCCGTCCTTGCTGGTGTAGAACAGCGGCCGAACACCCATGCGGTCTCTTGCAAGCACCATCCGCCGCCGCCGGTTATCCCAAATCGCGAAGGCGAAATCACCGTTCAGGAGCGACAGGCAGTCTTCGCCCATCTCGTCATACAGCTGCAGGAGAACTTCGGTATCGCTCGACGTGCGAAAGCGTCGGCCCCTGGCCAGCAGCCCTTCGCGCAATTCCACGTAGTTGAAGATCTCGCCGTTGAACGCAATCGTCAAATTGCCGGTTTCGTCGGACATCGGCTGCTGGCCATCGCCAATCCCGATCACCGACAGCCGCGCATGCCCAAGTCCAGCCTCGGGCGCTACGAATTTCCCTTGTTCATCCGGCCCGCGATGGGCGATCGCAGACGTCATGCGCGCAAGCAAAGCTTCCGCATCCCGGACTGAACCGAAATAGCCCCCGAATCCGCACATCCACACAGCTCATACTGAACAGCAAGCCACGAAACATAGCGGTCATAAGCGCCTCAAAGGTTAATCGGATACTTTTCAGCAAGCATGTGGTTAACAGGATGTTAGGACAAAATGATGCTTTTGCGGACCGACTTGCGCCCCACTCCAGGTGTCACGCTTGAAGGCGTCACGGCGAGCGTTGCAAATCACTGCTTCGAGTACGGCCGGTACCAGGCAACAAACTTCTTCAGCCCGTCCTCTATCGAAACGCTAGGCCTGAAACCGAAATTCCGCTCCAGCGCGGTCATGTCGGCGTAAGTCTTCTCGACGTCGCTCGCCTGCATCGGTTCGTTGTGGCGGATTGCCTTGACCTCGAGCAGCCTTTCCAGAATGTCGATGAAGTCGCCCAGACGCACCGGCCGGTTGTTGCCGACATTGTAGAGCCTGTTCGGCGGAACGTCAGCCGCCGGCGGCTTGTCGAGCACGGCGACAACCGCCTTCACAACATCGTCTATGTAGGTGAAATCGCGCCACATTTCGCCATTGTTGAAGACCCGGATCGGCTTGCCCTCGAGCATCGCCTGGGTGAACATCCAATAGGCCATGTCGGGACGGCCCCAGGGACCGTAGACCGTGAAAAACCGCAGGCCGGTCTGCGGTATGCCGAACAGATGGGCGTAGGTGTGGCTCATCAACTCATCGGTTTTCTTGGTGGCAGCGTAAAGCGAAACGGGCTTGTCGACCGGATCGGCTTCGCTGAACGGCACGCTGCGGTTGCCGCCATACACCGAGCTCGACGAGGCATAGACCAGATGCTCGAATGCCGGTTCGGCGCGACAGAATTCGAGCACTTCGAGGTGGCCCATGACATTGGAGCGGATATAGAGCCGCGGATTGTCGAGTGAGTGGCGCACGCCCGCCTGCGCGGCAAGGTGCACGATCCTAACGATGCCTTGCCCGGCCAAAGCGGCTGTAAGCGCGCCCTGTTCGGCAATATCGATCTGGTGGAACGAAAAATCCTTGTGGGGCAGAAGGCGGGCAAGCCGCCCCTTTTTGAGCGCCAGGTCGTAATAGTCGTTCATGTTGTCGACGCCGACGACCGCTTCTCCCCGGTCGAGCAGATGGTGGCAAACGTGGCTGCCAATGAACCCCGCGGCTCCGGTGACAAGTATAGGCAACAAGCTTCTCCACGCGCATAGCCGGGCCGGTATCTGGAGCGGCAGATCCGGCCCATTTTGTCGTGCTATAGTCGAAAGCCGAGGTGGAGACCACCATTAAGCTGATGCGTCAGCTTGCCTCGCGCATGGCTTCGGCCGCCTGCAGGTCAACCGACACCAGTTGGCTGACGCCTTGCTCGGCCATGGTCACCCCAAACAGCCGGTCCATGCGCGCCATGGTGATCGGGTTGTGTGTGATGATGACGAAGCGCGTTTCGGTGGTTGCGGCCATTTCGTCCATCAGATTGCAGAAACGCTCGACATTGTGGTCGTCGAGCGGCGCGTCGACTTCGTCGAGCACGCAGATCGGCGCCGGGTTGGTCAGGAACACGGCGAAGATCAGCGACATCGCCGTCAACGCCTGCTCGCCGCCGGACAGCAGCGTCATCGTCTGCGGCTTCTTGCCGGGCGGGCGCGCCAGGATCTCGAGCCCCGCTTCGAGCGGATCGTCGGACTCGATCAGTTGCAGCTCGGCGGTGCCGCCACCGAACAGATGCGAAAACAGCCGTTGAAAATGGCCGTTGACCACCTCGAAGGCGGCGAGCAGCCGCTCGCGGCCTTCGCGGTTCAGGCTATGGATCGCCTGCCGCAGCTTGCGGATCGCCTCGATGATGTCGTCGCGCTCGGAGACGATGGTCTCCAGCCGGTCCGACAGTTCCTTCTGCTCCTCCTCGGCGCGCAAATTGACGGCACCGAGCCGTTCGCGTTCGACCTTCAGCCGGTCGAGCTGACGCTCGATCTCGGCCATTTCGGGCATCGGGCTGTCGGATTCGAGGCCGGTGTGGCGGATCACCAGATGCGGCGGCGTGTTCAGCGTTTCCTGGATGCGCGCCTCGACTTCCAGCCGACGCTCGTCGGCGGCGGTCAGCCGCTCTTCGGCGCGAACGCGGGATTCGCGCGCCTCGGCCAGCGACTGGATGGCAGCAGTCGCAGCCTTGTCCAGCTCGGACTGCCGGTTCTCCGCTTCCTGCAAGCGGTCGCCCGCTGCCTTGCGCAGGCTTTCGGCCTCGGCGAGCTGCGACAGCAGGGCGCGCCGCTTGGCGTCAATCTCGTCGGGGGCGTCGGCCAGTTGCTCGCGCTCGGCCTCGGCCTCTGCCTTGCGTTCGCCGAGCGCCGCGATCTGCGTCGAGGCGTTTTCGGCGCGCTCGACCCAGTTGCGCCGTTCAACGCCGATGGCGTCGAGCCGACGCGCACGTGCCTCGGCTTCCCGCCTCAGGCCCTCGTGAACGGCACGCGCATCGGCAAGGGCGGCGCGGTCGCGGGCGACGTTGGCGGCCGACTGCTCGAGCTGCAATTGCAGATCGCCGAGATCGGGCGCGTCCTGCAGCAGCATTTCCGCCTCGACGAATGCCGCCGCCGTTTCCTCATGGCTGTCGACAATGCGTGCGCGCGCCTCGTCAAGTGCTGCACGCCGGCTCGACAGCTCGCCGCCGGCTTTTTCGGCCTCGGCCAGCGTGTTGCGGGCAGCGTCGAGCCAGTGCTGGGCGTCGCGCCCGGCCTGTCGGGCGTTGCGTTCGGCATCGCTCGCCTGGGCAAGCGCCTGTTCGGCCTGGGCAAGGGCTTGTTCAGCTTCGCGCAGGGTGCGCGTGGCATGGACTGCTTCGGCATCGAGCTCGGCCAACCGGTTTTTCTGCGCCAGCCGCTGCGCGGCGGCGGTCGGGGCATCGGCGCTGGCGGTGAAGCCGTCCCAACGCCAGAGCGCGCCTTCGCGGCTGACCAGCCGTTGACCGGGAGCAAGCAGCGTCTGCAGCCGTCTTCCGTCGGCGGCTTCGACAATGCCGATCTGGGCCAGCCTGCGGGCCAGCTGTGCCGGCGCACGCACAACGCTGGCGAGGCTCCTTATGCCTTCGGGCAATGCGGCGTCGGCAGGCTGGATTTCGCTCTGGCCCCAATGTACCGGCGCACTGCGGTCGAGCGGCACGTCGAGATCTTCGCCAAGCGCGGCACCCAGCGCCGTCTCGTAGCCACGCTCGACGCTGATCTGCTCCAGCACCGAGGGAAATAGATCGCCGCTGGCGGCGTTGAGGATCTTGGCCAGCGTGCGGGCCTCGGTTTCGATCCGCGCCAGCTCGGCCTTTGCGTCCTGAACCGGTGGGCGGGCAGCACTTTCGCCTGCACGCGCCTCGGCGACCGCCTGTTCGGCGGCAATGGCGGCTGCCTCAGCCTCTTCGAGCAGCGTCAGCGCCTGATCGACCAGCAGCCGCTTCTCGGCGGGATCGGGCAGGCCGGCGACCCTGGAGACGATCTCCGACAGTTCGCGGTCGACATCGGCAAGCTGGCGGGCAAAGCGGTCGCGGCGCTCAGCGGTGTCGCGCAGCGTCCGTTCGATCTGGTTGCGCGAGGCGGCAGCCTCCGCCCGTTCGGCGGTCAGCGCGGTGAGCCTGGCCTCGCTCGAGGCAAGCGTCGATGCCGCCTGCTCGAAAGCCGCGCGGGTGCTGGCCTCGCGCTCGGCGGCGCCGGCGTTTTCGGCGTTGAGCGCGGCTTCTTCGGCGGCGAGGCGTTCGAGGATATCCGCATTGTCGCGGACCATGCGCTCCTCGCGGGCAAGGTCGCCATCGAGCTGTTGCAGTCGGCGGTCGAGCTCAGCCTGGCGGGCGCGGATGCGGCCTGCCTCTTCCTCGATCTGCGCCTTGGCGATCGATAGACGCTGGAAGGCGGCGGCGGCAGCGGCTTCCGCATCGCGCAGGTCCGGCAGCCGGTGGGCGTTGATGCCTTGTTCCCTGGCGGCAGCCATCTGGGCGGCGGCACGGTCACCGACCAGCGCGGTGGCAATCGCCAGCGCCGAACGCGCTTCGCCTTCCTGCGTCTTGGCCAGCGTCCAGCGCAGATGCAGCAGCGTCGCTTCGGCCTTGCGGATGTCGGCCGACAGGTTCTTGAAGCGCGAGGCCTGGCGGGCCTGGCGTTTCAGGCTTTCGATCTGGCTTTCCAGCTCGCCGACGACGTCGTCCAGCCTTTCGAGGTTCTGTTCCGCCGCCTTCAGCCGCAGCTCGGCTTCGTGGCGGCGCGTATGCAGGCCGGAAATTCCGGCCGCCTCTTCCAGCAGCGCGCGGCGCGCCTGCGGCTTTGCCTGGATCAGCTCGCCGATGCGGCCCTGGCCGACCATCGAGGGCGAGCGGGCGCCGGTCGACTGGTCGGCGAACAGCAGCTGAACGTCCTTGGCGCGAGCCTCCTTGCCGTTGATGCGGTAGAGCGAGCCGGCCTCGCGCTCGATGCGGCGCGAGACCTGCAACTCGTCGGCGTCGTTGAAGGCGGACGGCGCGGTGCGGTCGCTATTGTCGAGGAACAGCGTGACTTCGGCGGTGTTGCGGGCCGGACGCGTTCCCGAGCCGGAAAAGATGACGTCGTCCATGCCGGACGCACGCATGTTCTTGTAGGAGCTTTCGCCCATGACCCAGCGCAGCGCCTCGACCAGGTTCGACTTGCCGCAGCCGTTCGGCCCGACGATGCCGGTCAGGCCGCGTTCGATGACGAACTCGCCGGGTTCGACGAAGGATTTGAAGCCGAGGAGGCGAAGGCGCGAGAACTTCATTCGCGCCGGCCCATAGCCAAGTTTCGCAAAACTGTGCCGCGGTTTTGCAAAGAGAACCCGCGGCAAGACAAAGAAGTGCGCACGCCGAAGCTACGCCGCTTCGGCGCTGCCGAAACGTCAGAGCAGAGGGTCGATGATGGCCGACATTTCCGCAATCGACATCGCCCCTTTGTAGGTCTTTCCGTTGATGAAAAAGGTCGGTGTGGAATCGACCTTGAATTCGTCGGCGCCGCGCTTCTGGACGGATCTCACATCGTCCAGAAGTTTCTGGTCCGTCAAGCAGGCCTCGAAGGACTCCTGTGTAAAACCGGCAAGCTTGGCGATTTGCAGCAGTGCGTCCTTGGTATTGTTCACACCAACCCAGTTCGCCTGCTGCCTGAACAGTACGTCGACCATCGGGAAATAGTTGTCCTTGGAGCAGCGCGCCAGCATGAAACCGGCCTCGGCGCTGGGATCGAACGGAAACTCGCGCAGTATGTAACGGGCCTTGCCGGTGTCGATATATTTCGTCTTCAGCTCCGGAAAAGTGGTCTCGGCGAAATGCGCGCAATGCGGGCAGGTCATCGATGCATATTCGACGATGGTGACCTTTGCATCGTCCTTGCCGAGCTGCATGTCGGGCAATGCGCCGGGCTTCAGCAGCGCCGCCATATCGACCGTGCCCTGAGCCTCCGGCGCCGCCGCGGCGGCCGGAGCGGCCGGCTTCGCAGGTTCCGGAGCCGCAGGCTTCACATCCTGCGCCTCGGCTTTCTCGCCCGAGTCGCTGCAGGCGGCAAGCAGCGCCACCGCTGGTATTGCGGCCAGCGAAGTCAAAAGGTTTCTGCGGGACAAGGAACGGATCATACGAATCACCTGGCAATAGTTGGATTTTGCAATGCAAAGTCTACAAAAAGCGAGAGTTGGCGCGAATTAAGGCATTACCGCCCCCATTCCAATCGCCAAATCCGGGCATACCATCACGATAGCGCGAGATCACGGTTTCTTTTGACCGAGAATGGTGGCGCCAAGCCGCTCCAGCGAGGCGCGCAGCCCGCCGTCCTCGATCAAACCAACGGTGCCCGACAGCTTCGCTTTCTCGGCCGCAGTCAATGGCCGCAAACTGGGTTTCGGCTTGTCGTTGCCCGCCATTACCGGCTTCTGCACGATCCTGATGCGACCTATCGCATTGAAACCGAGGAAGGCATTGACCCGGTTGATGATCTCGCCGGTCTCGTGCTGCAGATGCAGCGCCGCCACACCCTCGCAGGCAATCACCAGCACCGCCGGTTCGAAAGGATCGTCCTCGTGCATGCGGCGCGGCCACTGGATCTTTTCCGGGCGCGAGCGGCCGGCAAGCCGCGGCCCGGCAATTTCTTCCCATGACTGGACCAGTCCGATCGACATACCGGCCCGCTTGCGCAGCACTGGGTCGAGGATCTCGGTTGCGAGATCGCTCACCGGAACGGGATTGCCGAAGGGCCTTTTCCCTGCCATGTGCGTTCTCCAGCTTCAGCACCAATGGATTAGGGCCGACCCTCGATCAATGGCACTGCACGACCAGACCCGCAAGGCCGTATCCGGAGACAATGTCGAGATCGCCTCCCGGCTGCTTGGCTGGTACGACGCGCATCACCGCGACCTGCCCTGGCGCGTTTCGCCGCGCACGCTGGCGGGCGGGGCGCGGCCCGATCCCTATCTGGTCTGGCTTTCCGAGGTGATGCTGCAGCAAACCACGGTCGAGGCGGTAAAATCCTATTTCCGGGCGTTCGTGCAGAAATGGCCAACGGTCCAGGCGCTGGCGGCGGCACCGACCGAAGACGTCATGAAGGCCTGGGCCGGGCTCGGCTATTATTCCCGCGCCCGTAACCTCAAAGCCTGTGCCGATCTCGTCGCGCGGCAAGGCGGCCGCTTTCCGGACAGCGAGTCCGGCTTGAAGGAACTGCCCGGCATCGGCGCCTATACGGCGGCGGCGATCGGAGCGATCGCCTTCGACCGACCAGCCGCGGTCGTCGACGGCAATGTCGAACGGGTCGTCTCACGGCTGTTTTCGATCGCCACGCCGCTGGGCGAAGCCAAGGGCGAGATACGCGGCCAGGTCGAACGCATGGTTCCCCCGACAAGGCCCGGCGACTTCGCGCAGGCGATGATGGACCTGGGCGCGACGATCTGCACGCCGCGCCGGCCCCGCTGCATGCTGTGCCCCGTTCGCGAGGATTGCAGCGCCACAATCTCGGGCGACCCCGAACGCTTTCCGGTCCGCCTGCCCAAGGCCGAAAGACCCCTACGCCGCGGTGCCGCCTTCGTTGCCGTCAGGGGCGACGGCGCCGTGCTTTTGCGAAAGCGCGTCGAAAAGGGCCTGCTCGGCGGCATGACTGAGGTGCCGACGACCGGCTGGACGGCGCGCATAGACGGCGCCACCACGGAAGCGGCAGCCCCGTTCCCCGGCGACTGGCGGCGGGCCGGACGCATCGGCCATGTCTTTACTCATTTTGCGCTTGAACTCTACGTGTTCAAGGCGGACACCGACAGCGTCGCCCCGGCCGGGCATTTCTGGTCGCTGGCGCATGAAATTTCCGGGGAAGCGCTGCCGAGCGTCATGAAAAAGGTAATCGAAGCGGCGATACCGGGCGCGACGAAAAAGCAGCGGCCGCGTTGAAAGAGAGAAGAATGACTGAAATCCGCCACATCGTTTTCGACATCGGCAAAGTGCTGATCCACTATGATCCGGACCTGCCCTTCAGTCGCTTGATCCCCGATCCCGACGAACGGAAATGGTTCTTCGACAATGTCTGCACGCATGATTGGAACATCGAGCAGGATCGCGGCCGCAGTTGGGAAGAGGCCGAAGCGCTGGCGATCGCGCAATATCCCGAGCACGCCGAAAATATCCGCAATTTCCGCCGGCACTGGCACGAGATGGTGCCTCACGCCTATGAGGACAGCGTCGCCATCATGATCGGCCTGATCGACAGCGGCCATGACGTGACGATGCTCACCAATTTCGCTGCGGATACGCTCGCCGAGGCCCGCGAGCGCTTCGATTTCCTCAATCGGCCGCGCGGCGTCACCGTTTCCGGCGACATCCGCCAGATCAAGCCGGATCGCGCCATCTATGACCACCACGTCGCCGCGTTCAGCCTCGAACCGTCAGCGACGCTGTTCATCGACGACAGCCAGAAGAACGTCGACGGCGCCAAGGCGGCGGGCTGGCAGTCGGTGCTGTTCACCGATGCAAGGACGCTCAGGGCGGACCTTGAGCGTCTTGGGATCAAAGTGTGATTTGAATCGGTTCCAGGAGTTGGTTGAGCCTTCGCATTAACCGATCTGTCGCAACTCGGAAGCCGTCAGGCGCCCGCCCGCTCCATGCCTAGCCGAGCAATGCGGCGAAGCTCGTCGATCGGGGTCAGGCCGCCGCTGCGCTCATAATGCCAGAAGGTCCATCCGTTGCAGGCGTCCAGCCCCTGCACCTCGGCGCCGATCTTGTGGATCGACCCGGCACTGTCGCCGATGGCCAGCGTGCCGTCGGCGCGCACTTTTGCCGCCCAGCGCTTCTTGGCGTCGTAGAGCGTGGCGCCTGGCGCCACCAAGCCATTGTCGAGAAGCGTGACGAATGCGACGCGCGGCTCAGCCCGCTTGCCGGTCAGTACCGTCAAGTTGGCGCCTTCCAGCGGCCGGACCGCATCGATACGTTCCATGGCGGCATCGATATAGGTTTGTTCGCGCTCGATGCCGACGAAGTGGCGGCCAAGCCGCTTGGCCACAGCCCCGGTGGTTCCTGAACCGAAGAACGGGTCGAGCACGATGTCGCCCGGCCTGGTCGATGCCGTCATGATGCGGGCAAGCAACGCTTCCGGCTTCTGCGTCGGATGCAATTTGTCACCATTGTCGTTCTTCAGGCGCTCGCCGCCGGTGCAGATCGGAAACAGCCAGTCCGAGCGCATCTGGACGTCGTCGTTCGATGCCTTCAGCGCCTCGTAGTTGAAAGTGTAGCCCTTGCCCTTCTGGTCGCGCGATGCCCAGATCATCGTCTCATGCGCGTTCTGGAAACGGCGGCCACGGAAATTGGGCATTGGATTGGTCTTGCGCCAGACGACGTCGTTGAGGATCCAGAAGCCCAGGTCCTGCATCTTTGCCCCGACCCTGAAAATATTGTGGTAGGAGCCGATAACCCAGATCGTGCCGTTGGGCTTCAACACACGGCGCGCCGCCAGCAGCCAGGCGCGGGTGAAGGCGTCGTAGGCCTCAAAACTGTCGAACTGGTCCCAATGGTCGTCGACGGCATCGACCTTGGATTGGTCGGGCCGGTGCAGATCGCCATCGAGCTGCAAATTATAGGGCGGATCGGCGAAGATCACGTCGATCGACTTTTCCGGCAGCCGTTCGAGCGCGGCGACGCAGTCGCCCTTCAGGATCGTATCCAGCCACTCGGATTGCTGGGGAGCATCGGAAAGCTCGTCGAGAAGACGCACGGCAGACATTGTGACACCCAAGGCACGCGTTACTGTTTACTGTCCGTTATGGTTACCGATCAGCGTAAATATTCAGTGAAGCAGCCCGCCGAATTTGCGAAGCACGGCCTGTTGGTGTATGCCGCGCCGCCTGAGCCGTTTGGACCAAAGGGCCTCGGCATTCCCCTCATCCCGCTTTCCGGATCACCATGCCTCAGCCAGACCTTGTCATCTTCGATTGCGACGGCGTGCTCGTCGATTCCGAAATCATCGCCGCGCGGATCGATGCCGAGCTGTTGACCTCGGCCGGCTACGAGATATCGGCCGAGGAGATTTCCGAGGTCTATGCCGGGTTGACTTTCAAGGACATCATGATGCGGGTCGAGGAAAAGTCCCGGATCCCGTTCCAGGCCTCGCTGATCGACAAGGAGGAACAGCTGGTCGATCGTCGGCTGCGCAGCGACGTGCGTGCCATCGACGGGGCGCACGAGGCTGTCGCCGCGGTAGCAGTGCCGCGCTGCGTCTGTTCGAATTCGCGTTCGGAGCGAATCGAATTCATGCTGGAGAAGGTGCAGCTTTTGCCGTTCTTTGCCGGCCGTATCTTTTCCTCGCTGGAAACCCCGACCGGGAAATCCAAGCCGGCGCCGGACGTGTTTCGGTTCGCCGCGGAAAAGCTCAAGGCCGATCCTGCGAACACCTTTGTCATCGAGGATTCGGTGCATGGCGTCACCGGCGCCAAGACGGCGGGAATGCGCGTCATCGGCTTCACCGGCGCGGCGCACAGCTATCCCGGCCACGCCGATGCGCTGACCGAGGCCGGCGCGGAAACGGTCATCCGCCGCTGGGCGGAACTGAAAAGCGTGATCGCCGCGCTGTCGGAATGGTCGGCGGACGCCTGAGAGGCCGCCTCCAACCGCCGTGGCGCGAATGCAGCGGCTTAGTTGGTCGCGGCGGCTTTCTTCTTCCTCGGCTTGTCTGTCGCTACTTTCGGAGCGCCCTCGTCATACCCGGCATACGCCTGGTAGTCCTTCGCCGTCGGCTCCGGAACGACGACGTTGGAATCGGTGAAGACGAACTGCGTGGCACTCGAAGGATCAGTAACCTGGACCTGATAGGAGTGAAGCTGCGAATAGAGAACTTCGGTGCCGTGCATCACCGCGATGCGGATCGGCATGGTGATGGTCCCGGGGGTGAACATCGGGCCAGGCACGACCTTGCCGGCGACGGCTATCTTCATCGACAAGGAGCCGTTGGCGCGGCTGCAGTCGCGGGTCACATCGGTGATCGAGGCCTGATAGATGATCTTGGCGGAATCGTCCGGCTGATCGGCGCCAGCCGCGTCCGCTGCCGGCTGGGCGGCTTCCTCGGCGGCAACATCGGTTTTTTTCTTCGGCTTCGGACCGCTCTTGGCGTAGGTATTGAAGAAGGCGGTGCCGTCCCGCAACGTCACTTTCGGGCAATAGGCCTGCAGCTGGCTGGAAAGCACCTTGGGATCGGGTGGCGGTGGCGGTGTTGTATCCTTTTTGCCGAAGCCGAGAATTCCATTGTCGCTCGATTGGCAACCTGCGGCGGCAAGCATAAAGCCGGCGAGCGCCAGACCCGCGACAAAACGACCGTTGAATGAATGAAACGCCATGAACTGCACTTCCCTCTCGCAAAGCCGGTGACGTATATCAACCGCGCGGCAAAAATGCGACTGAGCCTGCGCAGAAATCCACCACCTCGCGGCGGGCGAAAATTCCCGGCAGCAATGGAAACGTGACGATGCAATATGTGAGTACCCGCGGGGAAGCGCCCGCGCTTGGATTTTCCGACGCGGTGCTGGCCGGACTGGCGCGCGACGGCGGGCTCTACCTGCCGAGCGCCTGGCCGCATTTTTCCGCAGCCGAGATCCGCGCCATGCGCGGCCTTGCCTATCCCGATCTTGCCATCCGTGTGCTGTCGCCGTTCCTCGGCGGCGAGATCGCGGCGCCAGTGTTCGAACGGCTGGTGCGCGAAGCCTATGCGACCTTCCGCCATGAGGCCGTCTGCCCGCTGGTGCAGACCGGGCCGAACAGCTTCGTGCTGGAGCTGTTCCACGGCCCGACGCTCGCGTTCAAGGACGTGGCGATGCAGCTTCTTGCGCGGCTGATGGACCATGTGCTGGCCGAGCGCGACCAGCGCGCCACCATTGTCGGTGCCACCTCCGGCGACACCGGAGGGGCCGCCATCGATGCCTTTGCCGGGCGCAACCGCACCGACATCTTCGTGCTTTTCCCGCACGGCCGCGTCTCGCCGGTACAGCAGCGGCAGATGACGACCTCGACCGCCGCAAACGTCCATGCGTTGGCGATCGAAGGCAATTTCGACGACTGCCAGGGCCTGGTAAAGGCCATGTTCAACGACCACGGTTTTCGCGACCGGGTATCGCTGTCCGGCGTCAACTCGATCAACTGGGCCCGCATCATGGCCCAGATCGTCTATTATTTCTCGTCCGGCCTGTCGCTCGGCGCGCCCGACAGGCCGGTTTCCTTCACCGTGCCGACCGGCAATTTCGGCGACATCTTCGCCGGCTATGCCGCCAAGAAGATGGGGCTGCCGATCGAACGGCTGATCATCGCCACCAACGACAACGATATTCTGGCGCGCACGCTGGCGACCGGCGAATACCGCATGAAGGGGGTCTTTTCGACCACGTCGCCCTCGATGGACATCCAGGTGTCTTCGAACTTCGAACGCTTGCTGTTCGAAGCGTCCGGCCGCGATGCCTCGACCGTGCGGCGCTACATGAACGGGCTCAAGCAGTCCGGCGCCTTCACCATCGAGGCCGGCGAAATCGCCAAGATCCGCTCCGAATTCGACGCCGGCCGCGCCACCATGGACGAGGTCGCCGCCACCATCCGCACCACACTTGCGGCGAGCGGCTATCTGCTCGACCCGCATACGGCCGCGGCCGTGCATGTGGCCGCCGGCAAGGCTGCGGGTGAGGTGCCGATGGTGGTGCTGGGCACTGCGCACCCGGCAAAGTTTCCCGCCGCCGTCGAAGCCGCCAGCGGCGTGTCGCCTGCCCTGCCTGCATGGCTAGGCGGGTTGATGAGCGCCGAGGAAAAATACACGGTACTTCCATCCGACCTGAAAATGGTGGAAGATTATCTCGGCCGCCACACGCGGGCGGCGCGTTAGGGAGTAATTGCCATATGGGTGTTGAGGTAAGCCGTCTGTCGAACGGCCTGACAGTCGCCACCGAAACCCTTCCAAGCCTCGAATCTGTTGCCCTTGGCGCCTGGGTCAAGTCGGGCGCACGCAACGAGCGTGACGAAGAGCACGGAATGGCGCACTTGCTCGAGCACATGGCTTTCAAGGGCACTAGGCGGCGAAGCGCCTTCGAGATTGCCTCGGAGATCGAGGACGTCGGCGGCGAGATCAATGCCGCCACCAGCGTCGAGACGACTTCCTATTATGCAAGGGTTCTGAGCGACGACGTGCCGCTGGCCGTCGATATCCTTTCCGACATCCTGCAGGAATCCGAATTCGATCCGCAGGAGTTGGAACGAGAGCAGCATGTGATTCTGCAGGAGATCGGCGCCGCGCACGATACGCCCGACGACGTCGTTTTCGATCACTTTACCGAGACCGCCTTCCGCCACCAGACTATCGGCCGCTCGATTCTTGGCACGCCGGAAACCGTCAAATCCTTCACTTCGAAGCAGCTGCACGACTTCATCGAACGACAGTACGGCGCCGAGAACATGGTGATGGTGGCGGCCGGCGATATCAAGCACGACGATTTCGTGCGGGAGGTCGAAAAGCGTCTCGGCAGCTTCCGCGGCAAGGCCGACGGCACCGTCCCGCAATATGCGCAATATGTCGGCGGCGATTTTCGCGAGGACCGCGACCTGATGGACGCGCAGATCGTGCTGGGTTTCGAGGGCCGCGCCTATCACGTCCGCGATTTCTATGCCTCCCAGGTCCTGTCGATGATCCTGGGCGGCGGCATGTCGTCGCGACTTTTCCAGGAAGTCCGCGAAAAACGCGGCCTGTGCTATTCGGTCTATGCCTTCCATTGGGGTTTTTCCGACACGGGCGTCTTCGGGGTCCACGCGGCGACCGGACAAAGCGATATTGCCGAGCTGGTGCCTGTGATCATCGACGAGTTGCAAAAGGCCGGTGAAAACATCCTGCAGGAGGAGCTTGACCGGGCGCGTGCCCAATACCGCGCCGGGCTGATCATGTCGGCCGAGAGCCCGGCCAGCCGCGCCTCGCAGATCGCCAGGCAGTTGCTTCTGTTCGGCAGGCCGATCGCCAAGGAAGAGCTGATGGAGCGGCTGGCGGCGTTGACTGTCGAGCGGCTGACGGATCTGTCGTCCCGGCTTTTTTCGACCAAGCCGACGCTTACAGCCGTCGGGCCGGTGGGTACGCTCGCGCCCTATGAGGCCATCCTCGATTCGCTTTCGGGCACGCAGACCACTGCCCGTAAGCTTGCCGTCTAAGCCTATTCGAGCGTCGTGTTCGCGCTCCCTTTCTTTCGCCGCGACCTGCCGGCACTGAAGGGCGAGCTTGTCACGCTGCGCGTACCGCTGACCAACGACTATCGCGAGTGGTCGGTGCTGCGCAGTGAAAGCCGCGCCTTCCTCGAGCCGTGGGAGCCGCGATGGACGCCTGACGAACTCGACCGCACGGCGTGGCGGCACCGTATCGGCCGCTACCGCGAGGACTACGCGCAGGGGACGGCGATCGCCTTCTTCATCTTCGAGAAAAGCAGCGGCAAGCTGGCCGGCGGTATCACCCTCGGCAATATCCGCCACGGGGTCGCCCAAAGCGGCCATATCGGCTACTGGATCGGCGAGCGCTTCAGCGGACGCGGCCTGATGACCGATGCCGTCAAAGTGGTGACGCGTTTCGCCTTCGAAACGCTGCGATTGCACCGGATCGAAGCTGCCTGTATCCCCGATAACGCCCGGTCGATCCGCGTGCTTGAAAAAGCCGGATTCCGGCGCGAAGGACTGCTACGATCCTATCTCAGGATCAACGGCATCTGGCAGGACCATTACCTATACGCCCGAATCGCGGACGATCCGCCGGGCGTTGGAACAAAGGGCTGATTTTGACGAATTTTCTGCGCAACGGGTCGCTGCTTGCCTTTATGCTGGCGGCAATCGTCACGCTCTGCGCGGCATCCTCGGCGTTTGCCGTAGAACCGATCAAGATCGCCCGCGACGACGTTGCGCTCGATCTTTCGGGCGCCGTCTTGATCTACCGGAACCAGGGCGAGAATTTTCAGGTGTCGACCGCGCCAGGCCCGGACGGCATCGTGCGGCGCATCGAGGTCGAGGCAAATGATGCGCGCTCGACCGGTGACTGGGCGGTGTTCGCGCTCGCTAATACCACCGACCAGCAGCTCGACAGGCTGATTGTCGCACCGCATTTCCGGCTGGTGAATTCCGGCCTGTTCTGGCCGGATCTCGGCTCGACCCGTATCGCTGCGATCACGCCCAGCGAAGGCTTTGCGCTCGACCGCCAGACCAGCCCCGACGCCGACGTGTTCCGGGTCACACTGAACCCGGGAACGGTGATTACCTTCATCGCCGAGCTCGCCTCGCCCAAGCTGCCGCAGGTCTATCTGTGGGATCCTGAATCCTACAAGGACTCGGTCAATTCCTACACGCTGTTTCGTGGCATCGTCATCGGCATCGCCGGCCTGCTGGCGCTGTTCCTGACCATTCTTTTCGTCGTCAAGGGGACCTCGATGTTCCCAGCAACGGCGGCCCTAGCCTGGGCGGTGCTTGCCTATATCTGCGTCGATTTCGGCTTTCTCAACAAGATCATAGAAATCTCCCCGGGCAATGAGCAGATGTGGCGCGCCGGAACGGAGGTGGCGCTTGCGGCGACCTTCGTGGTGTTCCTGTTTGCCTATCTCAACCTCAACCGGTGGCACGGCCATTTCAGCTACGGCGCACTGGTCTGGATTCTCGGGCTGGTGCTGATCGCCGGTGTCGCCATCATCGATCCGGCGGTTGCCGCCGGCATTGCCAGGCTGTCCTTCGCCGCCACCGCGCTAACCGGGCTCGGCCTGATCATCTTCCTCGGTATCCGCGGTTACGACCGCGCCATCATGCTGGTGCCCAGTTGGGTGATGGTTCTGCTGTGGCTATGCGGATCGTGGATGGCAATCACCGGCATGCTGGACAACGATATCGCTCAGCCGGCGCTGGGCGGTGGGCTGATCCTCATCATCCTGCTGATCGGCTTCACCGTGATGCAGCACGCTTTTGCCGGCGGCGCGCTGCATCAGGGCCTGTTCTCCGACCTTGAGCGGCAGGCGCTGGCGGTTGCCGGATCGGGCGATACTGTGTGGGACTGGGACGTGCTGCGCGACCGCGTCGTCACTCGTCCCGACGTCAGCATTCAGCTCGGTCTTGCCCCCAACAGCCTCGGCGGCCCTGCCCGCAACTGGCTGCCGGTGCTGCATGCCGACGACCGCGACACGTTTCGCACGACGCTCGACGTGGTGCTCGAGCACCGGCGCGGCCGGGTGTCGCAAAACTTCCGCCTGCGCGGCGCCGACGGGCACTATCACTGGTTTTCGTTGCGCGCCCGGCCGGTGATCGGCTCGGACGGCGAGGTCATCCGCTGCGTCGGCACCATGGTCGACGTGACGGAGCAGAAGAAATCCGAGGAACGGCTGCTACATGACGCCGTGCACGATAATCTGACCGGCCTGCCCAACCGCGAGCTGTTCATGAACCGGCTGGAGGCGATCATTTCGATTGCCCGCACCGAAGAGAAGGTGCGCCCGACTGCCTTCGTCATCGACATAGACCGGTTCAAGCAGGTCAATGACGGGCTCGGCATCTCGGCCGGCGATACCATCCTTTTGACTATCGCGCGGCGGCTGCACCGACTGCTCAAGCCGAAGGATTCGCTGTCGCGCTTTGCCGGCGACCAGTTCGCGCTGATGCTTTTGTCGGAGCAGGATCCGGCCCGCATCGCGGCCATTGCCGATGCCATCAAGCACGCCATCAACAACCCGATCACCTTCGCCAAGCGCGAGATCGTGCTGACGGCCTCGATCGGGCTGATCACCTGGACCGCCACGCAGACCTCGGCCGAGGACATGGTCAAGGATGCCGAGCTTGCCATGCATCAGGCCAAGCGCTTCGGCGGCGACCGGATCGAGCCGTTCCGTCCCGCCTTCCGCACCGTCGGCACCGACCGGCTGCAGTTCGAGTCCGACCTGCGCCGCGCCATCGAACGACGCGAATTCACGCTTGCCTACCAGCCGATCGTGCGGCTGGAGGACGGCAGCGTCGCAGGCTTCGAAGCGCTGCTGCGCTGGGACCATCCGCGGCGCGGCATGATCCCGCCGGCGGATTTCATTCCGGTCGCCGAAAACTGCGGCCTGATCGTGCAGCTTGGGCTGTTCGCCATGCAGCAGGCTGCCGAAGACCTGGCGGGATGGCAAAAGCAGATCGGCGATGCGCCGCTGTCGGTCTCGGTCAATCTGTCCAGCCGTCAGCTCATCCGCCGCGACCTGGTCAGTGACGTCCGCTCGGTCATCGCGCGAGCCAACCTGAAACCGCGCTGCTTCCGGCTCGAACTCACCGAATCGCTGGTGATGGACAATCCCGAGCAGACCGCCCATGTGCTGACCAAGCTGAAGCAGCTTGGCATCGGCCTGTCGCTGGATGATTTCGGCACCGGCTATTCATCGCTGGCCTATCTGACGCGCTTTCCGTTCGACACTATCAAGATCGACAAGAGCTTCGTCGACGACGCGACGCCGAAACGTGCGGTGCTGCTCAAATCCATGGTCAACATGGCGCATGAACTCGGCCTGTCGGTTGTCGCCGAAGGCATTTCGGACGAGAGCGATGCGCTGGAGTTGCGGCAGATGGGCTGCGAATACGTGCAGAGCTTCATGTTCGGCGCGCCGATGCCGGGCGACCAGGTGCTGAAGACGCTGAAGGAACAGTATCCGTTGACCCAAGCGTGACAAGTTTCAGGACGTAATGAGGTTCAGGCGTGACCGGCAGCCAGGCTGAGATGCGCAAGATCGATGCCGATCGAGGCGAGGATCCGGTCATATTTGCGATCGATGTCGGCGTCGAACAGAAGCTCGGCACTTGCCGGGCAAGTCAGCCAGCCATTCTCGACGATCTCATTTTCAAGCTGGCCCGCACCCCAGCCGGCATAGCCGAGCGCCATCAGCGCCCGCCGGGGTCCGCGGCCGGAGGAGATGGCGCGCAATATGTCGACGGTCGCGGTCAGACAGACATCGTCGGACACGGCGAGCGAGGATTCCACCCGGTAGTCGCCCGAATGCAGAACGAAGCCGCGGCTGCGATCCACCGGTCCGCCATTGCGCACGACGAAGTCGCGCGCCGGCGGCGGCAGGCGAATTGCCTCCAGCTCGTTCATGATTCCGAGTTGCACGAGCAGGTCCGGAAACAGCATCTGCTGCGTCTGGTTGATGATCAGCCCCATCGCGCCTTCGTCGCTGTGCGCGCAAATGTAGATGACGGAGCGTGTGAAGCGGTCGTCCTTCATGCCGGGCATGGCAATCAGGAACTGATCGTCGAGAAAGCCGGGTCCTGCGGCCGTCCTTTTATGGCGCAACAAATCCATGGCCACAGCGTAACGCGTTTCCGGGGCGTCGAAAAGATGGGCGGCGCCCGATTTGATTAGGCTCAAAAGCCGAAGGTCACGCAAATATGATGCCGGCGGCGTCATGAAATCATTGTGTGGCCATCAACAGACGATCAAATCATCGCCATGCAAAGCTTGAAAATCCTGCTGCTTAGCGTGGCCATTGGATCGGCGACCGGCCTCCCCGCCTCAGCCTCCTCATCGGCCTGGTACAATAGCGAAGGCGGCAGGGTGCGGCTGGTGACGAGCGGCAAGGCCGACGAGGCCGGGCGTCTCCAGGGCGTCCTCGACATTGCGCTGAAGCCCGGCTGGAAGACCTATTGGCGCGATCCGGGTGATGCGGGCGTGCCGCCACAGATCGACGTCTCGGCCAGCACCAACATTGCCGACGCGACGCTTTCGTTTCCGCCGCCGCAGCGCCATGACGACGGCTATGGCAAATGGGCCGGCTACGACCACCCGGTTTCGTTGCCGGTGACGTTCACGCTTGCCGCGCCCGGCCAGCCGGCCGTCATCGATGCGGACATCTTCCTCGGCATTTGCGAAACCATCTGCATCCCGGTGCAGACAAGGCTGACCGTCGATCCCGGCGCCGATCCCGACAACGCCGAGGATGCGGCACTGGTCAAGGCGGGCCTTGCAACCCTGCCCGCCACGGCAACGCCCGATTTCGGCATAAACGTACTGCCGGGCGACCACGAAACGCTGATTGTCGAAGCGAGCTTTCCGGGCAGCCCCGAGGGCGCCGACTTCTTCGTTGCCGGCGAACGCGACTACATGTTCGGTGCCCCGGCACGCAGCGAAAAGGATGGCAAGCTGATCTTTACTGTGCCGATCCTCGACAGGCCGTCGACAACGCCAACCGATGGCGGCCTGCACTACACACTGACAAGCGCCGCAGGCGCGGTCGAAGGCCTGTTGCCATTCCCGTGATGCCAACGTCTGGACGGTTGCCGGGCGCGCCTTAATTCGCTATCGCAAGGACACTCCCTTCCATTTCCAAGCGAGGACCATCATGACGATCTCCGTTGGCGACAAACTGCCCGATGCGACCTTCAAGACAATGACCGCCGACGGTGCAAAGCCGATCACGACGGGCGAGATATTCTCAGGAAAGACGGTCGTGCTGTTTGGCGTTCCAGGCGCTTTCACGCCGACCTGCAGCAACAATCATCTGCCCGGCTACCTGGATAATTACGACGCCATCCTGGCGCGCGGCGTCGACACTATCGCCGTTGTCTCGGTCAACGATGTTCACGTCATGGGGGCTTGGGCCCGCTTCAGCGGCGGTGAAGGCAAAATCCTTTATCTTGCCGATGGCAATGGCGATTTCGCCAAATCGGTCGGCCTCGACGCCGACCTCTCCAGCGGCGGCATGGGGCTGCGCTCAAGGCGTTTTTCGATGATCGTCGATGACGGCAAGGTCACCGCACTCAATGTCGAGACAAAGCCCGGCGTCGACGAGTCCGGTGCGGCTCACATTCTCGGACAGCTTTCCGTCCTGGCGACAGCATAGGCCTGGGACGGCGGCGGGCGCCTTCGAGCGCTCAGCGTCCAAAGGACGCTGACTTTTGCATCGGCGCATGATTCTTCCGAAAGCCGACCCGGTTTTCGGGGCCATGTGTCGGCCCTTCGGGACTGCTTGCTTTTGGGGACCTCGATTATGTCCGACATCTTGTGGCGCAGCGTCGCGATCGGCATCGGCGCAACCGCGCTTATGGATGTCTGGGCGATTTTCCTGAGCAAGGTGTTTGCTCAACCGCGGCCGAACTGGGGGCTGGTCGGCCGCTGGGTCTGGCATCTCAGGGAAGGCAAGGTCTTCCATGACGACATTGGCGAGGCCTCGCCCTACCCGCATGAATCAGTACTTGGCTGGGCCTTTCATTATGCTGTCGGCATCGTCTACGGCGTCATACTGGTCGTGCTGGCCGGAACGGCCTGGCTCACCGCGCCGACCTTCCTGCCGGCTTTTATGCTCGGCATCGTCACCGTCGGCGCCGGGTGGTTTCTGCTGGCGCCCGGCATGGGCGCCGGCTGGGCCGCTTCGAAGCGGCCCAATCCGATGCAGGTCCGCGCCCTCAATCTTGTGTCGCATACGGTGTTTGCCATCGGACTGTTCGGCACCGCCCTTCTGATCCGCTGACACGCCAGTTCAACCGGATCAATAACTCTGGGTCGAGCGCCGAACCTTCTTGGCCGCCGATTGCCTGGACTGGGTGCCTTCCTTCGGCGGCACGGACGCGAGCACGGGTTTCGCCGACTTCGTCTTGAATGGCGCCATGCCGAGCCGCGCCAATTCGTCGGCGCGCTCGTTCTCAGGATGGCCGGCATGGCCCTTGACCCAATGCCAGGTGACCTGGTGGCGGTTGCGCGCAGCGTCGAGCTGCTGCCACAGCTCGGCATTCTTCACCGGCTGTCGGGCAGCGGTTTTCCAGCCGTTGCGTTTCCAGCCATCGATCCAGCCGAAAATGCCGTCCTTGACGTAATTGCTGTCGGTATAAAGGTCGACGACGCAAGGCTCCTTGAGCGCATTGAGCGCCGAGATGGCCGCCAACAGTTCCATACGGTTGTTGGTGGTCAGAGCCTCGCCACCATGGAGCTCCTTGATTGCGCCGTTGAAGCGCAGGATTGCGCCCCAGCCGCCAGGCCCGGGATTGCCCGAACAGGCACCATCGGTGAAGATTTCAACGCGCTTGGTCATGTCAGTCCATATTCGGAAGGAGAGTTGATCGCCCGGTGGAAGCGCATCCGGCGGATATACTCGGTCGGGTCGCGTTTCATCACCAGCCCGCCGTCCGGGACCGTCAGCCAGTCGTAGAGCCGGGTCAGCATGAAGCGCAGCGCCGAGCCGCGCGCCAGCATCGGCAGCGCAGCTTTCTCGTCACTGCTCAACGGCCGCACGCTTTGGTAGCCGGCAAGCAGCGCCGTGCCCTTGGTCAGATTGAAGGAAAAATCCTTCTCGAAGCACCAGGCGTTCAGGCACGTGGCAACGTCATAGGCGTAGAGGTCGTTGCAGGCGAAATAGAAGTCGATCAGCCCGGACAGTTTCTCGCCGAGGAAGAACACATTGTCCGGGAAAAGATCGGCATGGATGATGCCTTGCGGCAGACCGTTCGGCCAGTTCCGCTCGAAATCGGTGAAATCGGCATCGACCTCGGCCGCCAGTCCCGGCTCGACCTCGTCGGCGCGGGCGCGGGCGGCATTCCACAGCTTGCGCCAGCCATCGATGGCAAGGGCGTTGGGGCGGGTCATCGGAAAATCCGCGCCGGCGAGATGCAGTGCCGCCAGCGCCTTGCCGACCTCGCCGCAATGCGCAGCCGTCGGCCGCCGCAGCGACAGGCCTTCGAGAAAGGTGATGATGACCGCCGGCCGGCCGGCAAGTGTTCCGATCACACCGCCATCATGTGCGGTGACCGGGAGCGGGCACGAAATGCCCTTTCTGGCGAGGTGGGCCATGAGGCCGAGAAAGAACGGCAGGTCAGCCTTGTCGACGCGCTTCTCGTAAAGCGTCAGTATGTAGGAGCCGCTGCTGGTGTGCAGCAGAAAATTCGAGTTTTCGGTGCCTTCGGCGATGCCCTTGTAGGACAACAGGTCGCCGACCGGATAGTTCCTGAGGAATGCGCCGAGCTCGCCCTCGTTGACGTCGGTGTAGACCGCCATCGTTGCTACGCGGCCCCGTTGACGAAGGCCATGTCGGCAGCCGTCAGTTCGACATCGCGCAACACCCGCATCACCGGAAAGTCCTCCGTCTCCGTCGCCGTCACGGCCAGCTCGATGGTCACGTCGAAGCGCTGCCTGAACGCATCGACGATCTCGTCGACGATGATCTCCGGCGCCGAGGCGCCCGCCGACAGGCCGAGCGTCGAAATGCCGGCAATCTCATTCCACGGAATTTCGGAGGCGCGCTGCACGAGAAGCGACATCGAGGCGCCGGCGCGCTCGGCCACTTCGACCAGGCGCCGCGAGTTGGAGGAGTTGGGTGCGCCGACAACCAGGAAGAGATCGGCGCCGGCCGCTGTTTCCTTGACCGCTTCCTGGCGATTGGTGGTGGCATAACAGATCGATTCCGCCGCCGGCGCGTGCAGCTCGGGAAAACGCTGCTGCAGGGCGCGGATGATACCGGCGGTGTCCTCGACCGACAGCGTCGTCTGGGTGACGAAGCCGAGCGCTTGCGGGTCTGCGGGCACGAAGCTTGCGGCGTCGGCCTCGGTCTCGATCAGAGTGACCGCGCCGTCCGGCAACTGGCCCATTGTGCCGATCACCTCCGGATGCCCGGCATGGCCGATCAAGAGCACGTGGCGGCCAAGCCGCTGATGGCGCATCGCCTGCTTATGGACTTTCGAAACCAGCGGGCAAGTCGCGTCGAGATAGAACAGGTTGCGGGACTGGGCGTCGGCCGGCACCGATTTCGGCACGCCATGCGCCGAAAAGACGACCGGGCTCTGGCGATGCTCGGGCGGGATCTCGGAGAGCTCCTCGATGAACACCGCGCCGAGGCTTTGCAGCCCTTCGACGACGTAGCGGTTGTGCACGATCTCGTGGCGGACATAGACCGGCGCGCCGTATTTCTTCAGCGCCAGCACGACGATCTGGATGGCACGGTCAACGCCCGCACAGAAACCGCGGGGCTGGCAGAGCCGGATGGTCAGCGGCGGCTTTGTGTGAAGCATGATTGCATCTTACGCTGATTGTAGGCCGGTTGATCGGACTATGACTTCTGAGCTCAAGGCGCGAAATGAGGTGCGCGGCCCTGCCCTGTCAAGGGTAGTGGCGGCGATCATTGGTCTTTCGCCGGGCGGCGGAGCCAGGAGATCAGGACGCCGGCAAGGGCGGCGGCAAGGCCGTACCAGGTTATCGCATATTGCAGATGGCTGTTCGGCAGGTCGATGACGGTGACACCGCCAACTGGCAGCCCGCCGGGGTTGGGCGTGGCGTTCGCATCGATGAAGATCGGCACCAGCGCCGCACCTGTCGGCAGGCCGGCGCTCGAGGCCATCGCGTCACGATCTTTCCAGTAGAAGATATTCTTCTGCGGATCATTGTCGGGAAGCATCATCGAGGGCTTGGCCGGCAGCGGGTTGCGGGCGAGCCCCGTCACCGTCACTTTGCCCGTTACCTGCCCCTGCGGCCGCTTGGCTGGATCCTTGAAATCGTAAGGCACGAAGCCGCGGTTGATCAGCACGAAACGGCCATCGTCGAGCTGTAGCGGCGTGAAGACGTCGAAACCGGACTGGCCTTCCCAGGTGGCGAGGAAATGCCGCTCGTCTTGATGCAGGAAAGTGCCGGTCACTATCACCGGCGTGTAGTCCACGTCGCCGGCGGCAGCAAACCGCTTTTCGAGCTCGGCCAATGGCACAGGCGCCGAATGCGTGCGCTGGTCTATCGTCTGGAGAAGGCCCTCTTTCCAGTGCAGGCGCTGAACCTGCCAGGTGCCGAGCGCCAGCAGGATCAAAAATACGACGATACCCAGGCCGAGCGCCATTGCACGCTTCGGCAGCGACCGGCCGGCCACCGAACCTGATGCCTCGCTCATTCGCCGCGGTCCAGCCGGCCCTCGGCCGCCTTGTGGCGGTATTGCAGCGTCAGCAGCACGCCCTTGATTAGCCTGAGCGCCGTCAGGCAAAGCACCAGCGTCAGCGGAATCCACAGCAGCAGATGCAGCCAGAGCGGCGGATTGAGCGTCACCTCCATCCACAGTGCCAGGCCGACGACGATAAAGCCGATGATCAGGATAGCGAACACCGCCGGCCCGTCGCCGGCATCGGCGAAAGAATAATCGAGGTCGCAATTGGAGCAGCGATTGCCGACCGTGAGGAACCCGGAGAACAGCTTGCCCTCGCCACAGCGGGGGCAGCGGCCATGCAAGCCGGCCGAGATCGGATCGATTGGTGGCCAGATCGCCTTGTCGTCGCTCATGAGGTCATCCTAGGAGCATTTGCCGCAAAAGATAAGGCGGCCACGTCGCCGCAGCCGCCTTGTCGATTTCCTCAGTTCGATCTCAGTGCGGTTCGATCATCGCACCGTTCGATGCCCAGACGTAGATCGAGGCAAACAGGAACAGCCACACCACGTCGACGAAGTGCCAGTACCAGGCGGCGGCCTCGAAGCCGAAATGCTGCTTGGGCGTGAAATCGCCCTTCATGGCGCGGATCAGGCAGACCAGCAGGAAGATCGTGCCGATGATGACGTGGAAACCATGGAAGCCGGTCGCCATGAAGAAGGTGGCGCCGTAGATCGAATCCCTGAAGCCGAACGGCGCGTGCATGTACTCGTAGGCCTGCACCATGGTGAACAGCATGCCGAGGCCGACGGTCAGCACCAAGCCATTGATCAGGCCCTTGCGGTCGCCGTGGATGAGCGAGTGGTGCGCCCAGGTCACCGTGGTACCCGACAGAAGCAGGATGAAGGTGTTGTAGAGCGGCAGATGGAAGGGGTCGAGAACCTCGAGGCCCTTGGGCGGCCAGACGCCGCCGGTGAAGGCGGTACGGGCGTATTGATGGACCTCGCCCGGAAACAGGCTGGCGTCGAAGAAGGCCCAGAACCAGGCGACGAAGAACATCACCTCGGAGGCGATGAACATGATCATGCCGTAGCGCAGATGCAGCGACACGACACGGGTGTGGTGTCCCTCATGCGCCTCCTTGATCGTATCCGACCACCAGGCGAACATCGTGTAGATGACGATCAGCAGGCCGATGAAGAACAACCATGGATTAGCGATGTTGAAACCGAAGATCGGGAAATCGCCGCCCTTGAGATATTGCATGTAACAGACGCCGCCGAACGCGGTCACCAGCGCCCCGACGGAGCCCAGGAAAGGCCACGGGCTCGGGTCGACAAGGTGGTAGTCATGTTGTGGTTTTGCGTGTGCGTCTGCCATATCAACCCCCGAGGCTTGCTTCGGTATCTGAAATCTTGTTGCTGCGGCCGTCGGCCGGCACCGATGATGCGACTGGCTTGGTCTTGTCGACCGGGAACATCGTGTAGGACAGGGTAATCGTCGTCACATCCTTCAATTCCGGCGCGTTGATGATGTCGGGATCGACATAGAAGACGACCGGCATGTCCAGCGTCTCGCCCGGCTTCAGCGTCGTGTCGGTGAAGCAGAAACACTCGACCTTGTTGAAGTAAGGTCCGGCCAGTTCCGGCTGCACGTTGAAGGTGGCGCGTCCAGTGATGGGACGGCTGAATTTGTTGGTCGCGCTGAAATGCGCCTCGGCGGTTTCGCCGATCTTGATGGTGATCGAGCGGGCGACCGGCTGGAATTGCCAGGGAACGCCGGCGGTGTTGGCGTCGAAGCGGATGGTGATGTCGCGATCGAGCACCCGATCGGCATATTGCTGGGTCGCCCGTTTGACGGTGCCGCCGTAGCCTGTCGCCTGGCAGAACATCGCGTAGAGCGGCACCGCGGCGTAGGCCATGCCGATCATGCCGCCGAAGAACGCGATGCAGACGCCGGCGACGACGCGGTTCGTGTTTTTCTTCGTAGGATCGGTGACTGTTTGCCTGGTCATTGTGAGCTCACATCGAGCCGGGGAAACTGTGACCAAATTTCACGATGGTCGCGACGTAGAATATGACGACCAGCGCCGCCAGCGCGAAACCGATTGCGGCCGAGCGATTGCGGCGGGCCTTCTGCTGACGTTCGGTCAGCGTGACCAGTTCAAGCTTCTTTTCGATCATGCTCATGCTCCACCGATGGTCAGCGCGCGCGCGACAACGCAATCGCCAAGGTAGGCGGCGAAGATGGCGAAGAGATAGAGCAGCGAATAGCCGAACAAGGCCTTGGCCGGCTTCATCGCCCGGTCGTCATCGGCCATTTGCAGCACCTTCCACGCATACCAGACGAAGCCGGCGCCGAGCAGCAATGCAACGATGCCATAGGCCGGCGTGGTGAAGCCGAGAACCCATGGCAGCACGCCAACCGGTGCGAGGACCAGCGCATAGGCAAAGATCTGGCGCCTGGTCGAGGCCTGGCCGGCGACATTCGGCATCATCGGAATGCCTGCCTTCGCATAGTCCTCCGACTTGAAGAGCGCGAGCGCCCAGAAATGTGGCGGCGTCCACAGGAAAATGATCAGGAACAGCACCAAGCTTTCGAGGCTGACCGATCCGGTTACCGCCGCCCAGCCTATGACCGGCGGAATGGCACCGGCAGCCCCGCCGATGACGATGTTCTGCGGCGTCCAGCGCTTCAGCCACATCGTATAGATGACGGCATAGAAAAAGATGGTGAAAGCCAGAAGCGATGCTGCCAACCAGTTGACCAGCACGCCGAGCGTCATCACCGACAGAACCGACAGCACCAACCCGAAACTCAATGCCTCGCCCGGTCGGATGCGGCCGGCCGGCACGGGACGGCCGGCGGTGCGCGTCATCACCGCATCGATGTCTGCGTCGTACCACATGTTGAGCGCACCGGAGGCGCCGGCGCCGATGGCAATAGCCAGGATCGCGATCACCGCCAGCAGCGGATTGATGGTCACCGGGGCGGCGACCATGCCGACAAACGCAGTGAACACCACCAGCGACATGACGCGCGGCTTCAGCAGGGCGAAGAAGTCGCCCGCCGTCGCTTCCGACATGCGGAAGCCCGGCTCGTCAATCAGTCTGTCTTCGGCAAGGGCCATGCGTACTTAAAGTCCATCATTCCGTTGGCCAAAACCGCCGGCCGGCCGGCGGTTCCGTATTAAGGAGGCAACCGCCTACTTGATCTTCGGCAACTGTTCCCACTGGTGGAACGGCGGCGGCGAAGGCAGCTGCCATTCCAGCGTGGTCGCACCCTCGCCCCAAGGATTGGCGCCGGCGACCCGCCTCTTCTGGAACGCCTCGAAGACGCCGAAGAGGAAGATGACGACGCCGACAGCCGAGATGTACGAGCCGTAGGACGACACCATATTCCAGCCGGCGAAGGCATCCGGATAGTCGATATAGCGACGCGGCATCCCGGAGAGACCGAGGAAGTGCTGCGGGAAAAAGACCAGGTTGACGCCGACGAAAGTGACCCAGAAGTGGGTGTTGGCGATCACCGGCGAATACATGTAGCCGGTCATCTTCGGGAACCAGTAGTACCAGCCGGCGAAGATGGCGAAGACCGCGCCCAGCGACAGCACGTAGTGGAAGTGCGCGACCACGAAATAGGTGTCGTGCAGCGGGCGGTCGAGGCCGGCATTGGCCAGCTGCACGCCGGTGACGCCGCCAACAGTGAACAGGAAGATGAAGCCGATCGCCCACAGCATCGGGGTCTTGAGCGAAATCGACCCGCCCCACATAGTGGCGATCCACGAGAAGATCTTCACACCCGTCGGCACCGCGATGACCATGGTGGCAAAGACGAAATAGCGCTGGGTGTCGAGCGACAGGCCCGTCGTGTACATGTGGTGGGCCCAGACGATGAAGCCCACCGCGCCGATGGCAACCATCGCATAGGCCATGCCGAGATAGCCAAACACCGGCTTCCTCGAAAAGGTCGAGATGATATGGCTGATGATACCGAAACCCGGCAGGATCAGAATGTAGACCTCCGGATGGCCGAAGAACCAGAACAGGTGCTGGAACAGGATCGGATCGCCGCCGCCGTCCGGGGCGAAGAAGGTGGTGCCGAAATTGCGGTCGGTCAAAAGCATGGTGATGCCGCCGGCCAGCACCGGCAACGATAGCAGCAGCAGGAAGGCGGTAATCAGCACCGACCAGGCGAACAGCGGCATCTTGTGCATGGTCATGCCGGGCGCGCGCATGTTGAAGATGGTGGTGATGAAGTTGATGGCGCCAAGAATCGAGGAGGCGCCGGCTATGTGGATTGACAGAATCGCCAGGTCCATGGCCGGTCCAGGCTGGCCCGATGTCGACAGCGGCGGGTAAAGCGTCCAGCCGCCGCCGACGCCGTAGGCGCCGGGCGCACTCGGGACGAAGGCCGAGAAAATCAGCAGAATGAAAGCCGGCGGCAGCAGCCAGAACGACACGTTGTTCATGCGTGGGAAGGCCATATCCGGCGCGCCGATCATGATCGGCACCATCCAGTTGGCAAAGCCGCCGATCAGCGCCGGCATCACCATGAAGAAGATCATGATCAGCGCATGCGCGGTGGTGAAAGCATTGTACATGCTCTTGCCGCCGTCGATGGCGGCGTCGCCGTTCATGCCGTAGACCATCTGCGCCAGGCCAGTGAAGATCTGGATGCCCGGCTCCTGCAATTCCATGCGCATGACGACCGACAAGGCGCCACCGATGCAGCCCGCCATGATCGCGAAGATCAGATAAAGCGTACCGATGTCCTTGTGGTTGGTCGAATACACCCACCGGACCCAGCCATGATACGGCTTGTGGTCGTGGTCGTCGTGAGCTGCAGCGTGCGCCATGGTCGGCTCCGTTCCCTGAATCTTTTCTGGTCGCGGCATCAATTGCCGGCGGCCGCTACCTTGTTCGTGCCATCGACCTCGGCCATCAGCGCCTTGTTGGCGCCGGGAAGGTCGGTCTTGGCTGCCGCCAGCCAGGTCTTGTATTGTGCATCGGAGACGACGCGAATGGCGATCGGCATGAAGGCGTGGTCCTTGCCGCAGAGTTCCGAGCACTGGCCGTAATAGAGGCCTTCCTTGTCCGCCTTGAACCAGACCTCGTTGATGCGGCCCGGCACCGCATCGGTCTTGATGCCGAAGGACGGCATGGCAAAGGCGTGAATGACGTCGGTCGCCGTCACCAGCACCCGGGTCATGGTGCTGACCGGCACCACCATCTCATTGTCGACGGCGAGCAGGCGCGGATACGCGGCGCGATCTTCCTTGCCGGCAGCAGCCCTGTCGGCATCCTGAAGGATCGCGGAATTAAAGGAAAGCGTGTTGTCGACCTGGTATTCGTAGTCCCAGTTCCACTGATTGCCGGTCGCCTTGACGGTCAGCTTGGCTTCTTCCGGCGGCGTGTATTGCGCGGTCAGCAGCTGGAACGAGGGAATGGCGAGACAGAGCAGGATGACGACGGGACCGACAGTCCAGATGACCTCGATCAGCGTGTTGTGGCTGGTGCGCGACGGCGTCGGGTTGACGCTCGCCCGGAACCGCAAAATGCAGTAGGCAATCAGGAAAAGCACCAAGGCGGTGATCACAATGATGAACGCAAACGAGTAGTTCCCGAACCACTCGATCTGCCGCATAATGTCGGTTGCCGGAGGCTGAAAACTGGTTTCCCAAGGTTGGGGCTGGGCTGCATGAGCGGATGCAGCGGCAAACAACGTGGCGGCGGCAGTAGCTACGATTTTGGCGGTTGCCAGGAATTTTCTCATCGCCCTCGTCATCTCCCAGTTCCTCGCGATCGGACCGCAAGAATGTCGAACAATGCCGGGACGGGAATCCCGGACAATTCAAGGCTGGTTCAAACCATACTCTATTTGCCTCCGCAAGAAAGGAGCGCCGGAACCCGTGCGGCATTTTTGCGCGCAAGCGCGGCGCTGGCTTCGTGCGGTGACGGCTCGCCGCGAATCACCGCAGCGGCATCCGGGTAGAATGAGCCGCGCGGCGCGCGGAACCGTCGCAATTAGGGCGAAATTGGCACGGAAAAGCGCATTGTTGCCTGTGTCGGGGCAGATCGCCGGGGTCTCGTCCTTTACTTGGGTTTAGTGCGGCTTAAAGTGCCGTGATTCGCAATGGAGCCGTCATGAACCCTTGGCTTTCGAGAACCTTGGCGAAGGTCATCTTTGTTGCCGCCGCAATAGCCTTGTCCGAGGCCGGCCTGGCCAATGCCGCGCAGCCAAGCGGCACGGTGAAGTCAACGCACGGGGCGTGGTCGATCATCTGCGATACGCCCGCCGGTGCTACATCCGAACAATGCGTGATGATGCAGAACGTCGTCGCCGAGGACCGTCCGGAAATGGGTCTTTCCGTTGTCGTGCTGCGCACAGCCGACAACAAGGCCGAAATCCTGCGTGTGCTGGCGCCGCTCGGCGTGCTGTTGCCCAACGGCCTCGGCCTCAATGTCGACGGCAAGGATATCGGCCGCGCCTATTTCGTGCGCTGTTTCCAGGACGGCTGCTATGCCGAGGTCATCCTGGAAAAACCGCTGCTCGACACGCTGAAGACCGGTACGTCCGCCACCTTCATCGTCTTCCAGACGCCGGAAGAGGGCATCGGCATTCCCGTCGACCTCAAGGGTTTCGCCGACGGCTTCGCCGCCCTGCCTTGAGACTGGGTCTTGTAGCGCGATCCAGTGAGTTGACCGGCCGAGGTCACGGCAAATCTCATTTCAGATTGTCTGTGCGGGCCTTCGCGCCTACATCGTGGGAAACAATCCTCCTGCGAATGGACCTGCCATGAACAGCCTGATCGGCCAATTTGACATTTCCGACGATCGCATCAAGCAAATCGTTGCCGAGACTATTAACGGCGCCGACGACGGCGAACTGTTTCTCGAATATAGCGAAAGCGAATCGCTGATGTTCGACAATGGCAAGCTGAAGACCGCGAATTTCAACACCGACCAGGGTTTCGGCCTGCGCGCCGTCGCCGGCGAAGCCAGCGGCTACGCCCATTCCAGCGATCTCTCCGAAGCCTCGCTGCTGCGCGCCGCCGATGCCGTTTCGACGGTGAAGAGCGGCTATTCCGGCACGCTTGCCGCAGCGCCTGCCCGCACCAACCGCCATCTCTACGGCGACGGAAACCCTATCCCCTCGCCTTCCTTCGAGGCCAAGGCCAAGCTGCTTCAGGAAATCGATGCATGGCTGCGGGCCGAGGATCCGCGCGTCAGGCAGGTGACGGCGTCGCTCGCCGCCTCCTGGCAGCATGTCGAGATCGTGCGCGCCGACGGCCAGATGGTGCGCGACATCCGTCCGCTGGTCAGGATCAACGTGTCGGTGGTGGTCGGCGACGGCGACCGCCAGGAGAGCGGCTCCTACGGCATGGGAGGCCGCAAGGATTTTGGTGAATTCCTGATCGAGGACAGCTGGCGGCACGCGGCCAAGGAGGCATTGCGGCAAGCGCTGGTCAATCTCGAAGCGGTTCCAGCACCTGCCGGCACTTTCGACATCGTGCTGTCGAGCGGCTGGCCGGGCGTCATGTTGCACGAGGCCGTCGGCCACGGGCTGGAGGGCGATTTCAACCGCAAGAAGACGTCGGCCTTTGCCGGCCTGCTTGGCCAGCAGGTGGCGGCGAAAGGCGTCACCGTCGTTGACGACGGCACCCTGCCCGAGCGGCGTGGCTCGCTTACCGTCGACGATGAGGGCACGCCATCGGCCCATAACGTGCTGATCGACGATGGCAAGCTGGTCGGCTACATGCAGGACCGCCAGAACGCCCGGCTGATGGGCATGAAAGCCACCGGCAACGGGCGACGCCAAGGTTACGCGCACGAGCCTATGCCGCGCATGACCAACACCTACATGACAGCGGGCGACATGGAGCCGGACGAGATCATCGCCTCGGTCAAGAACGGCATCTATGCCGTGTCGTTCGGTGGCGGCCAGGTTGACATCACTTCGGGCAAGTTCGTGTTCGGCTGCACCGAAGCCTACATGATCGAGAACGGCAAGGTGACGCAACCGATCAAGGGCGCCATGCTGATCGGCAACGGGCCGGATGCCATGCATCGTGTGGCGATGATCGGCAACGACATGAAGCTCGACACCGGCATCGGCATGTGCGGCAAGGCCGGACAGGGCGTGCCGGTCGGCGTCGGCCAGCCGCATCTCAGGATGAACCAGATGACAGTCGGCGGCACCAGGGTTTGATGGAGTTGACGCCGAATTATCGCCGCTCCGGAACAACCAATCCCCGCCGCCCACTGCCTTGTCATCGCTTTAAGTAGGAGTAGCTTGCGCCTTGAATTTGCGGAGAGCTTCGACTATCTTACATTCGTCTTACACCTAAGGACGTGCCGAGATGGCTGCCGCAAAGAAGCTCGTAACTACGGTCTCGACCAAGGGACAGGTCATCCTGCCCAGCGCGATCCGGAAACGGAGGGAATGGCATGCCGGCACACGCCTTCTGGTCGAGGATACCCCGGAGGGCGTGCTACTGAAGCCTGCGCCAGTCTTCGCCGAGACACGGCCAGAGGACGTGTTTGGATCGCTGCGCTATAGTGGCAGGCCGAAGACGTTGGAGGAAATGGACGCGGGCGTGCTCGCCGAAGCGCGGCGGCGCCATGCTCGCAATTGATACCAACCTGATCGTCCGCTACCTGACGGGCGATCACCCGTCGCAGTCTTCCCGCGCCCGGGCGCTGATCGATAGCCAGCCGGTCTTTGTCGCCGTCACGGTGATGCTGGAAGTCGAATGGGTGTTGCGCAGCGCCTATGGTTTTGCGCCGCTTGAAATCGCCCGTACGCTACGGGTGTTTAGCGGGCTTCCCACGGTAGAGGTGGAAGACGGGGCGGTCGTGTCGTCCGCGCTCGACCTCTCGGAACAGGGGTTGGATTTCGCTGATGCGCTGCATCTGGGCAAGTCCGCTCACTGCGCTGGCTTCGCGACTTTTGACCGCAAGTTCGTCAGGGCCGCGAAGGCGGCCGGATACGAACGCGTGCAAGAAGCATAGCAGCTCACAGCGGCCCAGCGCGGCACAAAAGCGCGCCACAGGGTCAGCCTGGTTTCAGGCATAGATGCCGGAGCGGACTGCCTCCAGATAGGCAAGCACCTTGTCCGTCTTGCCTTCGCGAACCAGATCGTAGGCGGTCTTTCCGGCCCAACCGGGGATCGGCTGATGCTTGAACCAGATCGCCGCACGATGTTCATCACCGGCCATCTCGCCGGCCATCGCCAGGATACGGACGATGGGACTCAATGCGGCGTCGACCTTGCGCGCACCGGGCTTGGCGGCAAGCGTGTTGCGCGCGAGACCGGTCAGCCCCGCCAGTTCTGTCATATTGACCCCTAGCAGTTCAGCGACCCGCCTTGGCGAGAGAAACGGCGCCCGCTCCTCGCCGAAGCGCGATGCCGAAATTTCGAAGGCTGCGGTGCTCATGGCAATTTCCTGGCACAGTTTGAACGACGTGCGCTAAAAATGTGCTTTTTTGGTGCGCGTTTCAGGCCCTGGCTGCTAGCGCCTTCGTCTCGGCTTCTCCAACAGCGCCACGGCCTCGACATGCGGCGACCACAGGAACTGGTCGATCGGCGTCACGCTCTTCAGGGCGTAGCCGCCGTCCATGAGGATGCGTAGGTCCCGCGCCAGCGTTACCGGATTGCAAGACACCGCGGCGACGAGCGGCACGTCGCAGCGCGCGATCTGCTTCGACTGGTCCTCGGCGCCGGCGCGAGGCGGGTCGAAGACAACGCCGTCAAAGGCATTCAACTCCTTGAATGTGAGCGGCCTCCGGAACAGGTCGCGACGTTCGCCGGTCACCCGCTTCAGGCCGCTGGCGAAACGGAATGCCCGGTCGAGCGCCGCGAGTGCTGCCGCATCGCCTTCCACCGCATGAACCTCCGATCTTGCGGCCAGGCGCAGCGCGAAGCTGCCGCAGCCGGCGAAGAGATCGGCGACCTTTTTGGCGCGCGCGAAATGCTGGCCGACAATGTTGGCCATCGCCTGTTCGGCAGCTTCGGTCGCCTGCAGGAAAGCGCCCGGAGGCACTGCGACGGCGACGCCACCAAACAGGACGACCGGTTTGTTTGGTTCGATAATGACCTCGCCGTCGACCGACAGCCTGGCTAGCCCCTCGGCGATGACGAAGTTGGAAGCGACGCGGCGCTGGTTCTCGCCGAGCTTGCCGGAATCGTGAACCGCGACATCGAGGCCGGAACCGGTCACCGTCACCGCCATGTGGAACGATTTGGTCGTGGTGCAGATCAGTCCGGCAAGCATCCTCAAACGGTCGAGCGCAGCGACGATCTGCGGTGCCGAGATCGGGCATTCCTCGATCGAGATGATCTCGGATGACAGCGCGCGAACGAAGCCGAACTGCATTCCCGCCTCGCTCCGCCGGGCGGTGAAGACGACGCGGCGGCGCGTGTGCGGCGCGCACGGCACCAGCGCCCCGACATCGCAAGCGATGCCCTTGCTCTTCAGCGCATGCACGACCTTTTCGCGCTTCCACCGGTGATAGGCTTCAGTCTCGAGATGCTGGACGGCGCAGCCGCCGCATGCGCCGAAATGCCGGCACGGCGGATCGACCCGCAACGCCGAAGCCTCAACGACCGACATCAAGGTGGCGCGATCTTTCTCCCGCGCGGCGGTGACCACCTCTCCCGGCAGCGCGAACGGAATGAAAACCTCGCCGGTTTCCGTCTCGGCGATGCCGTCGCCCTGCGAGCCCAACCTTGCGATCGTGAAACGGGTGCTCATCGCTTCTGGGTCTCGACGTCCTTGATGCCGCCGAGCAGGAACTCGCGGTTGCCGTCGCCGCCCTCTATCGGTGACAGATGAAGCCCCAGCGAGCGCCAGCCGGGAATGGCATCGAGCCAGTCCTGCATCAGGCCGGCAATGCGCGCCGCATCATAGGGGTCCTTAAGCAGGCCGCCCTTGCCGATCGCCTCGCGGCCGGCCTCGAATTGCGGCTTGACCAGAAACACAGCTTTTGCGCCGTTCCTGGCCAAGGCAAGCGCCGGCGGCAGCGCCAGTTTCAGCGATATGAAGCTAACATCCGAGACGATGAAATCCGGCACACGGCCGCCGAGATCGGCGGCCGATAGTTCGCGCGCATTCAGGCCTTCAATTACCGTCACGCGCGGATCGCCGGCGATGTCGGAGTGCATCTGGCCGTGCCCGACATCGATCGCCGTGACATGCGCCGCGCCGCGTTCGAGCAGCACCTGCGTGAAGCCGCCGGTCGAGGCGCCGACATCGAGCGCTTCGCTGCCGGTGGGGTCGAGGGCGAAATGGTCGAGACCAGCCTTCAGCTTCAGTGCGGCGCGCGACACGTAACCCTGCGCCGGATCGTCAACGACAATGTTGCACTCAGGCAGAACGGCCTGGCCCGGCTTGAGGGCGACGATGCCATCGACCGTCACGGTGCCGCGCTCGACCGCGTCGCGGGCACGCGAGCGGCTGGCAAACAGACCGCGCTGGACGAGCAATTCGTCGAGCCGCTGGCGTATGCTGGCTGGCGGAAGGGAAGTCATCGGCCTTCATGGCGAATGCCAACGATGATGGCAAGGATATTGGCGATGAGACAATGCATAGTTGGAAACGGGTGAACGCATCAAGCCACTCCGCTGTTTGTCGAACCTCGCACGAGATCCGACGCAATGCTAAGAAAGAGATGCCGTTTAGCCGTCGAAACGTGGAGGAGGAAACATGCTGACGGGAACCTGCCACTGCGGCGCAGCCCACTGGACCCTGGAGGGCGATCCCGGTTCGATCACTGCCTGCAATTGCACACTTTGCCGTCGCTACGGCACGCTCTGGGCTTATGACCATGTCGACGAACGCATCCGCCTTGCCGGGCCCGTAAGCGCCTATCGGCGCGTCGGAAAGGCTCATCCTTCGCTTGAGATTCTCTTCTGCCCAACCTGCGCTTGCGTCCTGGCCTGGCGCGGTTTGCATCCCGATGCGGCTGGGCGCTACCGCATCGCCGTCAATGTGAGGCTTGCGCCGCCCGAGGCCGTCGCCGATCTCCCGATCGACCATTTCGATGGTCTCGATGCATTCGAGGATTTGCCGAGAGATGGTCGCTGTGTGCGGGATATGTGGTTCTAGTTTCTAGAGTCTCTTCGGGATCATGCTTTAGAATATGGTCCGCGAAACCCGCCGTTCGACGGCCGGCGTCAGACCGTCGCTGCTGTCGCCGAACACCTGCGGGCGCGGCCGGTCAACGGAAATTGACGCCTTCGGTGAGGTATCTGGCATGACGACAAATTGCGGCGCCTGCTTGTAGGAAAAGCCGCCACGGATCTCGCCGATCTTGCCGGCGACGATGCCCATCACCGCCTCTTCGAGTTTGCGGTCGTAGCGCGTTTCGGCCCCGGCCGACGCGGCGAAGATGGCCGCAAGCGCAATGCCGCCCAAAAGCGATCTCATTGGTCTTCTTTCCCCTGCCTGGTTGCCTTCTAGCAGGGCAGCGTTGAAGAACGGCCAAAGGACACGGTAAGCAAATCGCCAAACGACAGCGTAAACAGCATGTTACGACTGTGCGCCGGCAATTTGATTCAAGCAGTTGAGATTTTGATTCAGACTGGCATCTTGCAGCCAAGTTGAATCGCTTCGGCGTCGCCGGAATGCGTCTACAAGCTAGGCGCGCTGGGCCTGCGCGGTATGCCCCAACGCCACGAACACTGTGCGCACGATGCCGGCGCTGTCCAGCCCGGCATCGGCATACATCTTTTCCGGCTTGGCATGGTCGACAAATGTGTCGGGCAGCACCAGCGGGCGCACCTTCAGGCCGCTCTCCAGCAGCCCTTCATGGGCCAGGAACTGCAGCACATGGCTGGCGAAGCCGCCGACCGCGCCCTCTTCCACCGTCACCAGTATCTCGTGTGAACGGGCCAGCCGCCGGATCAGGTCCTCATCGAGCGGCTTGGCAAAACGGGCATCGGCGACCGTGGTCGAAAGCCCGGCCGCGCCAAGCTCCTCGGCTGCGGCCAGGCAATCCTGCAGCCTGGTGCCGAAGGAAAGCAGCGCAACCTTGGTGCCTTCCCTGACGATCCGGCCCTTGCCGATCTCCAATACCGAGCCGCGTTGCGGCATCTCGACACCAACGCCGTTACCGCGCGGGTAGCGGAAGGCGATCGGGCCGTCATCGTAGCTTGCAGCGGTGCGTACCATGTGGCGCAGCTCGGCCTCATCGGCCGCGGCCATGACGACGAAACCGGGCAGCGTCGCCAGGAAGGTCGTGTCGAAGGCGCCGCAATGGGTGGCACCATCGGCGCCGACGAAGCCGGCGCGGTCGATCGGAAAGCGCACCGGCAATTTCTGGATCGCCACGTCGTGGACGACCTGGTCGTAGGCGCGCTGGAGAAAGGTCGAGTAGATCGCCGCGAAAGGCTTGAAGCCTTCCGTGGCAAGGCCGGCGGCGAAGGTCACCGCATGCTGCTCGGCAATGCCGACATCGAAGGTCCTCGCCGGAAACGCTTCGCCGAACAGGTCAAGCCCGGTGCCGTTCGGCATGGCGGCGGTGATGGCGACGATGCGGTCGTCCTCTCGGGCCTCCTGGATCAGGCTTTCGGCAAACACCTTGGTGTAGCTCGGCGCATTGGCGGGCGCCTTGGCCTGGGCGCCGGTGATGACGTCGAATTTGTTGACGCCATGATATTTGTCGGCCGCTGCCTCGGCCGGGGCGTAGCCCTTGCCCTTCTGGGTCACGACGTGGATCAGCACCGGGCCGTCGGCATTGTCGCGGACGTTCTTCAGCACCGGGATCAGGTGCTCGAGGTTGTGACCGTCGATCGGGCCGATGTGGTAGAACCCCATTTCCTCGAACAACGTGCCGCCGGTGACGTAACCGCGCGCATGCTCGACCGCTCGCTTGATGGCGCGATCGGCGCGCTCGCCGAGATACGACGTCAGCTTCTTGCCGAAATCGCGCAAGCCCAGATAGGTCTTGCCCGACGCCAGACGGGCCAGATAGGCGCTCATTGCGCCGGTCGGCGGAGCGATCGACATATCGTTGTCGTTCAAGATGACGATCAGCCGGGCATCGAGTGCGCCGGCATTGTTCATCGCCTCATAGGCCATGCCGGCCGACATGGCGCCGTCGCCGATGACGGCAATGACATTGTTGCGGCCATCGGACAGATCGCGCGCCATCGCCATGCCGAGGCCGGCTGAAATCGAGGTCGAGGAGTGGGCTGCGCCGAACGGATCGTATTCGCTCTCGACGCGACGGGTGAAGCCGGACAGGCCGCCCTCCTGGCGCAGCGTGCGGATGCCGTCGCGGCGGCCGGTCAGGATCTTGTGCGGATAGGCCTGGTGGCCGACGTCCCAGATCAGCCGGTCGTCCGGCGTGTTGAAGACGTAGTGCAGCGCGACGGTCAACTCGACGACGCCAAGGCCGGCGCCGAGATGGCCGCCGGTGTGGGAAACGACGTCGATCAGTTCGGCGCGAAGCTCTGACGCAAGCTGCGGCAGGTCGCCTTCGGCAAGCGTGCGCAAATCGGCTGGGACGCGGACCTTGTCGAGAAGCGGCGTATCGGGCTTTGCGTTCACTGTTTGCGAGCCTGGTCAGATTTTCTGTTCATCGTGAAATATGCCGCTGGCCGGCGAATGTAAATGTGGCGGTAACGCGCATCAGCTTTCGGGCAGCGGGATGAACTCTTGCTCGTCTCCAGGAACGATATCGAAGCGGCCTGTCTTCCATTCTTCTTTCGCCTGCTCGATGCGTTCCTTTGAGGACGATACGAAATTCCACCAGATATAGCGTTTCGAACCGAGCGAGGCGCCGCCAAACAGCATGAAATGGGCGCCGCGTTCCGATGAGACAACGATTTCGTCGCCGGGCCGGAAGACCAGCAGCCGCTCGGCCGGGAAGCGGTCACCGGATATCGAAACCTCGCCTTCCAGCGTATAGATGGCACGCTCCTCGGCATCGGCCGGGACCTTCACGCTGGCACCCGGCGCCAGCCTGAGATCGGCATAAAGCGTGTCCGAAGCGGTGGCGACCGGGGAGCGCAAGCCGGAAAACGCACCGATGATCACACGGCCGCTGACCCCCTCGGCCTCGACTTCGGGCAGGCGCAGGGCCGCGGTGTTTTCGAAGACAGGCGCGACCTCCTCCTTGCCGTCCGGCAGCGCCAGCCATGTCTGCAGGCCGGAAACCGACATCGGCGCGCCGCGCAATTCTTCCGGTGTCCGCTCCGAATGGACGATGCCACGGCCGGCGGTCATCAAATTGACATCGCCGGGCTGGATTACCATCTCGGTGCCGAGCGAATCGCGGTGCCTGATCTTGCCGTCGAACAGGTAAGTCACCGTAGACAGGCCGATATGTGGGTGCGGACGCACGTCGAGCGCCTGGCCCGCTCGCAGAACGGCTGGACCCATGCGGTCGAAGAAGATGAAGGGTCCGACCAGCCGGCGCCTGGCCGTCGGCAAGGCGCGGCGAACCTGAAATCCGCCGATGTCCTTGGTATTCGGAATGACCATCAGCTCGATCTGATCGCTGGCGAAGGCATCGCCCATCTGCGGATCGTTTCCGGGAAAGAAGCTCACGCGGTCCCCTCAGGCGAAGCGAAGTGCGGATTTGGCCTTCGCCTTGGCCGCCACCTCTTCGCGATTGCGCGGATGCTGCGTCGTCTCGAGGCTGTCGAGCAATTCGCGCGCCGAGGTGGCAATGGCCTCGACGGCATGGTCGAACGCATGCTGGTTCTGTTTCGACGGCCGCGTCGTTCCGCTCAGCTTGCGGACAAACTGAAGCGCGGCATCGCGGACCTCGTCATTGGTTGCCGGCGGATCGAAATTGAACAGGGTTTTGATGTTTCTGCACATCGTTCGCAATCTCCTCTCGTCCTGGAGCCGTTTCAAACGGGATGAGTTTTATCCTCAATCGTGATGATGTCCAAAGCCGGTAAGCAAAATTGTCGTTCGAGGCCGCGCCTCAATCCGCGTCCAACGGCTCTGTCCCGACCGGCTTGCCGTCACGCGACAGCCTGATTTTCTCGACCTTGTCCTCGGCCGCCTTCAGCAGCCGGTCGCAATGCGCCTTCAGCGCCTCGCCGCGCTCGTAGATGCGGATCGACTGGTCGAGCGGAACGTCGCCGCGCTCCAGATCGTCGACGATCCTCTCCAGCGCCTCGAGCGCCTGCTCGAAGCTCATCGCCTTGACATCCTCGTTGGTCTCACCAGCCATCGTCTATCCCTTCATCAGCCGCCCGACATGGGCGGCGACTGAAAATGCCAATCCCTGCAGATCGTAGCCGCCCTCGAGCACGCTGACGAGCCGGTTGCGGCTACGGCGCCCGGCTCGTTCGAGCAACTGGCCGGTCGCCCAGTCGAAATCATCCTCGGTGAGGTTGATCTCGGCCAGCGGATCGCGGTGGTGGGCATCGAAACCGGCGGAGATGATGATGAGGTCGGGCGCAAAATTGTCGAGCGCCGGCAGGATGCGTGACAGAAAGGCGTCGCGGAAACTATCGCTGCCGCTCTGCGGCGCCAGCGGCGCGTTGACAATGTTGCCGGCGCCGGTTTCGCTCACGGCCCCGGTTCCCGGGTAAAGCGGCATCTGGTGTGTCGAGCAATAGAGCACCGATGGATCGTCCCAGAAAATGTCCTGCGTGCCGTTGCCGTGATGCACATCCCAGTCGACGACGGCGACGCGGTCGGCGCCATGGTTCTTCTGCGCGTAGCGTGCCGCGATCGCGGCGGTGTTGAACAGGCAAAAGCCCATTGAGGTGGTCTTTTCGGCATGATGGCCGGGCGGCCGTGCGGCGACGAAGACGTTTTCGGCACGGCCGGTGAAGACGTCGTCGACCGCGGCGTTGGCTGCGCCGATCGCGGTCACGGCCGCCTGCCAACTCTTCGGGCTGGCGGTGGTGTCGGCGTCGATACGGGCGATGCCGGTGTCCGGAATCGCTGCGCGGACACGTTCGACGAATTCGGGCGGATGCGCGTAGAGGATGGTTGCCTCGTCGCCTTCGGGCGCCTGGACGCGATCGAGCGCCGCGAAGGCCTCGTCGTCAAGCACACGCTCTATGGCGCGCAGACGGTCCGGTCGCTCCGGATGACCGGGCGGTGTTATGTGCTCGAGAAAAATCGGGTGGGTGTAAAGTCTCGTGACCATGCCCCGATATAGGCGCGCCTCGCCGCTTTGGCCATGTTTTCGCGCGCTGGTGACGCGATGTTCAACAGGGTTTAGGCAACCGGCGTCGGCTGAGCCCACCGCGAGCCGCCTTGGGATCGGCGAAAAGATGACCTCAGGCCGGTGATCGGTCAACCTCGGGCTGCATCGCCGACGGTCGGTCAGGCTGAGGCAGCTTGCCGGTGCGATTGAGCAGCCCTTCCAGAAGAACCTTGAACGCCTTCACTGCCTTCTTCGACGTCGCTTCGGGATGGTTCGAATTTGCGATCCACTGCGCCGCATGCAGCGAGGCGCCGCTGACCAGCCTTGCCGCGGCTTCGGGATCGACGGCGAGAATTGTCCCCTCGTCGCTCAGTCTTTGCAGGCTCTCTGTCATCGAGCGGATGCATGTGCTCTGGCTTGGCCATTGCGATGGATCGCCGAGCACCGCCGGCCCGTCGCGAAGCACGATACGCTGGATCTCCGGCTCCAGCGCCATCTCGATATAAGCGGTGCATTCGTCGACAAAGCCCTGCCAGAGATTGTCCGGCGTGGCCGAAACGACCTTCAGCCGGGCCGACATTTCGGCATCGATCTCGGCAATGACCGCCTGGAGCAGGCCCTTCTTGTCGCCGAAGTGATGATAGAGCGCACCGCGCGTCAGCCCGGCCGATGCCGTGAAATCGTCCATCGAGGCTTCGGCATAGCCGAGCGTGCCGAAGGCCTGGCGCGCCGCCCCGATCAGCTTGGCGCGGGTTTCGGCAATCATCTCCTTGCGTGGTCTATGCATGCTCTGGCCCTATTAACATACGTCTCGTATGCCAATTGACATACGCCGTGTATGATCTATTTAAACTCATACGCCACGTATGTAATCGCCGAACCGGCCGTTGTCGAGGAGCCAGACCATGCAAAATCCCTATTCCCAGATCTTTCGCGCGCCCGGCGCCAAGGGCTTCGCCGCGGCCGGCTTCGTTGCCCGGCTGCCGATGGCCATGGCTCCGATCGGGATCGTCGCGATGCTGTCGCAGACCGATGGCGAATACTGGCTGGCCGGCGCCGTCTCCGCGACATATGCGCTGGCCAACGCTTTCGTCGCCCCGCAGGTATCGCGACTGGTGGACCGCCTGGGCCAGACGCGGATTGTGGTGCCGACCACCATGATGTCCACGCTCGCTTTCGCGATCCTGATTGCAGCGGCCAATCGGCATTGGCCGATCTGGACGCTATTCGTCTCGGCGCTGCTCGCCGCCGTCATGCCCAGCATACCGGCAATGGTGCGCGCACGCTGGACCGAGATTTTTCGCAACCGCCCCGAGTTGAACACGGCGTTCGCCTTCGAGTCGGCGGCGGACGAACTGGTGTACATCGCCGGCGCATCGCTGTCGGTCGGACTGAGCGTCGCGCTTTTCCCGGAAGCGGGAGTGCTCGCGAGCACATTGTTCCTCGCCTTCGGTTCGACGGCCTTCATCCTGCAGCGCTCGACCGAACCGCGAGCCCGACCGGTGGAACATGGTTCAGGCGGCTCGGCAATCCGCCTGCGGCCGGTCCAGATCATCACCTTGGCCCTGATCTTCATCGGCGCGACCTTCGCCACCACGGAGGTGAGCACGGTGGCGATCACCAAGGAGCTTGGCCAGCCAGGGGCCGCCAGCTTCGTCATCGGCGTCTACGCGCTCGGATCGTTCGTCGTCGGCATCATCATCGGCGCCCTGAACCTGAAACTGCCGCTGCAAATTCAGCTTGCCATCGCAATCGCCATCATTGCGCTTACCACGCTGCCGCTGCTCGTCGCCGACACAGTACCGCTGCTGGCACTGGCCGTCTTCGCCAGCGGCGTGGCGATTTCGCCGACCTTCATCACGGCATTCGGCCTGATCGAACGGCGCGTGCCCGAGGCGGTGCTGACCGAAGGCGTGACCTGGGTGATGACCGGCATCGGCATCGGCATGGCGCTCGGCTCGTTCGCCGCCGGCTGGGTGGTGGACGCTTTCGGCGCGCAGAACGGGTTCTGGGTATCGGTGGCATCGGGCACAATCGCGCTGGTCATCGTGCTCGCCGGCCAGCGCAGCCTTGCCGCGCCGGGCTGCGACATGGCTGCATGCGACGCAGCGGCGGTCGCTGCGGAATAGTTTCCGGCGCGTCCGGTCCCGAGGCGGGCCGGACGCATACCAGCATCGTGAGAATGGCTTAAAGAATCTCGGTCTTGGCAATGTGGATGCCAAAACCTTCGAGGCCGACATAATGGCGCTCGCGCGAGGCGATCAGGTTGATCGAGGAAATGCCGAGATCCTTGAGGATTTGCGCGCCGAGGCCGATCTCGCGCCATTCGTTTTCGCGGCGGCGAGCCTCTTCGTGATCCTCGCGGTCGCCGGCAGCCGGGCGCTTGCGCTCCTGATGGGCGACGCCGACCGAGCCTTCGCGCAGATAGACGATGACGCCGCGCTGGCGCTCGCCCATCGCCTTCATGATGGCGTCCAGCCTGTGGCTGGTTCCGAAGACGTCGCTGACCACGTCCTCGGAATGAAGGCGCACCGGCACCTCGACGCCGTCGCGGATATCGCCGAAGACGACCGCCACGTGATGCATGGAATCCCAGGGCAGCGTGTAGGTGAAGACCTGTGCCTTGCCGCCGGGCGTCTCGATGTCCGAACAGGCGACGCGCTCGACCAGCGTTTCCTTGCGTTGCCGGTAGCCGATGAGGTCGGCAACCGAAATCTGCTTCAACCCGTGCTTTTCGGCGAAGGCCTGCACCTGCGGCCCGCGCATGACGGTGCCGTCATCATTGACCAGCTCGGAAATGACGCCGACCGGCGGCAGGCCGGCGAGCTTGCAGAGGTCGACAGCGGCTTCGGTATGGCCCGAACGCATCAGCACGCCGCCTTCACGCGCGATCAGCGGAAAGATGTGGCCGGGGCGGACGAAATCGGAGGCGCCGACATTGCCATTGGCGAGATTGCGCACCGTCAGCGTGCGATCGTCCGCCGAAATGCCGGTCGTGGTGCCGTGCTTGAAGTCGACGCTGACGGTAAAGGCGGTGGTGTGGGCAGAATCATTGTCCGCCACCATCGGCGACAGGTTGAGCCGCTTCGCTTCCTCGCGCGGCATCGGCGTGCAGACGATGCCTGACGTGTTGCGGACGATGAACGCCATCTTTTCCGGCGTGCAATGGACGGCGGCGACGATCAGGTCGCCCTCGTTCTCGCGGCCGTCATCGTCCATGACGACGACGATCTCGCCGCGCTCGAAGGCGCGCAGGGCTTCAACGATTTTCTTCTGGTCGTAAGGCATAAGTGCTCGCTTCGCTCGCAGGGAATAGGGGAGTAGGGCAGTACGGGAGTAGGGGAAAGGAAAAAATGCTGTCGTGGGAGTTGCGTAACCTACTCCCCTACTCCCCTACTCCCCTACTCCCCTACTCCCCTACTCCCCTACTCCCCTACTCCCTTCCCGTTTGTCCCCGATGACGCAGATAATGATCCGCAATGGCGCAGGCAACCATCGCCTCGCCGATCGGCACGGCGCGGATGCCGACGCATGGATCGTGGCGGCCCTTGGTCATGATCTCGACGTCGTTGCCGTCCTTGTCGATCGACTTTCGCGGCGTCAAGATCGACGAGGTCGGCTTGACGGCGAAACGCGCGACGATCGCCTGGCCGGTCGAGATGCCGCCGAGGATGCCGCCGGCATTGTTGGACAGGAAGACCGGCTTGCCGTCATTGCCCATGCGCATCTCATCGGCATTCTCCTCGCCGGTGATGCGGGCGGCCTCGAAACCGTTGCCGATCTCGACGCCCTTGACGGCGTTGATCGACATCAGGCCGGCGGCGATGTCCTGGTCGAGCTTGGCATAGATCGGCGCACCAAGCCCCGCCGGCACGCCGTCGGCGACGATCTCGATGACCGCACCGACCGAGGAGCCCGCCTTGCGGATGCCGTCCAGATATTTGGTGAAGACGGCGACGGACGCCGGATCAGGCGTGAAGAACGGGTTTTCAGCGTCGCCGACGAAATTCCAGTTCCAATTGGCGCGATCGATCGATTTATCGCCCATCGACACCAGCGCGCCGCGCACCACCATGCCGGGCACGACCTTGCGGGCAAGCGCTCCGGCCGCCACCCGCGCCGCCGTCTCACGCGCCGAGGAGCGGCCGCCGCCGCGGTAATCGCGCAGGCCGTATTTGACCTCGTAAGTGTAATCGGCATGGCCCGGCCGGAACTGACGGGCTATGTCGCCATAATCCTTGGAGCGCTGGTCGACATTCTCGATCAGCATCGACACCGGCGTGCCGGTGGTGATCATCGTCTCGCCGTCCTCATCGAGAATGAAGCCGGACAGGACCTTGACCTCGTCAGGTTCGCGACGCTGCGTCACAAAACGTGACTGGCCGGGGCGGCGCTTGTCGAGTTCGGCCTGGATCTCGTCGCGGCTGAAGCGGATGCCGGGCGGACAGCCGTCGACGACGCAGCCCAGCGCCGGCCCGTGGCTTTCGCCCCAGGTGGTGACGCGGAAAAGATGGCCGAACGTGTTGTGCGACATGGAACCAGCCCTGCCGGCGTCGGAGCCGGCTCAGCGCATGACCCCGAAAATCGGAGCGATTTTCGGAAAGGATCATGCACAAAATCAAAAGTGCTACAGCGTCCTTGCGCGTCCAGGGAGGACGCGCGGCGCTGTCGCCTGCCTTCTATTGGCGTTTTCCACAGTGGTCAAACTGTGATCCCGCGGATTTAGTTTTGACACATTCGATTGGTTTCTGCTCAGTTCCGTTCCGTTGGACCGAGCCGCTGTACCGGCAATGATTAAAGAGGACGATGATGCGTATCCTGATTGGCGCTGTTGCCGCCACGCTGTTGATTTCCACCGCCGCCTTCGCCGGCCAGACCGAAGGCCTGATCAAGAAGGTCGACAAGGATGCGCTGACGCTGACGCTGGACGACGGCAAATCCTACAAGCTGAACGCCGAAACCGACCTCGATGCGCTGAAGCCAGGCATGGACATCGTCCTCGCCTATGACGTGACGAATGGCGAGAACGTCGTCACCGACATGGAACTGCCGGACACCGGATCGACCGAGTAGGACACGTCGATATTCAGCTGATGCCGGCCCGACCTGATCTCAACATACGCTACGTCATCGGTCTCAAAGCCACTCCAGGCGCCGGCCGTTCAGTCTGAGCACGCGGTCCTGCGGCACTTCCATGCTGACCGCATCTTGTTCGGACATCCCAAGTACCAAGCGGAACATTACGCGCATGATGCCACCATGGGTCACGCAGACCGTCTGGCGATCGAGCGCGTCGAACCACGGCTTCACCCGTTCGAGCAGCATCTGGTAGCTTTCGGCGCCCTCGCCGGGCGGCTGGAAATTCCATTTATCGAGGCGGCGGTGCCTGGTCGAACCGGGATCGTTCGCCTCGAGTTCGGCAAAGGTGAAACCCTGCCAGTCGCCAAAGCTCAATTCTACGAGTAGCGGCTCGGTACGATAGGCGTGCGGATCGAGCTTCATCGCCGCGCGCACGCGCTCCATCGTCTCGCGCGTGCGCCGCATCGGGCTGGCGACAAAGTCGAAATCTTCGGGCTTGTCGATGAGTTCGGCCAGCCTGCGCCCGTTGCGGCTAGCCTGCTCGCGGCCAAGCTCGTTGAGGTCGGTATCGGCCTGCCCCTGCAGCCGGGCCTCGGCGTTCCACGCCGTCTGGCCGTGGCGCACGATATAGACGAGCGGGTACATCAGGTCTTCCGGAAGAGGTCAGGCGGTGGCGTCAGTCCTTGACCGTCGAAATATCCGGCGCGTCGACCGCCTTCATGCCGACGACATGATAGCCGGAATCGACATGATGGATCTCGCCGGTGACGCCGCGCGAAAGGTCGGACAGGAAATAGACGCCGGAATCGCCGACCTCCTCCTGCGTGACCGTCTGCTTCAACGGCGAATTGTATTCGTTCCATTTCAGGATATAGCGGAAATCGCCGATGCCGGATGCGGCAAGCGTCTTGATCGGGCCGGCGGAGATCGCGTTGACACGGATCTTCTTGGCGCCGAGATCGACGGCCAGATAGCGCACGCTGGCTTCGAGTGCCGCCTTGGCGACACCCATGACGTTGTAGTGCGGCATCACCTTTTCCGCACCGTAATAGGTCAGCGTCAGCAGCGAGCCGCCGTCGGTCATCAGCGCCTCGGCGCGTTTGGCGATGGTGGTGAAGGAATAGACCGAAATATCCATGGTGCGCAGGAAATTGTCGCGCGTCGTCTCGACATAGCGGCCGGTCAGTTCGTCCTTGTCAGAAAAGGCGATTGCGTGGACGAGGAAATCGAGCTTGCCACCCCAGTGCTTGCTGACATTTTCGAACACCGCATCGAGGCTGGCCGGGTCGGTCACATCACAATGGCCGGCGACATGCGCGCCCAGTTCCGCGGCGAGCGGCTCGACGCGTTTCTTGAACGCCTCGCCCTGATAGGTCAGCGCGATCTCGGCGCCATGGTCGACACAGGCCTTGGCGATGCCGTAAGCGATCGAGCGATTGTTGGCGATGCCAAGGATAAGGCCGCGCTTGCCGGCCATAAGGCCCCGTCCACCCGCCATGTCAGCGCTCTCCGCAAGGTTCTCTACTTTGTGGAGTGCCTATCGCACAGCCACAGTGCCCCTTCAAGCGTTCAAAGCGGACAGTTCGGGGGACAAAGCCGCTGGTCTACAGAGCCGCGCGCCCTTTGGGCGCGCAAAGGACGCTGTAGCGCCTTGACCTTGCAGTCGTGGGCCAGTGGAAAAATCTGACACTGGTATCGGTGTGGCACGGCGGAAGATGACCCTTTGGCGGAAGTTCGTTGGCCAGTGGCCGAAGTCACGCTCATGACCCCGAGCCGACAATGGGACCGCTTATATCGAACGACCGCTTGATGTCGCTACCGAGTCCTTCCGTCACAGCAGAAATCCCGTCTCGAATCCTTTGCCACGTGTAGGTTTGACCTCACGGAAGCCGAGAATTACAGATAGACTTATATTAGTGGATGCTATATTAGGGTGCGGGGACGCGAGGGGCCGCTAGTGTACTCGGATTGCCGTCCTTTCCTTAGATTGATTGGGCCATTCGCGATTGAGAGCGCGGATGGCGCGGACGTCACGCCGCATGGCAGACGGTCTAAAGCGCTCTTGGCCATGCTCGCCCTGGCACCCAACGGTACGCGGAGCCGAAAATGGCTGCAAAGCAAGCTCTGGAGCACTCGCGGCGAGGAGCAGGGTGCAGCAAGCTTGCGGCAGGAGCTGTCCGAGGTTCGGAAGTCGCTCCACAGCGCCGGCATTGATCTAATCTCGACCGATCGTGATGTGGTTCGACTCGACGTCGCTTCGATCGGCATCGATTTGAACGATCCACCCGAAGGCTCTGCCACGCGTGATCTGCTTGAGGGCCTCGATATTCGCGATCCAGAGTTCGAGGATTGGCTTCGTGAGCAAAGAAGCCAATGGCCCCGGCCTCGCACAGTGCCAGCAAACGTCTTTCCTGTTGCCGCGGCAGATCAGTTGTCCGGACAGCGAAGCGCCTCACTTCTGAATTCGTCGCGGCTATGCTTGGGCCTGGTTCGCGATGCCAGGTGGACGGAGGGCTCCGCTAACAGGGCCGTCAGCGACCTTGTCCTGGATCTGGTGGTTCGATCGATCCTGAATTTCGAAGTGGTCGACGTCGTGGATTTTCAAGCGCAGGGACCGCTGACCCAAGCGCCTGACACTGCGCTACCAGACTGGCTGTTGCAAACCAGGGCAACGGTGGTGGGCGACAGAGTGGCCCTGACATTTGCATTAATTGCGCCCGGTGACAGCCGGCTCTTGTGGTCGCATACGGATTTTCTCGAGCCGGCCGACCTGACTGGCCCGGCGAGCCTGAAGCTGATGTCGTTGGTCAATCAGATCGTGTTTTCGATCCTCGAATTCGTTCTCGATCCTAAGTCCATCCGCGACGAGCCCCGACACCGGGCGTCTCGGCTTGCATTGACAGCGCTGCGACAGGTATTCCGCATGCGCGATACGGACCTGGATTCGGCGGAGCGCATGCTCGCCGAAGCATATGAGCTCGACCCGCGTAGCACGTATCTGGCGTGGCAGCTGTTTGTGTTTGTCACCCGCTTTGGCGAGAGACGGGTCGGCCGCTCGGGCACCTTTCACGATCAGGTTCGGGAATGCGCCAGTCGCGCCGTCGAAGTGGCCCCCTTCAATCCTATCACCCTGGCGTTGGCCGCTCATGCCCATTCGTTCGTCTTTCGTGAATACGCACAGGCACTGGAACTCGCCGATCGAGCGATAGCCGCTAACCCGCTACAAGCCATTTGCTGGGACATGCGTGCCTTGACGCTCGGCTATCTCGGCGAAGTGAAGCGTGGCTATGAGGATGCGATGCGCGCACGTGCACTGGGCGGGCCTCCCCTGTATCGTTACTGCATCGATACCACGTGCTGCATCTTGGCAACTCTGAACGGGCGCTTCGAGGAGGGGATACGTCACGGCGAGCGTGTCCTTGCGCAGCAACCCACATACCTACCCGCTTTGAGATACTCGGCTGCCTGCCACGGGCATTTGGGGCAGACTGTGGAGGCAGTTCGAACTATCGAACGCTTGCGCGCCTGGGAACCGGATTTCTCGCTCGAGCTGCTTTCGGAGGAGAATTATCCAATTGCAGGCGTACTCGGAGTTTCGGTTATCAAGAGCGGGTTGTCGCGGATAACGCTGCCAAGGTACGCACCCTAGCGCTGCGCACCGCAGGCGTTACGTCGAGGCTCCGACCACCAGTTGGCGCGGATCAAATTTAGAAGCTTTAGTTGAGGGGTGGACATGATGTCGACAATTGATCTCAATAACAAGTTGTTTAGCGCCCGATTCTTAGTAAGTGGATCGGCCATAAGGCAATATCCGCTGATATTGGGTGACGCAAGTCCTGAAAAATCTCTTGAGGAATACATCAAAAATAGAGGCGGCGAAAAACTGCATCCTTTCGCGTCTATGATGACCAAGAGCAGCGTTCTGTCGATTCAAGAAGAGCAGATCGTGATAACGATTTCTGATGACCCTGTGGAGGGTGCCATGCGCCTTTCGCCAGCCTTCCTGGCGGGGCCGAGCGCAGGTCGAGGTCGAGGCAGGGGCAGAGGGCGCGGACGAGGACGGGGACGCGGCAGGGGGCAAACGGCTTTCGAAACTGGCGAGGAGGCTTTGCCGGCGTGGCACGACAAGCGTGCCTTGCACAGGATCGGACTAAGCGTCGCCAACAAATATCTCGGTGCGATCTGGGAGGACATTCTTATCGATCCCCCGCCCGGACCTTCAGAGAGCCTCAGGGAGACAGAAGCGCTTATCGATCTGCAGAAGAGGAGGGAAGGTGACCCGCTGCGGCGCGAGGAGATCGTCCGCCAGGCATCGTTCGGGATTTTGGACTACACGGCGCCGCTCGGAATAGACACTCTCGCGGGCTTCGAGGGGACATGCGCATTGATCGTTGCGATCCTCGAACTCACGGAGGAGATCGGGCTCAACTACAAAGATCGATTCAATCGGCCACGGCCCAACATCATTGAGCCGAGGCTGCGGCCGGCGCTTCCGGTTCCCTCGCACGCTTCCTACCCGTCCAACCATTCATTTCAGTCATTTGCAGTGGCGAACGTTCTGCAACGGATGCTGCCCGAGCACGCCGGCGTAACCGCGGTTTATGAGCGCGCCCGCCGGGTGGCCGAGAACAGGGAATGGGCCGGGCTGCACTACGCCAGCGACACCGATGCCGGCGAGGAACTGGCTGCGCGCATTTCTCCGTACTTGGTGGACGCGATGGATGAAACGATCCGACGCGCCCAGAGCGAATGGTAGGTGGGTGCCATGATGGACGACATCAAGAAGGGCGAAGGCCATCTTTGTTATGACTGGTATCACTACCTGTGGCACCTGATCGCAATCGGCGCCTTACGCGATCGTCCGCGCATCCCTGAAGCGCGGTTGCCGCACGAGGCCGCATACCTGCTGGAGGCCGACGCCTGGGATTTGTTGGGTACTGACAAGCCCGGTTACGGCGAGGTCATTGCCCAGATCGATACGGGAGTGAACTCAAGCCATCCCAATCTCGAGCCTCGTATCCTTTCTGCGGTCAGCTTCGCCGCTCACCCTTTCGGGTTGAGTTACGTCACACCCAAGCAGCAACCGCTCGTCTTGCGAGGGCCGGAAAAAAAGCAGAGCAAGAGCTTTGTGAGCGACGATACCTGGGCGTGGGCGGCAAGCCTGATCAAATCGAGGAACAATGCGCAGGAAGTCGAGGTTCAGAAATCGCTGCTTCGAGCACTGAAAGATGGGCGCGGCGTAATTCAGGAGACTGCTGAGACCTCGCGTATGCGCTACTCAGCGCACGGGACCGCCTGCGCTGGGCTGATGGTCGGCGCCCCTGCGGCCCCGCCCACGAAGTTGAGGCAATTTAGCAACGGTGAAGGCGCAATACCTTATTGGGGGGTCGCCCCAGGCGCTGAACTCCTGCCGATCGAGATTTCAGCACGGCCCGACGCAGCGCAGCTCATTCTGGCGTTCCTCTATGCCCGCGACCAGAAGGTTTCAGTCATACACTTTCCCCGGGAAGTACCCGATCCATGGCGAGCGCACCGTTCCTATCCTGGATATGGCGACAGCAGATATACTTCGGTCGAACAGGCAAAGCCAATTTGGGATTATTTCGAGACGCTTTTCGAGGCGATCAGCGAGGAAATCCCCATCATCTGCGCAGCCGGCAACGATGGCTACGACCATCTGATTTACCCGGCGAGCAAGGCCGGCGAAAGCAATGGCGTGGTCGCGGTGGCGGCCGCCACTTATCGGGCGAGACGTTCAGCATATTCCAACTACAGCGGCGATCCGACCGACAATTCCGTCACCATTTCCGCGCCGTCCGACGACCAGGAGGTGTGTACACGCTGCCAAATACGACTGGACCGTGAGTCGCTGCGTTCACGTGACCACAATTTCGAGATCTACGAGAAGCTCCCCCAGGTTGAATACGCGCCGCAGGGCGTGCTCACCACGGACATCCCGGGCCACCACGGCTATTCCGGCGGACAGCTGGAAGGGATCCAGCCACCGCGCGTCGAAAGCAGAGACCGCGCCGGGCTCTACACAGTATTTGGCGGAACATCTGCAGCCTCGGCCATCGTCGCGGGAGCAGCCGCTTTGTTGCAGTCGAAACATCGCTCCGCCGGTAGGCCGCTCAACGGCATAGAGGTTAAGGCGAAGATGACCCAGTCAGGCGCAAAGGAGGTTTCATGGCCTTGGCTTGAAGCTGACGTTCCGATTCTACCGGACAGCCCTAATTGCGAGAGAAGGGTGCCTTCGTTCGATCAGCAGTTTGGAGCGGGGCTGCTTGACCTCCGTAAGTTGCTGAGCTGAGGGTCCCGCCGAATTTTGACTAAAAGGTCGGCTGCAAGCCGCCAAAGCCGGGCCCGAATGGATTTCTGACGTAATTCTGACGTGCCCGCCACGGCGGGCTTACGATCCGCCTACGCCGTCCAGTCATATTCGAGCGACATTTGAAACCGCTCGGGGGCCGGACTCCAATGCATCCGATCACTGCCTATACGAATCCACAGACTGACCGCGTGCTCCCGTCATTCGGCATGGGTGAAACGAAATTCCAGCGCGCCATCGCCACGATCATGTTTACCGACGTGGAGGACTCGACCGGCTTGGCGAGCGCACTTGGCCTGATCGAAACCACGCGGTTCATGATCGAGCACTTCACGTTGACCCGCCAGGTCGTGGTGGCCAATGGGGGGATCGTTCAAAACTTTACAGGCGACGGCGTGCTAGCTCTCTGGCTGGGGAGCGAAATGACGCCCAGCGAAACGGCGCTAAAGGCGCTGGCCGCCGTCGCGGAACTGGTACCGGAAATCTCGCTCGGCAACGCTTGGAAGCGTTCAATGGGCTCCCTGTCGCGCCGCATCAGGATCGGCTTACACTCCGGCGAGGTGATGTTCGTCAACGATCGCCAGCGGGATTTCTCTTTTCTGGTCGGCTCGGAGGTAAATTTCGCCCGCCACGTCGAGCAGGCTGGCAAGAGGGAGAATGGCGCAGGCGTCGATGCGCTGGTGATGGTCAGCGGTGCGACCCTCCACCTTGCTGGCCTGGCGACTGCATCGATCGACCCCTACAAGCTTGTGCGGCTAACCCCCGCCGAACTGGCTCATCGCCAGTCGGTCGACTGGCGTCGACCGTGTTCGCGAAGCGGAACTATGGCGCGTGCAAATGTCGGCCTTTGAGGCGTTAGCTGACGTTGAACCTACTTCGGCCAAATGGCGGCTCCTGGCGCAGATTGCTCGCTTGCTGTCGATAATCGATGGCATGAAACCACTCGCGCCCGCTTTTCACACACGGTATCAAGCGCCAGCCTTTTCGACCGTCAGCTCTTTCGCCGGCGCATCAGCGCCTCGAGCTCGGCGTCGCCGCCTTCCGGCAGCATCAGCCGCACGTGTGCGTAGAGATCGCCGTGACCGCCGGCCTTTTCCGGCAGGCCCCTGCCCTTCAGCCGCAGAACCTTGTCCGAGCTCGACCAAGGGGGGACGTTGACCGCAATCCTGCCGGTCGGGGTTTCGACCGCCACCTTGGCGCCATGCACCGCATCGGCCAGTTCCACCGGCAGGTCGACATGCAGGTCGCGGCCCTCGACGCGGTAGCGCGGGTGCCGGCGGAAACGGATCTTGACCAGCGCATCGCCCGGCTGCCCCGGTCCTTGCTCACCCTGGCCTTTCAACCGGATGGTCTGACCGTCCTCGACATAGGCCGGCAACTTGACCGCCATCTTGCGGCCGTCGGGGAACATCGCCGTCACTTTCTCGGCGGTTGCGGCCTCCTCGATGGTGACGTCCAGCGTCACGTTGAGGTCGGCTGCGGTCGGCATCCGGCGGCCGGCGCCCATGCCGGCACCGCGCTGCTGGCTGAAAGCATCGCCGAAGATCTGGCTGAAGATGTCGCTGTTGCCGTCGAACGGGTCACCACCGGGACGGCCCGTGCGGAATTCGAAATGCGCGCCGCCCGGCCCTTGCTGCCGGCGGAAACCGGCGAAAGGATCGGCGCCGCCGGCCGCACTCTCGAAACCCTGGAACCGCGGTTTGCCTTCGGCGTCGATCTCACCGCGATCAAAAGCCGCCCGGTTCTTCTCGTCGCCGACGATCTCGTAAGCCTGATTGGCGGCGGCAAAACGCTCCTTTGCCTTGGGATCCGGATTCTGGTCCGGATGATACTTCTTGGCGAGCTTCCGGTATGCGGATTTTATGTCCTTGGCCGATGCGTTCTTGGCAACGCCCAGCACCTCATAGGGGTCGCGCATGCTTACTGCCCTGGAGAAGGAGTGGTTCCATGATCGCCTCCTATATGCGCTTGCATAGGAAGAAATTCCAGTGGCTTACCACCATATCGCCGGCGGAAAATCAGAGCGCCTTGAAGTCCTGCATTCGCCAGGCGCTGCCGCCTGCCAGGCATACTTCGCCTTTGAACAGCGCGACGCCGTCGAAGCTCTCGCGCGACGCGGTGAAGCGACGGCATGTCTCACCGTTAGCCCTGAATTCTGCGAGCTCGGTGATGGAGCCGCGCGAGCCGGTGTCGGCATTCGCCCATGGAATGGCCTGCCCGGCCAGTTGCTCGACGTCGGCGGAGGACACGGCGTTGCGGATCGTGGCCTGGTCGGAAGCGCGGTCCTGATCGAGCGGCGTGAGCGAGGCCGGCGTGCTCGAGGTCAGTATCGAGCGGTCCACCTCCGCCTGCTCCAGGCTGAAGCCGCCCCCGCCACAGGCGGCAAGCGGCAGGATGATTGTCACGATCATGGCTTTGGCGCTGGCCGAAGCGATAACGCTCCATTGCCCACTGTCAAAAGCTTGCGCGATACGCGACAATCGGCAATCTCCCCAGCCGGCGACAAATTTGGGAAAACTATGAGCGAAACCGGGTTAACAAGCGGTGACTTTACCGAGGCGGCGGAGCCGTTCCGGCTTTTTGCGGCGTGGCTCGACGACGCTACGAAGAGCGAGATCAACGACCCCAACAGCGTCGCACTGGCGACGGTCGATGCCGAGGGCATGCCGAATGTGCGAATGGTGCTGCTCAAGGGGTTCGACGAGGGTGGCTTTGTCTTCTACACGAATTTCGAGAGCGCCAAGGGCCGCGAGATCCTTGGCAGCATGAAAGCAGCGATGTGCTTCCACTGGAAATCTCTGCGCCGACAGGTGCGGGCGCGCGGCCCGGTGGAGATCGTCACCGACGCCGAAGCCGATGCCTATTACGCGACCCGTCCGCGCGGCAGCCGCATCGGCGCCTGGGCGTCCAAACAGTCGCGGCCGCTGGAAAGCCGCTTCGCGCTGGAAAAGGCGGTTGCCGAATATACGGCGCGCCATGCGATCGGCGAGATCCCGCGGCCAAAACACTGGTCGGGCTTTCGCATCGTGCCGCAGAGCATCGAGTTCTGGCACGACCGTCCGTTCCGGCTGCACGACCGCGTCGTGTTTTCGCGCAACGCCGAGGGCGGCTGGGACAAAATGAGGCTTTATCCGTAGAGCACGACGGTGGAGCGCCGATCTCCCCCTTGTGGGCCCTTGTGGGGCAGATCGGCAGCTTCCGCACCGGCGCCCATTTTTTCAGCCCTTCTTCCTGGTCATGAAGGCGGCCAAGGCCGGGCCGCTTCTGGCGGATTTCCAATTCCCACGATCACGATCTCGTGTGCGTGAAACGTTCCAGCTTGCCGGAACGAACCAGGAAAGGGCTCAACGCGCCGCTGGCGCAAATTCAGGAGGAAACAATGCATTCACTCAGGTTGGTCACGATGGCCGGTCTTGCCTGTCTTTTCGCTTCGCAGGCCTTTGCGGAGGATGCGATGGGGACAATGACGGTGATGAAGGGTGGGGAGGTCATGGCGATCATGCCCGATGGGCATATGGGCACCATGATGCCCGACGCGAAGATGAGCGCCGAAATGATGAAAATGGCGAAACCGATCAAGCATTGCATGATGTTGATGACCGACGCCAAAGGCAAGACATTCATGATCGACACGTCTTCGGCAAAGGCCCAGGCCGAATGTAAAAAAATGGCGATGTGACAAAGAGATCATGGCAAGAAAACCCGCCGGTTGCTGCCGGCGGGTCCACGATGCGAGACAAGGCCAGAAGGTCTAGGCCTTCTTCCTGGTCATGAAGGACGTCAAGGCTGCGCGGGCCTCGTCGGATTTGAGCCGCTCGCGGAAATGCTGGCTTTCCTGGCCGATGCGCTCGACAAGGGCGTCGCGCGAGCCGCGCATCAGGTCGCGCGCGATCTTCAGCGCTTGCGGCGGTTTGGCAGCGATCTGGCCCGCCGCCGCCAATACCGATGCTTCGAGTGCCTCTTCCTCGACCACCTCGTAGATCAGCCCGGCGGCCTTCGCCCGCTCGGCCGAAAAGCCCTCGCCGAGGCCAAGCAGCGCGAAGGCGCCTTGGCGGCCGAGGATCTGCGGCGCGAGCAGGCTCGAACCGGCCTCCGGCACAAGGCCGAGATCGACGAAGGGCGTCCGGAATAGTGTGCGCGGCGTGGCGAAGGTCAGGTCGCAATGCAGGTTGAGCGTGGTGCCGATACCGACCGCAATGCCGTCGACGCCGGAAACCATCGGCTTTTCCACCTTGGCCAGCGCCATCAGGAAATCCCAGACCTCGGAACCGCCTTCGCCGCCCGAGGCGACGACCATGAAATCGGCAAGGTCGTTGCCGGACGAGAAGGCACCGGGGACGCCGAGAAAGACATGGACGCGGATCGCCGGATCGGCGTCGCCGCCGGCAAGAGCCGCCGACATCGTCGCGTACATGGCGCGGGTCAGGGCGTTCTTCTTGTCCGGACGGTTGATGCGGATGATCTGGATGGCGCCCTGGCGCTCGACGAGGATGTGGTCTGTCACGGATTGGTCCTTTGTGAATTTCGGGCCTTTGTGAATTTCGGCGCGTGCGAACGTCAGGCTGAGATCAGCGCCTTGCCGGCAACTGCAAGGCTGTCGGCGCCGCCGACGACGCGCTCTTTGAGCGCGGCCACTTCGCCAAGCAGGTTCTCGGCGAAGAACCGGCAAAGCGCGATGCGGTTTTGGTCGGCAAGCGCGCCGCGCGCCAGATAGGCCCCGCCTGCGGCAAGCGAGATCAGCCTGAGATAGGGCGTGGCGCCGGCCAGCGCCTCGTCCGATCGGCCTTCGGCTTGCAGGTCTTGCAGGAAACGGGTTGCCTGGGAGAGCTCGTCGAGCGCCTGGTCGAGGCGATCGGCGGTGCGGCCGAAGCCTTCAAGGTTCGACGCTCGCGCCGCATCGGCGACGGCCTTGAGTTCGGCGATGTAGCCATGCACATGCCGGCCGCCGCCGAGCGGCAGCTTGCGTGTCACCAGGTCGATCGCCTGGATGCCATTGGTGCCTTCGTAAATGGGCGCGATGCGCGCGTCGCGATAAAGTGCTGCGGCCCCTGTCTCCTCGATGAACCCCATGCCGCCATGCACCTGCAGCCCGAGCGAGGCGACCTCGACACCGACGTCGGTCGAAAAGGCCTTGGCCAGCGGCGTCAACAGATTGGCGCGTTCCTGCCAGTGCTTTGCATCTTCGCTCTGCGACGCAAGATCGATGGCGTGGGCGCAGGAATAGCAGATGGCACGGGCAATCTGGGTCAGCGCCTTCATGGTCAGAAGACTGCGCTGGATGTCGGGGTGATGCACGATCGGCGCCATGCCGGCACCGCCATAGCTTGCCGCTTTGCCTTGCCGGCGGTCGTTTGCATAGGCGAGCGCCTTCTGCGTCGCCGCCTCGGCGACCGCGACGCCCTGAATGCCGACGGCAAGGCGCGCATTGTTCATCATGGTGAACATGCAGGCGAGGCCCTTGTTCTCCTCGCCGACCAGCCAGCCGATCGCGCCGGGCGTAGCACCGTCGAAGCCATCGCCATAAATCATCGTGCAGGTCGGCGAAGCGTGGATGCCCAATTTGTGCTCCAGCCCGGAGCAGAAGACGTCGTTGCGTGCGCCCAGCGCGCCATCGTCGCCGACGAGGAATTTCGGCACCAGGAACAACGACAGGCCGCGCGTGCCGGCCGGCGCGTCCGGCAGCCGCGCCAGCACCAGATGGATGATGTTGTCGGTGAAATCGTGCTCGCCATAGGTGATGAATATCTTTTGCCCGAAGATGCGGTAGGTGCCGTCGCCGGCCGGCTCGGCGCGGGTTCGCAAGGCATTCAAGTCCGAGCCTGCCTGCGGCTCAGTCAGGTTCATGGTGCCCATCCATTCGCCGGAGACCAGCTTTTCCAGGTATCTGGCCCTGAGCGCCTGCGAGCCGTGCTTGTCGAGTGCTTCGACCGCGGCCATGGTCAGCGTCGGGGCGATGCCGAACGCCATCGAGGCGGAGTTCCACATTTCGAGCGCGGCGACGCCGAGCATGGCCGGCAGCGCCTGGCCGCCATACGCTTCAGGCGCGGACAGCGCATTCCAGCCGCCGCCGATCCAGCGGCGATAAAGTTCCTTCCAGCCGGGCGGGGTAGTGACGGCAGCGCCGTCGAGCACCGCGCCGTGCTGGTCGCCGACCGTGTAGAGCGGCGCCACCTCCTCGCTGGCGAAGCGGCCGGCCTCGGCCAGAATGGTGTCGACAAGGTCCTCGCCGAGTTCGCCAAAAATGCCGGCATCGAGCGCCGGCTTCAAGCCGGCGACATGCTTCAGGGTGAAGGCGATTTCCTCGACCGGTGCCCGATACATGGCGCTCGCTCCTCCTCTGTCCGGCCCTTCTCCAGTCTGGCAGGTCTACTTAAGACCTGTGCCGATGCAAAATCATCTGCTTTCGGAGTTCCCTGTCCATCTTCTTTTTACGTAAACGTCAAACTTTGTCACGCGGATTTTGCAATTGCCACGACGCAGGCTAAATTCGGCAAGAGAGAGCAGAACACCGAAATAGGATTGCCTCGTGCTCGCACGACCTGACACCTATCGCTGTAGCGAATGCGCCTGCTCTGGCGGACGGCCGGTTTTTGCTATCATGAAGGTAAGGTCGAGAACGGTGCAGCCTATTGGTCGGATCGCGGCATATTGTGCTCACCACCATGTTCGCTGACCCCTCATCGCAAACGCGAGGCCGAGGGAACGCTGTTGCAAGTGCCGGCGCTCGACCCGTTTCATATCCCCTCTCGCCAGTGACAACCATCAAGACCATCGACGGAGAAGCTGACCGAGCCGTGGCATGCGCGGGCCGCGATCGAAAGCATTTCCTTAACCAGGGCGGTTCAGGATTTGGCTTTGGCCAGCAAGGATCTGCTGTTTGAAAACGCCGGCGCGCCCCCTTGTCCGCTCAGCGCTTCTCGTTGTCGCGGCCGCGATGACCCTGGCGCTGACGCCGGCAAAGGCCTCGGATTTCTCCGAACCTTGGAAGGATGCCGACCGGGCGCTGGTCGTCGACGCCTACGAATATAATTCCATCGACTGGACCCGGCTAGCCGCCGACAAGCGTCTTGTCGGCTTCATCAACAAGGCATCCGACGGAATGCCGCCACCATATTTCTGTTTCGGCGACGAGACCGAGACGCGGCTGTGCAAGACGCTTTGGAAGCGCCATGCGATGGCACAGGAACTGTTCCAGACGCGCAAGGTGGTGGCCAAGGCGCTGGGCCTGAAATGGGGTGCCTATCATCTCGCCCGCCCCGGCAACCCCGTGGGACAGGCCAATAATTTCATCGAGTTCGCCGAACCCGGGCCGGACGACCTGCTTGCCCTCGACATCGAGGACGACGATCCCACCCAATGGATGTCGCTCGATGATGCCGAGGAATTCGTGCGCCATGTGCATCGTCGGGTTGGCCGCTTTCCAGTGCTCTACACCAACGGCACGACAGCCAGGCGTATCGCCGATAACAAGTATAAATACCCGCTCCTGTCCCGGCTGCCGCTGTGGTATGCGCGCTACAAGCCAGACATCGGCGTGCATTTTCCGATGGGCAACTGGCAGGGTTATGCGCTCTGGCAGTTTTCGGCGCGAGCAAATTGCGGCCGGTTCCGCTGTCCTTACAGGGTCGCGGGCACACCCAACGATATCGACGTCAGCGTCGCGCCGATGAACGCCACGGAATTGCGCGCGCAGTGGCCGTTCGGCGGCCTGATCGACGTGCAGCCGGATTATCTCACCTCGATACCGGTGCCGCTCTCACGCGAAGCCGGGCTCGCCGGCGGCACCATCACTTACGCAAGCGTGACGCCAGCAAGCTTCGAGGAGATGGTCGCGGTATTCAGGGCGCGCCTGGCCAGGTTCAGCAGCGGCTTTCAAATGGCTGCGGTGAAGGCGGCACCGGCCCTGCCGGGCGGGATTGCCGAATATGTCGCCTGGACGCGAAACGAAAAGCGTGCGGCATCGGTGCCAGGATTTGTCTCCACCGCCGACGCGGTCAGCAGCGTCTCGACTGAATTCGACCACGGCTTGCGCTGAGGCCGAAGGCCGCCCGAAGCATCAGTTCGCCTGCTCGCGCGCCACCGCCAGCCAGCCAATGTCGCGGCGGCAAAAGCCTTGCGGCCAGTCGATCTGGTCGAGCGCGGCGTAAGCCTTTTTCTGCGCCTCGCCGACGGTGCGGCCGGTCGCCGTGATGTTGAGCACGCGACCGCCATTGGCGACGAGTGCGCCGCCGTTTATGGCGGTGCCGGCATGAAAGATCTCGACGCCCTCACCCGCCGCCGCCTCGACGCCGCGAATGACCGAGCCCTTTTCCGGCGTGCCGGGATAGCCCCTGGCTGCCATCACCACGGTAAGCGCCGCCTCGTCGCGCCAGCGCACCGAAGTATGCGCCAGCTGGCCGTCAGCGGCTGCGTTGAGCAGGACCAGGAGATCGTCCTTCAGCCGCATCATCAGCACCTGGCATTCCGGGTCGCCGAAACGGGTGTTGTATTCGATCAGCTTCGGCCCCTTGTCAGTAATCATCAGCCCGGCAAACAGCACGCCGGAAAACGGAGCGCCTGTTTCAGCCATGCCGCGCATGGTCGGCTCGACGATCTCGCGCATGGTTCGGTCGATCATTTCCGGCGTCATCACCGGCGCCGGCGAATAGGCGCCCATGCCGCCGGTGTTCGGGCCGGTGTCGCCGTCACTGAGGCGCTTGTGGTCCTGCGCGGTGCCGAAGGGCAGCGCGGTGGTGCCGTCGCACAGGCAGAAGAAACTTGCTTCTTCACCGACGAGAAACTCCTCGACCACCACTTCCGCGCCGGCCTGGCCGAAGGAGCCGTCAAAACAGGCGTCGAGCGCGGCCAGCGCCTCGTCAAGCGTCATGGCGACGGTGACGCCCTTGCCGGCAGCGAGGCCGTCGGCCTTGATGACGATCGGCGCACCCGTCTTCTCGACATAAGTCCTGGCCGAAGCCAGATCGTCGAAGCGGCCATAGGCGGCGGTCGGGATGCCATATCTGGCGCAGAGATCCTTGGTGAAACCCTTTGATCCTTCCAGCCGTGCCGCCGCTTTTGACGGGCCGAAGACGCGGATGCCTTGGGCGCGCAGGTCGTCGGCGATGCCGGCGACCAGCGGCCCTTCCGGCCCGACCACGACGAGGTCTATTTCATTCTCGCGGCAAAACCGGACCACCGCTGCGTGATCGGCAGTATCGAGCCTCACCAGTTCGGCTTCGTGGCCAATGCCCGGATTGCCGGGCGCCGCGTAGAGTTTGGTCAGCAGCGGCGACGCCGCGATCTTCCAGGCCAGCGCATGTTCTCGTCCGCCGGAGCCGATCAGCAAAACACGCATGCCCAGATTCCTTACCGTTCCACGACCAGGACTGCGCTATTGCGCCGCGCGCGACGGGTCAAGACATTTGGCTGCCGAAGCGCCAATTGCGCGTGGCGAGCGTGCGGGGGCTGCTTGACGCTTGACGGCATTCGCCTCTGCTGCCACTCCAGCAAAATGGAAACCGTCCAGTCGAAAGCGGCCCAGGGCCGCGTCGCCGATGCGCCGAGCGGCCACTGGGTCTATCGCGTGCTGCCGCGGCGGTTGTGGCCCTATGCGCAGCTTGCCCGGTGGGACCGGCCGATCGGCTGGCAATTGCTGCTGTGGCCATGCTGGTGGTCGGCTGCCCTTGCCGCGAGCGCCTATCCGCGTCCGGCGGATCCGCTGCTCTCGCTGCTGCCGTCGCCGTGGTATCTGCTGCTGTTTTTTCTCGGTGCGTTCGCCATGCGTGGTGCCGGCTGCACCTACAATGACCTGGTCGACGAGGACATCGACAACCAGGTGGAACGCACGCGCTCGCGGCCGCTGCCGGCCGGCAAGGTCACGCGCCGGCAGGCCTGGATATTTGTTGTCGTGCAGGCACTGGTCGGCCTTGCCGTGCTTTTGCAGTTCAACAGCTTCGCCATCTCGCTCGGCATCGGTTCGCTGGTCATCGTCGCCGTCTACCCGTTCATGAAGCGGTACACCAATTGGCCGCAACTCGTTCTTGGCCTTGCCTTTTCCTGGGGGGCGCTGATGGGATGGGCGGTCGAGTTCGGCGATCTCGATGGGCCGGCAATCATGCTCTATATCGGCTCGATCCTGTGGGTGATCGGCTACGACACGATCTATGCGCATCAGGACAAGGAAGACGACGCGATCGTCGGCGTGCGCTCGACGGCGCGCCTGTTCGGCGACAACACCAAGGCCTGGCTGGCCGGGCTTTATGGCGGAGCGCTGGTCTGCTTCGCCATTGCCTTCGCCTCGGCACAGGCACCGGTGCCGGCGCTCGCCGGGCTGATCGCCGCCGGCGCGCATATGGCGCGGCAGATCGCCGTGCTCGACATCGACGACCCGGACCAGTGCCTGAGGCTGTTCAGATCGAACAACCAGGTCGGCTGGCTGATCTTCCTCGGCCTGATCGGCGGCGCGGTCTGGGTGGCGCTGAAGCCGCTGGTTTAAGAGCCAGCGGTATCGATTCGGCAGCTGCGGAATCGACCTTTCTCCAACTGCTTATGCCGCCCCTCATCGCCCTGCCGGGCACTTCTCCCCGTATAGCGACGGGGAGAAGCACGCCTTCGCAACGGATTTCGCCAATCTCAAGCGTTTGCAGAAAGAGTGCCGAAATTGCGGCCAGTGTCCCTTCTCCCCGTCACTATACGGGGAGAAGGTGGCGGCAGCCGGATGAGGGGCAGCGCCAACTTGCAAGCTGATTTCAATCTACTCCCGCGAAATAAGCTCCTCGCCGCCGATGACCAGCCTGAGGCCGAGGTCGCCGGCGCGGCGGCGGGCGAGGAAGCGCGGGCGGCGCATGGTCGAGACGCGACCTTTGCGGCGGTCCTGCGGCGGCAGCGCCTTGATGGCGGCGCCGAGCGATTCTTCCAGCGTGCGGGCAATGCCGTCGGCCTCGATCAGCAGCATCGGCAGCCGGTAGGCGTCGGCCCAGGCGCGCCAGTCGGCGGCGACATCGTCGAGATCGTCGGCCACCAGCAGCGGCACCGACAGCATCGGGTCATTGTGCAGAAGCTCAAGCGTCACTGTGACATTGCCATCCGGATCCTCCATCGCGCGGGCGGCGACGCCGCGAAACGCGTTGGCGGGCATAGCGATGATCGCCGGCACGCCGCTCATCTCCAGCGTGCGGCGGATAACCGCGCCGCGCTGGTCGATGGTGAAGATGACGTCGCCGTAGTCGTCGCGCGTGGCGTAGCTCACCACCTGCGGCAGGCGGAATGGGTCGAGACGCATATTGCGGCCGGCCCAGACTGGCTTCAGTCCAGTGTTCATATCGTGCCTTTCCTGTTTCTCCTGAGAGCCGGTGTTTCCGGTTCTCCGGGCCGGTTTTCCCAGCCTCGTTTGTGGAGAAACATTAGCGCGGGCTTCTTATCTTCGCGCTTAAGAAAGTCGGTTAAATTTTGCTGATCCGGGGCGGATGGTTATCGGAATGCGAACCGGCGCGGGCCGGCGAAAGGATCAGATAACCTTACCCGGATTCATGATGCCGGCCGGGTCGAACGCGGCCTTCACCCTGCGCATCAGCTCGATCGCCATCGGCGGCGCCGTCGCGATCAATTCGTCCCGCTTCAACTGGCCGATGCCGTGCTCGGCCGAGATCGAGCCATGAAACGAGCGCACGACCTCGTGCACGGCCTTGTTCATGACGTGGTAAAGGCCGAGAAACGCCTCGTCATCGCCGTCGACCGGCCGGGAAATGTTGTAGTGCAGATTGCCGTCGCCCATGTGGCCGAAGCAGACGACGCGCGCGCCGGGACTGACCGATTGCACGGCGCCGGCGGCCTTTTCGATGAAGGGCGGGATTGACGCCACCGGCACCGAGATGTCGTGCTTGATCGAGGCACCTTCCGGCTTCTGCGCCTCGGGCAGCACCTCGCGAAAATTCCAGAACGCATCGCCCTGGGCCATGCTTGCCGCGATCACCGCATCGCCGACGATGCCTTGCTCGAGGCCTGCCTCCAGCACCTCCTCGATCAGCGCCCCGGCATCGTCGGCCGAACGGCCCGACGAGATCTGCATCAGCACATACCACGGCCAATCGCCGGCAAGCGGCCGCACCACGCCTTGTGCGTGGGCAAGCGTGAAGTCGTAGGGCCTCTGGCCGATCAGCTCGAAGGCGGTGAGCGCTGCCCCTGCACGGTCCATCGCAAGACTGAACAGCGACAGTGCCGCCTCCGGCGATGACAGGCCGGCAAACGCCACCTCGCGCCCCTTGGGCTTGGGGAACAGCTTGAGCACGGCGGCGGTGATGATGCCGAGCGTGCCTTCCGCGCCGACGAACAGGTTCTTCAGATCGTAGCCGGTATTATCCTTTTTCAGCTTGCGCAGATCGTCGAACACTTCGCCGGTCGGCAGCACCACTTCGACGCCGAGGCAGAGCTCACGCGCATTGCCGTAGGCAAGCACGCCGGTGCCGCCGGCGTTGGAGGAGAGATTGCCGCCGATCTGGCAGGAGCCTTGCGCGGCAAGCGACAGCGGAAACAGCCGGTCGGCGGCATCGGCCGCTTCCTGCAGCGCCTGCAGGATGACGCCGGTTTCGACCGTAACCGTGTTGGACAGCGTATCGATTTCGCGGATGCGGTTCAGCCGCGACAGCGACAGCACGATCTCGCGGCCGGATGCGTCCGGCACCTGGGCGCCGACCAGCCCGGTGTTGCCGCTTTGCGGCACGATGGGCGTGCCGGTTTCGGTCGCCAGCCGCATGATGCTGCTGACCTCCTCGACGGTCCCCGGCCTCAGCACCAAAGCCGTCCTGCCGTGCCAAAGTCCGCGCCGCTCGGTGAGGTACGGTGCGATGTCCCGCTGATCGCGCAGCGCATATTTGTCGCCGACGATTGCCGCAAAGCGCGCGACGACGGCGGGGTCGAGACCTGGGGAAATGTCGTTCATGGGTGGAAACTATGGTGCTCAATCCATCTTGTCACGCGGGGCGATCTTGTCACGCGGGGCGGCGGCGCGCGAAAGCCGGTCATTGATCGCCTCGCCCAGGCCGTCGAACGGGATCGGCTCGACGGCGATGGTTTTGGCGCCACTGCCATCGAGATCCTGCAGATGGGCGAAGAGATTGCTTGCCGCCTCGCGCAGGTCGCCGGTCTCCGACAAATTGCGGAGGGCGGCTGCATCGCGCCAGCCTTCGGCACGGCGGCGGCCGAAGGCCAGCAAGGCTTCGCCCGGTGCGACCTCCGCAGCATTGAGCCGCACTGCCGCACCTGGCGCATAGTGCGAGGCGAGCATGCCGGGCGCCTCGATGCCCGAAGCGCCGCGCAGCAACTTTGTCCCGGCCACTGCTTCGATCTCTTCGGCGGCAATGCCGCCCGGCCGCAGCAGCCGCAGCTTTCCAGCTTCGACCTTGACGATGGTCGATTCCAGCCCGACCGGCGTCGCGCCGCCGTCGACCACAAGCTTGATCCGGGGACCGAGATCGGCGGCCACGGCTTCGGCCGTCGTGGCGCTGATCCTGCCCGAGGAATTGGCGCTGGGCGCCGCCAGCGCGCGGCCGAACCTGGCGATCAGCTCGCCGCCAAAGCCTTTCGGCATGCGCAGCGCGATCGTTTCCAGGCCGGCGGTGACCAGCGGATGAATGCCGTTGCCGGGCCGTTGCGGCAGCACCAACGTCAGCGGCCCCGGCCAGAATGCCTGCGCCAATCTTTCCGACAGCGGGTCGAACAGCGCGATGCGCTCGGCCATCGCCGGATCGGCTATATGGGCGATCAGCGGGTTGAAGCGAGGTCGGCCCTTGGCTTCGAAGATACGAGCCACGGCAACGCCATTGGTCGCGTCGCCGGCCAGCCCATAAACGGTCTCGGTCGGGATGGCGACGACATCGCCGCTCTCGAGCAGCGTCAACGCCCTTTCCATCGCCTCGCCGACGGCACGAATTTCAGCCACTGTCGTCACCTCACGGATGCGGGTGCCTAATACGCTGACGCCGGGCGAGCAAGCCCAGGCATTGGCGAATCGCAAATCGTTAAAATGCTATGTTTCCCCGCAAGCCGGCATCAACTGCCCTTGGCTAGGGTGCCGTCTCGTTGGGCAAGGGGAATTATCATGCTTTCGATGCGTATCCTTGGAGCGCTTGGTTTGGCGTTTATGGCCGGCACGGCACAGGCCTCGTCGCTGGTTTTTCTCGCGCAAACGACGGCGACGCCGTCGGTGGTAGGTGCCGGCGCGCTCGAGCGGGCGAAAACACCGTCGATCGTCGCGCTCGGCGAGAAGTTGCCTGACGTCAATGAAAACGTCACCGATGAAAAGGTCGCGGCAATCCCGAGCCAGCCGAACCATGGCTTCACCGGAAGCCCGATGATCATTCGCGGCGGTATCGTCGGCGATGCCTTTGCAACGCCCGCGCCCAAAGCCGCGCCGGCCACCGCTGCCGCGCCCGCCGCGGACAGCAAAGCCGACCCAAAGGTCGCCAGCAAAACCCCTGAACCAGCTGCGCCGCAGCCTGCGCCGCTAGCAGCTCCCGACCAGCCGAAATAGCGCCTGAAGCGATGATTTTTTCCCAGACGTCAGCCGGCTATCTTGGAGAAATCCGCGACCCGGTCGGTCGCCGCGCGGATGCGGGCGAGCAATGCCAGGCGATTGGCGCGCACCGCCTGGTCCTCATCGTTTACGAGGACTTTCTCAAAGAATGAATCAACCGGCTCGCGCAACACGCTAAGCGCCAGCATGGCGGCGGAAAAGTCTTCGTTTTGAATTGCTTCGCCGGCTTGCTTCTCGGCCTGATTGACCGCGGCGTACAAGGTTTTTTCGGCGCCCTCCCGGAACAGAGCCGGCTCAACGCTGCTTGCGATCGCTGTCGCCTTCTTCTCTTCGGCAGCCACAATGTTGGCCGCGCGCTTGGTGCCGGCAAGCAGGTTCCTGCCGTCCTCGGTGTCGAGGAAGGAGCCGAGTGCTTCGACGCGGCGGACTATTTGCAGGAGATCGTCGTTCGACGATTGGCCGATCTCCCCCCTTGAGGGGGAGATGCCCGGCAGGGCAGAGGGGGGCGCGACAGAATGAGACGCCGGCGGGACAGCGCCCCCCGCTGTCGGCTTCGCCGACATCTCCCCCTCTAGGGGGGAGATTGGCGCGCTTCCGCCACTCGCCAGGACGGCATCGATCAAATCGTGCCGTGCACCCTGGTCGCGGAGATAGACCTTTAGGCGGTCCTGGAAAAAGGAGAGGAGGTCGTTTTGGCCAGCGTCAAAGGTACGCAACCAAACGGCTATCTGCTTACGGAGGAGCGAGTCGACGCTTGCAGCAATTGCGGCAAAACGCACTTCATCAAACTCCAAACCAGTGAATGTTTCAGCATCCGCAAACCGAATAGCCGCCTCGCCCAGTTCCCTATTCCAGCGCTGATCGGCAAAAAGTAGCCACGCCGTTCTCCAGCTTGTTTTAAGACGAATTCTGATCCCATTCTCGACCAAAATCCTGACCACCCCCAGCGCCGCTCTTCTGAGCGCATAGGGGTCCTTCGATCCGGTTGGCTTTTCATCGATCGCCCAAAACCCGACCAGCGTATCGAGCTTGTCGGCAAGCGCCACGGCGACCGATACCGGATCGGTCGGCACGCGATCGGACGGGCCCTGCGGCTTGTAGTGCTCCTCGATGGCGGCGGCGACTGATGGATGCTCGCCCTGCAGCAGCGCGTATTTGCGGCCCATGGCGCCTTGCAGTTCCGGGAACTCGCCGACCACCTCGGTGGTGAGGTCGGCCTTGGCGAGCACGGCGGCGCGGCGCGCCAGCGCGATAATCTCCCCCCTCGAGGGGGAGATGTCGCCGAAGGCGACAGAGGGGGTCGGCACGTCCTGATGCGGCTTCCTATTTTGGACAGAGGACGCCGGCGCTTCACGCGAAGCGACCCCCTCTGGCCTGCCGGCCATCTCCCCCTCAAGGGGGGAGATTGCGCGCGCCACGATTGGTGCTAGTTCTTCGGCCAACCTGGCAATCCGCTCCACCCGCTCGCCTTGCGTGCCGAGCTTGGCATGAAACGTTACATTGAGGTGGTCGAGGCGGGCCATGCGCTGGTCGAGTGGCTTGTTGAGGTCGAGTCCGAACTTTTGCGCCGATGCCTGCAGCTGGTCGAGATCCGGCAGGTCGCCCTGGTCGGTTTTCCAGAAATAGAGCGCGTCGGACAGGCGGGCGCGCACCACCTTGCCGTTGCCATGGGCGATCTCCTTGCCGCCGTCCTTGGCCTCGATATTGGCGGTCAGGATGAAGCGGTTGGAGAGCGGCGATTGGCTGATCTCCCCCCTTGAGGGGGAGATGGCCGGTAGGCCAGAGGGGGTCGGCACGACCTGACGCGACTCCCTGTCGCGGACAGGGGATGCCGCCGATCCACGCGAGGCGACCCCCTCTGTCGCCTTCGGCGACATCTCCCCCTCGAGGGGGGAGATTTGGCGCGTCGTCACGAAGCACTTCTGGTTGGCGCGGATGGTGAGCCGGATTACCTCGGCCGGAATGGCGAGAAAATCCTGCTCGAATTCGCCCATCAGCACGACAGGCCATTCGACCAGGCCCGACACTTCCTCCAGCAGCCCCTCGTCCTCGACGAGGTCGAGCCCGCTGGCGAAGGCGAGGTTCCTGGCATCGGCAAGGATGATCTCTTTGCGCCTGTCGGCATCGAGCACGACCTTGGCCGCCTCAAGCCTGGCGACATAATCGTCGAAGCGGCGCACCGTGATGGCGCCAGGCGCATGGAAACGGTGGCCGTAAGTGATATTGCCTGAGCGGATGCCGTCGATCTCGAAATCGACGACCACCGGCTCCTCGGTTTCGGGGCCGAAGGTGCACAGGATCGATTGCAGCGGCCGCACCCAGCGCAGCGAGCCGGGCTTGGCTGAAGCCGGCCCCCAGCGCATCGATTTCGGCCAGGGGAAGTTGCGGATGATGCCCGGCACCAGCTCGGCGATGATCTGCTCCGCCGGCCTGCCCGGCCTGGAAATATGGGCGACATAGAAGTCGCCCTTCTTCGGATCGGAATGAACATGCGCCTCGGCAATCGAGGCAAGGCTGGCCTTGCGCAGAAAACCTTGCACCGCCGGCTCGGGCGCCTTGGTCGAGGGCCCCTTGATCTCCTCGCTGATGTCCTTCGAGCGCGCGGTCAGGCCGCGAATGTCGAGCGTCAACCGGCGCGGCGTCCAATATTCGCGCGCCGCCTCATAGGTCAGCCCGGCTTCGACCAGACCGTCGGTCAAAAGCTTCTTCAGGTCGCCGGCCGCCTTGCGCTGCATGCGAGCGGGGATTTCTTCGGAACGAAGTTCTAGAAGCAGGTCAGGCATTGAAAGAGCTCACGCGACAAAAAACAGCCGCCGCTTCGCGGCGTCCTCCCCCATCGAGGCGGAGGTAAGCGGGGCATAGCAACTCGGTCGGCTGCTGTCACCCTTCCCAGCAAGATCGGGCCAGCACGATCAAGGCGTCCAACGGCGATTTCCGAAAAAATTCAGCCGCCTGTCGGACACGGACCGATCCGCCCGTCCTTGGATCAAAGATTTCCATGAACCGAACGCAGCGCTGAAGCGACCAACGCTCAGGCAGAGAGCTATTGGCTGAACGACCATGAAAACGGCATCGACATTCCTGCAGATCCTCGCGCTCAGCGCCTGTTTCGCGGCGCAGGCTCATGGCACGTTCTCGATGCCCGGCGTCAGGCAAGCGCTGCGGACAATGGCCGGCTCCAGCGGCCAGGGTGCGTTACCAATCAGCACTCCTGCCGAATTCGCCTTGAGCTAGGCCGCCAGCCCGCCCGCCTGCGTCAGCAGAAACGCCTCGCCGCAGGCTTTGGCCAGATTGCGCACCCGCAAAATATAACTCTGGCGCTCGGTGACCGAAATCACGCCGCGTGCGTCGAGCAGATTGAAGACGTGGCTGGCCTTGATGCACTGGTCGTAGGCTGGGAACACGAGGCGGTGGTATCCCTCCCCCTTGAGGGGACCAGACAAGGTCCGGCCGGGAGGGGTCGCTCGTGCAGTGCTCGACGCCTGACCTGCGGTGCCTTCTGATGCGACCCCCTCTGCCCGCTTCGCGGGCGTCTCCCCCTCAAGGGGGAAGATGGGCGCGCCGGCTTGTAGCAACGCCTTGCACTCGGCTTCGGCGTCTTCGAAATGGCGCAGCAACATCGCGGTGTTGGCAAATTCGAAATTATGGCGCGAATATTCCTGCTCGGCCTGCAGGAAGACGTCGCCATAGGTCACCTTGTCGGCGCCTTCACGGCCGTTGAAGTTGAGGTCGTAGACATTATCGACGCCCTGCACATACATGGCCAGCCGTTCCAGCCCGTAAGTGAGCTCGCCCGCCACCGGGGCGCATTCGATGCCGCAGACCTGCTGGAAATAGGTGAACTGCGACACCTCCATGCCGTCGCACCAGCACTCCCAGCCCAGCCCCCAGGCGCCCAGCGTCGGGCTTTCCCAGTCGTCCTCGACGAAGCGGATGTCATGCAGCAGGGGATCGATGCCAATCGCGGCCAGCGAGCCGAGATAAAGCTCCTGCAGATTGGGCGGATTGGGCTTCAGGATCACCTGGTATTGATAATAGTGCTGCAGCCGGTTCGGGTTCTCGCCATAGCGGCCGTCCTTGGGGCGGCGCGAGGGCTGGACATAAGCCGCGTTCCAGCGTTTTGGACCGAGCGCGCGCAATGTCGTTGCCGGATGGAAGGTGCCGGCGCCGACTTCCATGTCGTAAGGCTGGAGGACGACGCAGCCATAGTCCGCCCAGTAATTATGCAAAGTCAGGATCAGCCCCTGGAACGAGCGGCTGGGATGCATATGGGCAGGGATATGAACGGTCACGGCGGCCTCCGGCGGGATGCGGCACCTCGTAGAGTGCCGCTCCGCGACCGTCAAGGCGATGGAGTCACCCCTTGGGCGCCGGCGCCGGCACGGGCTTTACGTTCGGGGTTTCCTGCGCCGTGTTGGATTCGATCGGCGGCAGGCCCTTCATCAGCTTTTGCTGCAAGGCGGCAAGCACGTCCGGGTCCGGCTTCAGGTCGCGGGCCTGGTTCCACTGGAAGGTGGCTTCCAGCTTGCGGCCGACGCGCCAGTAGACGTCGCCGAGGTGATCGTTGAGCACCGGATCCTCCGGCTTCAACGAAACGGCGCGTTCCATTTCGCGCACCGCATCGTCGAACTGGCCAAGGCGGTAATAGGCCCAGCCCAGCGAATCGACGATGTAGCCGTCGCTCGGCCTCAGGTCGACGGCCTTCTGGATCATCGCGAGGCCTTCCTTGAGGTTCATGTTCTTGTCGACCCAGGAATAGCCGAGATAGTTCAGAACCTGCGGCTGGTCGGGGTAGAGCTCCAGCGCCTTGCGGAAATTCGGCTCGGCCTTCGGCCATTCCTTCAGTCGCTCATAGGCGATGCCGCGCTGGTAGAAAATGTTCCAGTTGGCGGCAGTCGGCGTCTTCAGCACCTCGACCGCCTTGTCGTAAAGATTGGCGGCGGAGCGGAAATCCTCCTTCGAGGAATAGACGCCGCCGAGCGCCAGATAGGCGCGCATGTCGTCTGGATGCGCATCGACGATGGCCTTGAGGTGAGTGATCGCCTCGTCGTTGCGGTCGAGATCGGCAAGGTTGAGGCCAAGCTGCAGGTCCGAAAGCTCCTTCAGCGGCGAGCCAGCGGGAATGCGGCGATAGAGCGCGATGGCGCCCTCGCCATCTTTCAACTGCTCGGCAACGGCGGCAAGCTGAACGAGCGCCGCGTCGTTGTCGGGCCGCAGCGCCAGGGCATATTGCAGATAAAGCCGCACGAACGGCTCGCCGCCGCCGCGGTTGAGCGCGGTGGCGAGATCGAGCAGGATTTCCGAGGCGCCGTCCGACGGACCGGCAACGAAGGGCTCGATCTTTTCGCCCTTGTTGATCTTGTCGCGAAGGGCCGCAATCTCGACCTTGCCCGGGGCGAACGCCTCGGCCTTGTCGAGCACCGACAGCGCCTTGGCCTTGTCGCCTTTGCGGGCGAGGAAAGAGGCGTAGGCCTGCGCGTTGCGCATCCATGTTTCGGGGGCCGCACCGCCTGCCGCCGTGTCCTGCACGGTGGCGGTGTAGAGCGCATCCGCCCTGTCGGGCAGGCCGGAGGCGTCGGCAATCAAGGCGCGGTGGAAGGACTTGAACAAGCTGAACCAGTCGGGGCCCTGCAGCTTGTCGATGGAAGCCATGGCCTCGCCGGCGTCACCCGCACCCTGCTTGGCCCAGCCGGTCATGACGCCGGAGATCAGCCGGTCGAGATCGGATTCGAGCGACAGCTTGAGCCAGTATTCGGCTTTGGAGAAATCCTTCTTGTGGAAGGAATCGATGGCCAGCGCCAGGCGCGAGAAGCGCTCGACGTCGGGAACCGCCTTGAGCTTGTCAGCATAGACCAGGGATTCGTCGAAGCGCCCCTGCGCGATCAGCGACAGCATCAGGCTTTGCTGCAGTCCCGTATCGTTCGGATCGAACGCAAGCGCCTGCTTGTAATAGGAGATGGCGCTGTCGAGGTCGTTGTCGCCATCGGCGATCCTGGCGGCAAGATAGGCCCCCGAGAAGGATGTGATCCTGACCGGCTCGGCGGTCTGTTTGGCATGCGCCGGCAAAGCCGAGATCGCCATGCCCGTCGCGATTGCCAGCCCCGTCAGCCAGCGCGCATATCCTTGCCGCATCATATCCCTTTCAGCCAAACGCCATCTCCGCGCCAGCGGGATCGCCGTAGACTCGATCTTTACAGGTAAAGCATGGCCTTTTTGGGGTCGTGCTTCAACCCGGCCCGAATTCACAATCGGGTCAAGCAATTAATAAACCATGCCGAAAGAGGTCGCACGACCGCATTGCGACAATTCGGCAATGGGAAACCGGCGTCACGGCCCCGAACCTCAGGGTGCTTGCGAAAGGCTTGCGTCGAGCGCCTGCATGGCGACGGTGACAAGATCGTGCAGCCGCTTTTTCGGCACGCCGTCGCGTGCCTGCACCGAAAGGCCGTGCATCAGCGTGGCGTAATAGTCACCCAGCGTCTCGGCATCGGTCTCCGGCTTCAATTCGCCATCGCGCACGGCTTTTTTCAATCGCTCGACGATCGACGCGGTACGCGCCAGCCGATGCTCCGCCAGCCATTGCAGCACGGCGTCATTTTCGACGGCGCAATTGGTCGCGGCCGTCACCACCATGCAGCCCTGCGGCCGCCCCGGCCTCGTATAGATTTCGACGGCGTCGCGAAGCATGCGCTCGATGACGCGCCGGACATTTGGTTCTTCCTGCAGCGCGCGTGTGGCAAAGCCGCCCTCATTGGCCTCGTAAAGCGCCACCGCTTCGCGAAACAGGTCCTCCTTCGAGCCGAAGGCGGCATAGATGCGCGCCGATGCGAGGCCAAGCGCCGATACGAGATCGGCCATCGAAGTGCCCTCGTAGCCGCGCCTCCAGAAAGCGTCGCGGGCTTTCTCCAGCGCCTGGTCGCGGTCGAATTGCCTTGGCCTGCCTGCCATGGCGGTCTCCAATTTTTGTCGATCAACAAATAATCCGCTTGACTTCGGATTGCAAATTTCAATTCTTTGTCGATCATTAAATAATTGTCGACAAGGAGTCCGGCATGAGTTCACTGGATCAAGGCGCGCCGCTCGGGGCGATAACGCAGGGAGCAAGCAGGGCGAAACATGGCGCAACGCTGGCGCTCCTCGCCTTCGCGCAGCTCATCATCTCGCTCGACCTCAACATCGTCTTCGTGGCGTTGCCGAAGATCGGCGCCGGCCTCGGATTTTCAGGCCAGACCCTGCAGTGGGTGGTCAGCGCCTACACCGTGTTCACCGGCGGCTTCCTGCTGTTCGGCGGCCGGGCCGCCGACCTGATCGGCCAGCGCCGCGTTTTCATCTTCGCGCTCTGGCTCTACGCGCTCTCATCTCTGGTCGGCGGCCTCGCCTGGTCGCCGGAAATCATCATCGCGGCCCGCGCCGTACAAGGCATCGGCGCCGCGTTCCTGTTTCCGGCGACGCTGTCGCTGATCAACCGCCTGTTCGCCGAAGGGCCGGAACGCAACCGGGCGCTCGCCGTCTGGGGCGGCGCGGGCGCCAGCGGCCTGACGCTCGGTTCGCTTGCCGGCGGGTTTCTGACCAGCGCCTTCGGCTGGCCGTCGGTCTTCTACGTCAACGTGCTGCTGGCCGGGATCGCCATCATCGCGGCTTTCGCCATCATCCCGCGCGATCGCAAGTGGCACGAGCAACGCAGCTTCGATCTGCCGGGCGCACTGACCGTCACCGCCGGCGCGACGCTGCTTGTCTTCACCCTGGTTCAGGGGCCCGAATATGGCTGGGGATCGATCGCAATCATTGTCAGCGCGGCACTGGCGGCATTCTTCCTGATCGCCTTCACCGTGATCGAGGCCAACAGCGCCGACCCGCTGATGCCGCTGCGCCTGTTCCACAACCGCAGCCTTGTCGCCGGCATGACGATAACCTTCCTCTACATGGCCACTTTCGGCGCGCTGCCCTACTTCCTCACCGTGCTGCTGCAGAACGTGCACGGCTTCACTGCCTTGCAGACGGGCCTCGCCTTTCTCGTGCCGTCGGTCGCCATCGCCACCGGTACGCAAGCCGGCGAGCGTCTGGCAACGCGCTTTTCGACGCGCAGCACCCTGGTCGGCGGCATGATCGTCGGCGCGGTCGGCACAGCATTGATGGTATCAGGCGCGACTGCCGACAGCAGCTATCTGTCCCTCGTACCCGGCCTGATCGTCTCCGGCGTCGGACAAGGCATCGTCTGGACCGCAATGTGGATTGCCGCCGCTTCCGGCGTTGCCCATGACCAGCAAGGCGTCGCCTCGGGGATGGCTTCGACGACGCTCAATGTCGGCAACGCCATCGGCATGGCCGTGCTGATTGCGATTGCCAACAGCCAAATCGGCGAATTGTCCGGCAATGCGTTGAAAATTGCCGTCGCCGACGGCATCCAGGTCGCCTTCTGGCTCGCGGCGGCGGGCATCGTCGTTAGCCTGCTGGCAGCAATGGTTCTTCCGGCAAAGGCTCGATGAGAACAAGCGCGGGGCGCCGATGCCTCTCAATTCACCCGGCTGATGCAGAAATCGATGACGCCGATCAGCGCCGATTTCTGCGGCGTCGCCTCGAGCGGCGCCAGCGCGTCGCGGGCGATCTCGCCGAAATGGCGGGCGCGCCCGATGGTGTCGGCAATTGCGCCGTGGCGGAGCATCAGGCCGATGGCCTTCTCCAGCCCGGCATCGTCGGCGGCATTGTCCTCGATGGCGCGTTTCCAGAAGCTGCGCTCGGCCTTGGTGCCGCGCCGATAGGCGAGGATCACCGGCAGCGTGACCTTGCCCTCGCGAAAATCGTCGCCGACATTCTTGCCGAGATCCTTGCTGGTGCCGCCGTAATCCAGCGCGTCATCGATCAGCTGGAAGGCAAGGCCGAGATTCATGCCGTAGGAGCGGAGTGCTGCGCGATCATTGCGCGTCGCCTGAGCGATGACGGGGCCGACCTCGGCGGCGGCCGAAAACAGGGCCGCGGTCTTGGCCTTGATCACCGCGAAATGCTCATCCTCGGTGGTCTCGAGGTTTTTTGCGGCAGCGAGCTGCATCACCTCGCCTTCGGCGATGACCGAGGCCGCGCTCGACAGGATATCGAGCGCTTCCAGCGAGCCGACATCGACCATCATGCGAAAGGCTTGGCCGAGCAGGAAATCGCCGACCAGAACACTGGCCTGGTTGCCCCAGATCATGCGTGCCGTCTTCTTGCCGCGCCGCATGCCGCTTTCATCGACAACATCGTCGTGGAGAAGTGTCGCGGTATGCATGAATTCGACCGATGTGGCGAGCTTGACATGGCCGTCGCCGGAATAGCCGAACATCTGGGCCGCGGCGAGCGTCAGCATCGGCCGCAGCCGTTTGCCGCCCGACGAGATCAGATGGTTGGCTATCTCCGGAATCATCTCGACATCGGAGCCGGCCTTCGACAGGATCAATTTGTTGACGCGCCCCATGTCGGCCGCGGTCAGGTCGATGAGGTCCTTTATCGAGGCGGCTTCGCGCTTCCCGTTTTCAATGTTGAGAACGACACCCACGGCAAAACTCCCAACCTCGATATGCACGACGGCAACATGGTCCCTGGACAGACTCTAGGGTGTCACCCACCGGCGCGGCAAGAGGCGAATTGGCGCGCCGGCTCTGGTACATGATCACGCCTACGTTTACATCAACGCCGCAAACTGCGAGTTTCATCCGATGATAGAGCTCATCCGCACCAACGACGCCGTCATCATTTCGTTTGTCGAATCGCTGATGCGCGATGCCGGCATCGGCTGTTTCGTCGCCGACCAGAACATGAGCGTGCTCGACGGCTCGATCGGCATCCTGCCCCGCCGTGTCATGGTGGACGCCGACAAGGCCGATGCGGCGCGGCGCATCCTGACGGATGCAGGCATCGCCAACGAGATCCGCCAAAAATAATGTCCGCGTCGCCCGCTGCCCTTGTCCCGGACATGCCGGCTCATACGGTCGACGCCTTCCATCGCGGTCGCTTCTGGCTGGTGCAGCCGAGAAAGGCGGGCCACCGCGCCGGCATGGATGCGATGATGCTGGCGGCTGCCGTGCCGTCCTCGTTCGCCGGGCGGCTTGCTGACTTTGGCGCGGGTGCCGGTGCCGCCGGCCTGGCGGTACTGTCGCGCTGCCCCGCTGCAGAGGCCGTGCTTGTCGAGCGTTCCCCGGAAATGGCGGCCTTCGCCACCACCACGCTTGCCCATCCCGGCAATGCGCATCTCAGCGACCGCGCCTCGGTGCTCGTCGCCGATGTCGCGCTGTCGGGCCGGGCGCGAACGGCCGCCGGCCTCGAGGACAACAGCTTCGATTTCGTCATCATGAACCCGCCGTTCAATGCCGCCGAGGATCGCGCGACGCCCGATCCGCTGAGAAAGGCCGCGCATGTCTCTGCGGATGGGCTGTTCGACAGCTGGATCCGCAGCGCGGCCGCGGTGGTCAGGCCGGGCGGCGGGCTGGCCGTCATCGCCAGGCCGGAACAGCTCGGCGCCATCCTCGATGCCATTGCCGGCCGCTTCGGCGACGCCGAGATGCTGGCCGTCCACCCTCGCCCCGAAGCGGCGGCGATCCGCATCGTCGTCCGGGCAGCACTCGGCGCACGCGGCAAACTGTCGATCCAGCCACCGCTTATGCTGCATGCCTATTCAGGCAATGGCCCTTCGGAGCGGGCAGAGCTGATCAATAACGGGCTGGCGTCGCTGTTCGGAGACTGATCCATTCTGATTGCCGGGGTGACGGCATTGCCGTTGGCCGGCGAATTCCTACATGCCTCAAGCAAATCGACCGGAGACCGCCCCCTCGTGAAACGCCTTTTCAACCGCCTGCTGCCGAAATCCTGGCGCTCCGCCGTCGTCACCATTCCGGTCATCCGGCTGCACGGCACGATCATGCCCGGCGGCGGCCAGTTCCGGCCGAGCCTGTCGCTCGCTTCCACCGCCGGCCTTCTCGAAAAGCTGTTTTCCTTCGACGCGCCGGCGGTCGCCATCTCGATCAATTCGCCAGGTGGTTCACCGGTGCAGTCGCGGCTGATCTTCAGGCGCATCCGCGACCTGGCGAGCGAGAAGAACAAGAAAGTCCTGGTTTTCGTCGAGGACGTGGCGGCATCGGGCGGCTACATGATCGCGGTCGCCGGCGACGAGATCTTTGCCGACCCGTCCTCCATCGTCGGCTCGATCGGCGTGGTGTCGGCCTCGTTCGGCTTTCCAGAGCTGTTGAAGAAGATCGGCGTCGAGCGCCGCGTCCACACCGCCGGCCAGAACAAGGCGGTGCTCGACCCGTTCAAGCCGGAAAAGAAGGAAGACGTCGAGCGCCTGAAGGCGCTGCAGCTCGAGGTCCACGAGACCTTCATCGATCTCGTCAAGGACAGGCGCGGCAGCAAGCTCAAGGACGATCCAGACCTGTTCACCGGACTTTTCTGGACGGCCAAGAAGGGTCTCGAACTCGGGCTGGTCGATGCGCTCGGCGACATGCGCAGCGTGCTGAAGAGCCGTTTCGGGCCGAAAACCCAGCTCAAGCTGATCACCGCGCCGCGCGGCCTGTTCGGCCGCTTCGGCCTGTTCGGCTCGAGCTTTTCGGCGCCCGATATTGCCGCCGCCGCTGCAAGCGGCGTCATCGATGCGGCGGAAGAGCGCGCGCTGTGGGCGCGCTTCGGGCTTTGAAAAGCCGGTGAAAGCGTCTAGCATAAATCATCAACCGACCCGACCGGCCGCCTTGCCGGCCTTGCGAGGGAGGAGTTTGACATGCCGCAGATCATTTTCTTCGCCGTCGTCGGCATTGCCGCCTATTTCGGCTACCGCTCCTTCGTCAGGGAAGCCGAGCGTGTGACCGCCAAGGTGCGGCGTACCGAAAAGCAGGCCGCCAACGGTACAATGGGAACATTGGTCAAGGACCCGAAGACCGGCGAATACCGTCTGGCCAAGGATTGACCGTCGTCCCCCTCGCGGCCGAGCCAGTGAACGCCGAGGCCAGCATCCGGGCGTCGCATGCGCACGCCAAGATAAATCTCGCGCTGCACGTCACTGGCCAGCGCGCCGACGGTTATCACACGATCGAAAGCCTGGCTGTGTTCACGCGCTTCGGCGACCGCATCGAAACGGAACTTGCCGACAGCGATGGGTTTTCCGTGTCCGGCAAATACGCCTCCGCAGCGCCCGCCGACGACAATAATCTGGTGGTGAGAGCGCGCGATGCACTGCGGCGCGAGGCCGGTCCCCAGCACGCATCGGCTGTCGCCATCAGGCTCGAAAAGAACCTGCCGGTCGCGTCCGGTGTCGGCGGCGGGTCGAGCGATGCGGCGGCTGTGCTGCGCGCCCTGGTCCAGACCTGGGGACTTGATGTCGGCGATGCCGAACTGGCGCGGATCGGCCTGTCGCTCGGCGCCGACGTGCCGATGTGCCTCGCAGCCAAGCCGCTGATAGCCCGCGGCATCGGTGACGAGCTGACGCTCGTGCCGGGTTTCCCGGCGCTGGGTCTGGTGCTCGTCAATCCCGGCACTGCCGTCTCGACGGCCGACGTGTTCGAGGCGCTTGGCCGCCGCGACAATGCGGGGCTGCCGCCGCTGCCGCGCATTGTCGACTTCCACAGCATCCGCAACTGGCTGGAGATCACCCGCAACGACCTCGAGCCTGCGGCGCGCGCAATCCAGCCCGCGATCGGCAAGGCGCTTTCCGTGCTCAACAAGGCCGGAGCCGGTTTTGCCAGGATGTCCGGTTCAGGCGCCACCTGCTTCGGGCTGTTCGAGACCGGCAATGTGGCCAAGCGCGCGGCCGTCGATATCCGCGGCCGCCATCCCGACTGGTTTGTCGCGGCGACGCGAAGCGTGACATCGGAGGCTGATGCCCATGGCCAGGATTGACGAGAGCCGCCCCTTCGTTCCCGTGCGCATCGCGGTACTGACCGTTTCCGATACGCGCAGCCTCGCCGACGACAAATCCGGGCAGACGCTGGCCGACCGCATTGCCGAGGCCGGCCATGTCCTGGCCGCCCGCGACATCGTCACCGACGACCGCGACAAGATCCGCGACAAGGTCCTGGGTTGGTCAAGGGACGAAGCGATTGATGTCGTCATCACCACCGGCGGCACCGGCTTTACCGGCCGCGACGTGACGCCGGAAGCGCTGGAGCCGATCTTCGAAAAGCGCATGGACGGCTTTTCCGAAGTGTTCCACCGCATCTCCTACGACAAGATCGGCACTTCGACGATCCAGAGCCGGGCAACCGGCGGCGTCGTCAACGCCACCTTCGTTTTCGTGCTGCCGGGCTCGCCCGGCGCCTGCAAGGACGCCTGGGACGGCATCTTGAAGCCGCAGCTCGACTATCGGCACATGCCCTGCAACTTCGTCGAGATCATGCCGCGGCTGGACGAGCATTTGCGGCGCGGCTGAGACGAACCGAGGTATCAGCCAAGCGACCTCGGTTTAGCGAATGACCGGCTCGCCGTGAAAACGCCGGCGCGACGGCGGCGACACGCCGAAGCCAACCTCCATCATCAGCCGCGGCGTGCGCGTCGGCACGGTGCCCATATGGAAGCCGAACGGATCCTCGACAAAGCCGAGGCCGGCCGGCCCGGTCAGCGTGACCGGGCTCTGCTCGCCGTAGACGCCCAGCACCTCTTCCGCCGAATGGCCGACCAGCAGCGTCAGCTGATGCTTCAGGATGCGGCGGTTATGGGAGCCGCGGACATAGACATGCGGCCCAGTGTCGGCGTCGACCGGCACCAGGTAGAAAAAGAACTTCAGCATGCGCCAGTCGTCGAGGTCGAAATGGTATTTGCCGAGCGAGGCCATGTTCTTGTCGGCGTCCGAGACGCCACCGGTCGGAAAGCTCCACCAGACGCGGGTCGTGATCAGCTTGGCCTGGCTGCCGAGATAGTGCGCTGCGATATCGAGAAGCAGCGGATCGCGCTGCACGGCGACCGCAGCGTTGCAGTCGAGGACCCGTTCGAAATAGTGACCGCTGAGCAGCGGGCGGCCGAAATGCTTTTCGGCATCGGCGTGTTTTTCGGGCAGGAATTCCAGCCGGCGGTCGAAATTGCCGAAGCATGGCGTGCGCTCGGCGAAGCGGGCGATCTCCTCATGGATGGCGGCCGGCAGCATCAGGCCCGAATAGAGCCCCTCGGTGCGCAGCGCGCCGACGACGGCATCGCGGTCGACGCCGGCGAACATCGTTTCACCGACATTGCGCGCCGGCGGAACGGGCTTTGCACCGCGCCAGTGCAGCCGCCGCGCCGGCATGGTGCGGGCCAGCATGAACATCGGCAGCCATGCCGGATTCTCGCGAAGGTCGGAAAGATAGGTCGGGATGCGGGCGGCGATGCGGCGCAGCGTGCCGCCGTTTCGTGCGATCGCCTCGAGGCTTGCAGCGCCGGACTTGTCAGGGCTTGAAAGGGTCATCGGGGTCCTCAAAATGTCGATGGAACAGCATCGACGTTAGTCGTCGCCGCTCCGGCACACCCCAAACCCTATTCGCCCATATCGCCGGGAATGGTAACCCCCGGCCAGATTTTGTGCAATGCACAATAAACGACGACCCGCCAGAAAATGTGCTTGGGCGGAGTTCCCATAACCGGGACGGTAAGCTGTCACTTCCGCGGCGCGACCCAGATCTCGGCGTGGAGCCTCCTGGTCGCCAGGCCGCGGGCGATCGCTTCGGCGCTGCGGGCATTCTTCGACAGCGCGGCGGCCTGACGCTTGCTGATCACCAGGCCTTCGGCGAGAGCGCGATTTCCGGCAAAGACGCGCGACAGGAACGGCGCGCGGCTGCCGCGTGCCCGCGAGAACCGCGCCGCCATGGTTTGCCTCGCCGTATGGGCGACGACCTCGTCGATCCAGCCCTCTCCCAGCCGCGCTCCCGGTTCGAGCAAAAGCAGCCAGTCGCCCTTGGCCTGCCTGATGCCGGCGGCGATGCCGCCGCTGACATAGTGGCAGCCGGCATGTTCGGCGACGCGGTGCGTCTGATCGGTCGAGCCGGTGTCGCAGACGAGAACGTCGCGCACCACGCCTTCGACCGCGCCGCCGATCAGCGAGGCGAGCGTGCGGGCAAGGCCCTCCTCGTCATTCAGGGTTTCGATCAGGACGCTGAGCATGTTTAGCCGAATAGCGGAAAGCGGTGGGCAGCGCCAGTTTTTGCGGCGCGCCGCGAGAAAGTTCTTGCTTTGTTCTCATCAATGCGATAGGAATACATTCATGAGCAGAGCGATTCGACAGCGGGCGGACAGTCCCTGGGAAAGGGCCAAAATGGAACAGATCGTGCGTGCCGACATTGCCGCCTTCGGCGCTGGCAGGGCCGAGATGGCGAATGCGATGATCGAGCAGAGCGGCATGCGCGTCCGTCCCGACCGCAATCGCGGCAGGTCGGCGGGCATCAATCCGTCCGGCCGTTTCGAGCCGGTCAGCCGGCACGTGTTCGACGACGGCTGGAATTCGCTGGAGGAGCTGCCGCCCTTCAAGACCGAGGTACAGGTCGAGAAGCCGCGCACCATCATCACCCGCAACGAATCGCCCGATATCTCCTTCGACCGCTCGATCAATCCCTATCGCGGCTGCGAACATGGCTGCGTCTATTGTTTCGCGCGGCCGACGCACAGCTTCATGGGGCTGTCGCCGGGGCTGGATTTCGAATCGAAGCTGTTTGCCAAGCCGGATGCGGCGCGGCTGCTCGACAAGGAATTGTCCAGGGATAATTACCAGCCGCGCACCATCGCCATCGGCACCAACACCGATCCCTATCAGCCGATCGAGAAGCAATACCGGATCATGCGCGAGATCCTCGAAGTGCTGGAGGCGCGCGGGCACCCGGTCGGCATCGTCACCAAATCGGCGCTGGTGACGCGTGACATCGACATTCTGTCGCGCATGGCCGAACGCGGGCTGGCCAAGGTGGCGTTGTCGGTGACGACGCTCGACCGCATGCTGGCGCGCACCATGGAGCCACGCGCGTCGATGCCGACCAAGCGGCTGGAGGCGATCAGGCAGCTTTCGGACGCCGGCATACCGGCCTCGGTGATGGTCGCACCGATCATCCCCGGACTGACCGACCCGGAAATGGAGCGCATCCTCGATTCGGCGCAGGCAGCGGGCGCGCGTGAAGCCGGCTATGTGCTGCTGCGCCTGCCGCTGGAGGTCGCGCCAATCTTCAAGGACTGGCTGCTGCGCCATTATCCCGACCGCTATCGCCACGTCATGTCGCTGATCCGGTCGATGCGCGACGGCAAGGACTACGATTCGGAATGGGGCAAGCGCATGAAAGGCTCCGGCCCGTATGCCTGGCAGATCGGCCGGCGCTTCGAGATCGCCGCCAAACGGCTCGGCCTCAATGCCGAGCGGCGCTCGCTCAGGACCGACCAGTTCGTCCCCGCCGCCAAGGCGACCGAGCAGCTGATGCTGCTGTGACAAAGCGTCTCGCGCCAGCCGCTTGAAGCGGCCGCAGCAGGCGAAAAATCCCGTCCGGCCTGTCTTGTCCCCGGGCTTGCAGACGGTAGCCCCTCCTGGTCCGGTGCCCCGCCCGACCCAGAGGGGACTTGCGGAGAATCGGAGCCGATGCGAACCTCGCCGCACCATGGCTCGCCCGCGTTCCGATTCTCCGCTTCTCTTCGAAATCGTCGAGAAACCCGACTTCTCGTTCGAGACGAGGGCGATGGCCGAAGGCCTTTGGCCGGTGGCGGGGATGGACGAGGCCGGCCGCGGCCCGCTCGCCGGGCCGGTGGTGGCGGCAGCGGTGGTGCTCGATCCCGCCAACATCCCCGACGGCCTCGACGATTCCAAGCGGCTGACGCATTTGCAGCGTGAGGCGCTGTTCCTGAAAATCCTCGGCTCCGCGCTCGCCGTATCGATGGCGTCGGTCAGCGCCGAAGGCATCGATGCCTCCAATATCCTCAAGGCCAGCCTGGAGGCGATGCGCCGTGCCGTGGCCGGCCTGTCAATCCGGCCGAAGCTGGCATTGGCCGACGGCCGCGACGTGCCGCCCGGCCTGCCCTGCGAGGGAAAAGCACTGATCAAGGGCGACCAGCGCTCGCAGTCGATCGCCGCAGCCTCGATCGTCGCCAAGGTGATGCGCGACCGCATGATGTGCGGCTGCGGCAGCCATCATGCGCATTACGGCTTCGAGCTGCATATGGGCTACGCCACTGTGCGCCATCGCACGGCGATCGATCTGCACGGGCCAGTGGCACGGCTGCACCGCGCCTCCTTCGCGCCGTTCCGGTTCGGCGGCACCGAGGTGCTCGAGGAAGAGGGTTTTTCGGGTTTGGATTGAGCGATTCGGCAAGGTGTGATCTCCCCCCTCGAGGGGGAGATGTCGCCAAAGGCGCCAGAGGGGGTCGGTACGTCCTGGCGCGACGCCATGCGGGACGAAAGAGAAGGCTGGCGCTTTACGCGCGGCGACCCCCTCTGGCCTGCCGGCCATCTCCCCCTCAAGGGGGGAGATTACGCGCTCGGCCGCTTTCGCTAACAAAAAAGCCGCCAGGTTTCCCGGGCGGCTTTCGATGAATTTCTCGACGAAGTCGCTTAATTCAGCTTCGACTTCAAATCCCGCAGCGAGGCGTTGAACAGGTCGGCGCCGGCCTTGGCGTCGATCTTGCCGGCCAGCAGCGCGCGCGCGGCCTCTACCGCGATATCGACGGCGCTGGCGCGCACTTCGCCGATTGCTTCGCGCTCGGCCTGGCCGATCTTCTGCTCGGCCAAGGCGGTACGCCGAGCGACATAGTCCTCGGTCTTCTTGTGCGCCTCGGCGGCAAGCATGTCGGCTTCACGCTTGGCGGCGGCAACGATGGCCGCGGCCTCCTGCTCGGCTTCCTTGCGCTTGCGCTGGTATTGGCCAAGCAGTTGCTGGGCCTCTTCGCGCAACCGGCGCGCTTCCTCGAGCTCGCTGCTGATCTTGTCGGCGCGGGCATCGAGCGCCTTGGCGATCATGCCCGGCACCTTGATGTAGATGGCAATGCCGAGGAAGATTACGAGGGCAACCGTTGCCCAAAGCGTCGCGAGAGATGTGGCGTCCATGATGCGCTCCTCACCCGGCCACGGATTTGACCGCGGCCGCGATTTCGGCCTTGCTAGCCTTGCCGCCGACAAGCGCCTCGACGATGGCCGAAGCGGTGTCCTCGGCGATCGTGCCGACTTCCTTCATGGCATTGGCCTTGATGGAAGATATGCGCGCCTCGGCCTCGCCAAGCTTCTGGTCAAGCGCTGCCTCGATCGTCTTGCGGGCAGCTTCGGCTTCCGCCTTGGCCGCATCGTTGGCCTGCTGGCCGATCGCATTGGCCTTGCCCTTGGCTTCCGCCAATTCCTGCTCATAGGCGGCAACGGCGGCATCGGCCTCGCTTTTCAGCCGGGCAGCATGATCGAGATCCTGCGTGATGCGGTCGTTGCGAACGTCGATGATGCCGCCGACGCGCGGCATCACTACCCGTTTCAAGAACAGGTAGAACAGCCCGAAAGTGATTGCCAGCCACAGCAGCTGTGACGGGTACGTCGCCGGATTGAATGGCGGAAACGTGCCGTGCGCCTCGGCGGGCACGCCGGTCCCAGCGCTGCCGCCTTCGACGGCGGGCGCGGACTCTTGCGCAAAGGCAGATGTCACGAACATGGGCTATCCCCGAAATTCAGGCCCGCCGCAGGATCGCGGCCGGCCTGTTCAATTCTTGCCAATGTTCAGCCGAACAAGCATTCAGCCGAACAGGGCGAGAAGCGCGATGAGAAGCGAGAAAATACCCAGCGCTTCGGTCACGGCGAAGCCGAAAATCAGACGGCCGAACTGGCCGTCGGCGGCCGACGGGTTGCGCAGCGCGCCCGCCAGATAGCTGCCGAAGATGTTGCCGAGGCCAATGCCCGCGCCGCCCATGCCGAGGCATGCGATGCCGGCGCCGATGTACTTTGCTGCTTCTGCGTCCATTTATTCAACTCCTTTGGATCTAAAATTCCGTTGCGATTCCATCCGGCGGCAATGCCGGAAACTCTAAATCAGTGCGAAGGGTGCAGGGCGTCGTTAAGATACATGCAGGTCAGCACGGCGAAGACGTAGGCCTGCAAAAGCGCCACGAGCAACTCCAGAGCCGTCAAAGCCACGGCCATCGCCAGCGGCAGGACCGAACCCGCAATGCCAAGCGTGCCGAGAGCGCTGAGGCTGACGACGAATCCCGAAAACACCTTCAGCGTGATGTGGCCGGCCAACATATTGGCGAACAGACGAACCGAGAGGCTGACCGGGCGCGAGACGAAGGAAATCACTTCGATCGGAACGACAAGCAACATCATCACGATGGGCACGCCTTTCGGCACGAACAGCTTCAGGAAGCCGAGACCGTGCTTCATGAAGCCGTAGACGATCACGGTTCCGATCACCAGCGCAGCGAGGCCGAAGGTGACGATGATGTGGCTGGTGACGGTGAAGAAATAAGGGAACAGGCCAAGCAGGTTGGCGACAAGCACGAACATGAACAGCGAGAACACGAAGGGGAAGAACTTCATGCCTTGCGTGCCCGCGGCGTCCCTCAGCATATTGCCGACAAATTCATAGGCCATTTCCGAGACCGACTGAAGGCGGCCCGGAACCAGGCTGCGGCTCGACGTGCTGAGGTAGAGAAACGCCGATGCGACAGCAACCGTCGCAAGCATGAACAGAGCCGAATTGGTGAAAGACAAGTCGTAGCCGCCGATGTGAATCGGAATGATCGGATGGATCTGGAACTGGTGGATCGGATCGACCTTGTCAGCAGCCACTTTAAATCCCCATCAAAGCCGCAGACGGCTTCAGCATTCTGTTCAATGCGCCGGCATGCGGCGCCTCAATTCATTCTTTCGGATCGCGCGGTTTGTCGCCCGTTCCGAATTCCGACACAAGCCCGGCTGAACGCAGGACGTTGAGCACGCCGGCGCCAAAACCCAGCAGCAGCCCGACTATCAGACCCCATGGCGATGTCCCCGCCACGCGATCGATAAACCAGCCGAGAGCCGCACCGACCACTATCCCGGCGATGAACTCGCTGGACAGCTTGAGCGCCTGGCCGTACCCGGCCACACTGCCCGTTTTCGCGTCGTCTTTCCCCTCGAGCCGGTCCGGCCGCCTTGTCGCAAGCGATGCTTCAAGGTCGCGCCGGCGGCGCTCAAGATCGTCGTCGCGGATGTCGGCTTCATGCTGCTTGCCGCGGCCGGTTTTGCCGGTTCCGTCTGGCCCATTCTTGTCGGCCACGCAACCCCCCTGCCCGGTCAGACCGTCACCGTCCGTCCGCTTCTTAAAGTCGCCGGCAACATAGTTAGAGGGTCCGCGCCCGTCAAGCCACGGGCGGACGTTCAAGCTCAAGTATTTTATCGTTATAAATCAGTTACTTGCCTGGGTGCGACATCGTGCCCGACACAGTCTCTGGCGGGCCGTGGCCGAATCCCCGCGGCGATGCGTCTTCGATCGGCCGCTCTCGCGGGAAAGACGCAAGGGCTGCCCGAGCGCTCAGCTCCAGCCGCCACCATAGGTGCGGTAGAAGATGTGCAGGCCGATCCTGGTCATTTTCTGCATCGTCCGCGCCCAGCCCGGATGGACGTAGTTGGCGTAATAATGGGTCGACGAGCCGACTTCGGGAATGAAGATCTTGCCGGCTGTGACGGCAATGGCGACATCCTGTGCGGTCTGGTAGGCGGCGGCGTTGTCGATGCGCTTCTTCCTGCCGTCGCAGGCAAAGGAAAATTGGCAGCGGTTGAACCAGTTGTCGTTCTGGTAGACGACGCCGCAGATCGAGTTCGGATAGGTCGGGTTGCGGACGCGGTTGAGGATGACCTGAGCGACGGCGGCCTGGCCACGCACAGATTCGCCGCGCGCCTCGAAATAGATGCCGTTGGCGAGACAGGCCTGCTCCGGCTTGGAAAAGACGCTCGCCGGCAGCGGCGTCTGCATCCAAGAATGGTCGCCCTTGCTCAGCGGCGGAATGAAGCGACCGTCGTTTGGGTCCTCGTCCTGCAGCAAGGCCTCGAAGGGTGACGCCTGTGCATAATCGGGAGCCGACGAGGCGTAGGCGGTCGCCAGCACGTCAGGATGATCGTTGTTGACCAGCGCGGCAAGCATCGCCGGCACGCCGGGATCCGGCTTCTTGTCGATGCGCGTGTGGAAGGCGGCGGCGATCTGGATTTCCTTGCCTTTGATCTCGGGCTTGGCGAAAGCCATCCTCAGGCCGCTGTCCATGCTTGGGCGGAGCAGCGAAGAGGTGCGCTCGAAGATCGAGCCGGCGTTGAAGTTCTTCGGCGGCGAGACGGGCGAGACCTGGATGATGCGGCCCTTCTTGTCGGCACGCGTGATGCGGTTCTCGTCCGGCGTCGTGCCGGCGATGCTGCCCTTGCCGCGAAACGAAACGGCGCCGATGCCGGGCAGTTGGACGCCGGAGCCGGAGAGCGAGCCGGTGCTGCTGGAATCGAGGAAGGGCATTTCGGCGGCGTGAACGGAGCCGGCGACGGATTTCTCGACATAGGCGTTCCAGCGGACGCTCGGCGCCTCCAGGCCGGAGACCAGGCTGGTCATGTCCTGATAGGCAGCGACCGTCGGAAAGCCGATCCAGATGCCAAGGCCAATAACGAGGGGAGGCAGGAAGGAACGCTTTTTCTCACCGGCGGCGGCGACAAGCCGCGTCAAAACACGTCGATGCACGGAACTCTCCAGAAACGCGACGGACCCCACTGGAGAGCTACAATGATGCATTAACCTTGATGGGGCGTTAACAGCTTAGAACGTTGTTTTCCCATCTCGTGTCGAAGTCAGGCGCTTTTGCGGCCATCGCTTGACGGAAGAAAGATCGGCCAGGCGATCAGCGCGCAAATAGCCGCACCCAGCCAGACGCCTGCCCACGAGCAGAGCACGAGAAGCCCCGGAATGGCGATCGGCACCAGGAAGAAGGCAATGAAGACCAGACTGTTGGCAAGGCCGAGCGCCGTTCCGGCCTGGCTTGCGCCGGCCAGCGTCGCAAGCTCGGTGTAGGCGACGCCGTGCCAGGAGGAGACGCAGATGCCGGCCACGACCAGCACCGCAACGATCGCCGGCGACAGCATCGGCGCTTGGCCTGACAAGAATTGGGCCGAAAACAAGACGAGCGCCGCAAGCACGGCGAAGGCGGCCACGCTCAGCATGCTGCACAGACGCAGGAACGACCGGCGGTTGCCGTGACGGTCGGTGTAGCGGCCGCTCCAGACGCGCATGACCATGGCGCCGACCTGCACGGCAGCCAGGCTGGCGCTGATAACGGCTGTTCCCATGCCGGCGAAATCATGCAGGAACACGGAAGCAAATGTAAGCACCGCCACCTGCGGAAAGCAAAGCAGGCCGATGGCTGTTGCGATGCGCCAGACGGCCGGGTTGCGCAGCGGCGCCGGGCCGGCCGACAATGCCATGCTGCCCGAATTGGCATCGTCATGCGCCGGCGGCTGATGCAGCCAGCGCCAGGCGAGCGAGGTCGAGACCGCGGATGCAGCCGCCAGAAGTCCGAAGACCGCCGTGAAGCCATGGGCTGAAGCGAGCGACGGCAGCACGAGCGCGCCAAGCCCGCCGCCAAGCGGCACCGCCGTCTGTCTGATGCTCATGGCAAAGCCGCGCTCGCCTTCGCCGAACCAGGCCATGATGGCGCGGCCGCTGGAGCCGCTGACGCTGCCGCCGAGCAATCCGGTGACCAGCAGGGCAGCGGCGAGAAGCGCGATGCCGGGAATATGGGCCGGTGACGGCACGACCAGCGCGGCCATAACAAGCAGCCAAACCGCGGTTGCGCCGAGCCCCGTCAGCAGCACGCGGCGGTCGCCCCAGCGATCGGTCAGCAGCCCCCACGGCAATTCGCTCAGCGCCACGCCCAGGCCGAGAAGGCCAAGCGCCAGGCCGAGGTCGCCATTGGAGAGATGATAGCCCGAGCGCAGGAACACCGCCGTCGCCGGAATGCCGGAGAAGGTCGCCGAAAAGCAGGCATTGGCGGCGACGCCGATGCCCAGCACCTTCCAGCGATGATTGGCTCGAAGTGCCGCCGCTTCTGACGGGGCGGCAACGGCGGCCGGGCGAAGCGGTTTGCAATCTGCTCGTGTGGCGACAGCGGACATGGTTCAGCTCCTGCATGGGTCGGCTGCATTCGGTCTTGACGCGCTCTCTCTACCGCCATAGCTTCGTACTGAATATCAGGAAGTTTTTGACGTAATGTCCCGAATATGAGGATTATTGGCATGCGACGCGTGACATTCGATCTCGAAGTCCTGCGCAGCTTCGTCACCGGCATGGAGCTGGGCAGCTTCGCCAAGGCCGCCGACCGGCTCGGCCGCTCGACCTCGGCAATCAGTGCGCAATTGAAGAAGCTGGAGGACCAGGCGGCGACGCCGATCTTCCGCAAATCTGGGCGTGGCCTGGCGCTGACGGACGCGGGCGAGACCATGCTCGGCTACGCGCGGCGGCTGATCGAGCTCAATGACGAGGCCGCCTCCGCCATCCACGATGTCGAGCTGAAGGGTTGGGTGCGGCTTGGGCTGCAGGAGGATTTCGGCGAGGCGGTGCTGCCGGAGGTGCTCGGGCGCTTCGCCCGCGCCCATCCCAAGGTCAAGATCGAGGCCAGGATCGCACGCAGCCATGAGCTTGCCGAACGGATCATTTCGGGCAGCCTCGATATCGCGCTTGCCTGGCACAATGGCGCGACGCTGCCCTACAGCCGGCATGTCGCCGACGTCCAGATGCGCTGGATCGGCCCGGCAAAACAGATCGAGACCAGCCTGCGCGATGGCGAGGCGTTGCCGCTGGTGGCGCTCGAAGCGCCGTGCCTGCTGCGCAGCGTGGCGACCGAAACGCTCGACCGCGCCGGACTGGCATGGCGGATGGCCTTCTCCAGCCCGAGCCTTGGCGGCATCTGGGCAGCCGTCGCCGCCGGGCTCGGACTGACGATCCGCACCGATATCGGCCTGCCGGCCACCGTCAGGGCGATGACGCCGGAGATCGCCGGGCTGCCCGCCTTGCCCAAGATGGCGCTGTTCCTGCATCGCAAGGAGGCCGAGCCCGACGCGGTCGCGGCGCGGCTTGGCGACATCCTGCTGCAGGCAGCGCTGGAAGCGTTGCCGCAAGGTGCGCGGATGGATGAGGGGCTGAGAGACGTCGCTTAGGTTTCGACAAGACAGTTTTGAGGCGACGTCGCAAGACTTCCGAAGGCACAGCGATCCAGAACCGCACATCCTGCGTCGAATTTCTTCACACCCCCCTCTGTCCTGCCGGACATCTCCCCCTCAAGGGGGGAGATTGGCAGCTTCGTTCTTGGCACCTTTCTTGCAACGTTAGAGATTGGCGAAGGCATTCGCGAAATCCAATCTCCCCCCTTGCGGGGGAGATGTCCGGCAGGACAGAGGGGGTGCTGTCCCGCCAGCGTTAGCAAAGATCCTGCACCGCAACGACGCTCTTGCGTTACTCCCGAGCCGAGCGCAGGCGCAGCGCCCCTGAAAGCTCCCCTCAGTGGCGCTTCTTGGCCCTGCCGGCGAACGGGTTGTCCGAGGTGCGCAAGGCGATGCGGATCGGCACGCCGGGCATGTCGAAAGCCTCGCGCAGGCTGTTCGAGAGATAGCGGACATAGGATTGCGGCATCGCATCGGGGCGAGAGCAGGAGACGACGAAGCCCGGCGGCCGCGTCTTGGCCTGCGTGACATATTTGATCTTCAGCCGACGCCCGTCATCGGCGAGCGGTCTCTTGCTTCAATGAGGTTTTTCGGTGGCGTGCTGCGGTCAGGGGCTAATTCCCCGAGGGCCCCGGCGTAGCTGAATCTGGCGGGTACCGCAGCATTTCTTGAACTTCATACCTGAACCGCAAGGACATTGATCATTGCCGCCGCGTTGCAGCCGGCCGACCAGGGGCAGCAGCGCTGCGGAAGGCAGGAGCGCTGCCGCAAGGGCAGCCAACTTGGCCGAGATCCCCGGTACGACGAGGCGACGACCGGATTTGAACCCTCGCCACGCCCGTTCAGCCACATACTCCGGATCCACCTTGGGCAAGATGTTGAAGAGCACCGTCTGATTGGCGCCTGACCTTGCGAGAAACTCCGTCGACACCGGGCCTGGTGCAACGCATGTGACCGTCACACCGGTTCGGCGCAATTCCTGGTGAAGCGCCTCTGAAAAGAAGCGCACGAAAGCTTTGCTAGCGAAGTACAGAGCCATATAAGGCCCGGGAACGAACCCGGCCACGGAACTGAGATTGAGCACCCCGCCCCGTCGGCGCGCCACCATTCCCGGCAGAAAATGGAGGGTCAGTTCTGTGAGGGAATGTATGTTGAGATCGATGATGCCGAGTTGACCATCAATAGGCAGCGCCGTCGTCGCGCCCCGCAGGCCATAGCCGGCGCTGTTGACCAGGACATCACAGACCAGGCCGTGTGCGGACAGGAAGCCCTCCAGGCGCGTTGGCGCATCGCCTGCCACGAGATCCAACTCGAGCGTGAATGCCTCGCCACCCCTCTCCCGAACCTCAGACGCCGCAGCGGCCAAACCCTCGGGCGAGCGGGCAACCAGCACAACCGCACCGCGCTCCCGTGCAGCGACGCTCGCAATTGCCCGGCCAATTCCACCCGAGCCGCCAATCACGACGACGGCTGGCCGGAATTCACAGCGCGAAATCATGTCGCGTTCCTCTGTCCTGCAGGAGCGGCAACACTTTGATCGAGCAGCATCACTTCATTGGCGACAATGCCGTTCAGGATCTTTTCGAATCTCTCCAGTGCTCGTGCAACGTTCGCTCCATCCATGACCCGGTGATCGTAGTGGATGCGGACATTCACCGATCCGTCTTTGCCGATGGGACCGTAGTTGAGAAGCGTGGTCAATGGTGTCAGCGGGTTGAGTGATTCCGCACCGAGACCAGAATAGACGGACAGTTGGAAGGTACCGAAGTAATTTGACCTTTGCCGGGCGATGTTCAACCCTAGCCACATAAGCAGCCACCTGACTGGCGCGGGCGCACCTGCCATGCGCAAGGCACGCCGGAACTCCGGGACCTCCAGGATCGGCCGTGATCGAGCCGCGTGGATGGATCCCTCAAGTTCCGTGATGGAGTAGCGCTCCGGGCGCTTGATGCAGCTCAGCAGAACGGCCGGCTCGCCATCATATTCGCGCTCGTGGGCAATCGAGGCTACGCTTGCCGGATACTCGTAAAGCTGCGGCCAGGGCAACTTGACATAGGCGCGCCGCAGCTCCGGCATCTCTAGGGCGAGAAGCGCATATCCTTTCAGGAAGATCGCGGTCCACGAGGGCCTGGCCTGCTGCGCCATCCTAGCCCTTACGAGTGGGCCGAGGTTCATCTGACGCTGCACCGCGACCCGTGGCACGCCGATCGAAAACCTCATCAGATCGCCAACAAGGCGCCGGGGCGCGGAAAGCTTGAGGGCTCGGCCTCGCATCAAACGTACCTCTAATAAAGATAAGGGAATATTCGCTTGGTCTTTTCCATATAGGCACGGTATTGCGGACCGAAATTCTCCAGCATCATACGCTCTTCCTCGTCCACTCTCAGCAGGAAAAGGACTGCGAACCCAATCAAACCCGATATGCCCGCAATCCAGTTCGGCAGCAGAAAGACCTGGCCGAGCCCCATAAGCAGGAAAGAGGTGTACATAGGGTGACGGACCAAGGCGTATGGCCCGGCGCTGACCAGTTCATGCCGTTCGCGGATCTCCAGCGTAATCGACCAGTTCCGGCCAAGTTCCTTGTGGGACCTGCGAAAAACCCATAGCGCGGAGCAGAAGATGATTGTGCCGAGAGCCACGGCCCACGCGCTGGCCGGGTGGTCAGCCGCTGCGGGCATGCCGGTGACAACATAGAAGGCAGGCAGGATTGCGAGGCCAAACAGAGCAGATGCAAGCCCGACGATGTCGGAACGTGAGCGGTAGCCAGTTACAATTCGCACGCGCCTTGCCCGGCGCTCGAAGGGATACCGGATCACGTACCAAGCAACGATGCCGATTACCCAAATGACCTCGCCAAGTGAGGCTGCCGCAATGCTCACTTCAGGTCACCAGCGCCCTTTCTGCGATCGCGACTGTAGCAGCTGCCCCTGAGTATGGCCAGTTCACCCATCGCCTCGATTTCGTCACCGGCCGACCTTCAGGCGCAGCGATCCTCTCCGAGTTAGTCCGCAGACGCGAAAGCCGGAGGGGCAGTACCGATCGCATTCGGTCCCATTCATCCCTCGAATCTTGGTTATGTATTCATCTCCCGAAGCTCGGTTATGAATTGTTGCGGCCGGAGCTGAATGGCGGGAGTCTTATATCCCATGGAATGAGCGATGTCCGCCACGAAGCCGTTGCAGTTCAAGACCGTCGCCTGCCAGACATGCGAGCTCGCCTGCAGCTTGCGGATGTAGGCAACGACTTTGTCGTATTCGGCCCGGGTCAATATGATTTGCCAGCTTGCGGATCTGTATGGTTCTTCCAGATCACCGTCGCTCCACCCGGTTTCGGCTGGCACCGGCACGATATGGCCCAGAACATAGGGAACCGCACTGTTCGAAGCCGGGTGAAGGCCCGCGACTTGGGGATCGATCATTCTCCCGGCCCGGTCCAGGCGCCCAAAAACTGCGTAGGTGTGGCCGTAGCTTAGGGCGTAGCGGGAGCGGAACTCGATGAAGTACCGCTCGTCGTTTTTTTGAGGCGCAGCTCCGCCATTGGCATAAGATACGAAATTCGGCTGGGGCGGCAGGTCTTTCGTCTGACATGCCGCTGCCGGGAGGGCCACCAACGCCACAAGCAAGAGACGGCTACTTACAAGCGTCATCGCCGCGTCCATTCCCGAACTTCACGAAGCACAGACCTAATAACGGCCTATGCCCGCCAACCGCGCCGTATGCTGTGAAGCCGGCCAAAGCCCCGGCTGCGTATGTATGGGGAAGGGCTTGGCACCCCTTCCCCATACAAGCCGGTCCTTACTTAATCACTGGTTCCTCTACCGGAGCGGGTGCCGGAGCCTTACCCTTTCCTTTGCCGATCCAGTCGTTCGCGCAGCCGCTCAGGCTGGCAACGGCGAGCACAGTAACCATTGCAATCAATATCCTGTTCATCAAGCAATCCTTTCCCCGGGGGCGGAATAGCCTATAGAATCGCCACAACTAGAACGATATGCAGCCCCACCAAGTTAGCTGCGATCTACACCAACGCCTAGTGCAGAAATGACACAGTTGGCACCCGGTTGCCGGCGGCACCTTTGCGGTGACGTGCTGGCAGGGTTCACCATCCAACGGAGATCAAGCCTGCCCACCATCAAACAACCACCACCGTCGTGCCCAAAGGAGTACGGTCGTAGAGGTCAATGACGTCGTCATTTATCATACGGATGCACCCGTTCGATACCGCTGTGCCTATCGTCCATGGCTCGTTTGTACCATGTATCCGGAAGTGGGTGTCGTGCCCGTCGCGATAGAGATAAAGGGCACGCGCACCAAGCGGGTTGTTTGGTCCGCCAGGGACCCCCCCTGCATACTGCACCAGGCGCGGCTTGCGCTTCATCATGCTGGCGGTGGGTGTCCACGACGGCCAGTCCGCCTTGCGGCCGACGGTCGCTGTACCCTTGAACGAAAGTCCCTGCTCGCCGACGCCGACGCCGTAGCGCGTCGCCCACCCGTCCGTCTCGACGGCATAGAGAAAACGTTGCGAAGTATCGACGACGATTGTTCCGGCCGGCTCGTTTCCGTCGTACCGCACATGCTGCCGTCGGTAACGAGGATTCAGGCCACGCCTTGGTCCGAACGCGGATGAAATCGACGTACATCCGGAGACCATCAGAGCCAGACTACCCAGCACGAGCCCCCGGCGCGCAATGTGGTGTTCTTCCATTTCTACCTGCTAGGAAACTGGTCATCTACCGCCGCCCTCGTCTCTACCATTCCAAGGGCTGCGGGCCAAGTCTCGCTGTGTGGTGGCAAAAATGAATTCACAGGATTGACAAGCGAATTGGAGCGAAACTTCTTGCGATAACCGTCTGCCTCTGTTTCGGTTATGTCAAAATGGGCATAGGACAGAGACGATGAAGCCTGACTTCCATAGTAAAGTCGCGATTGTGACCGGCGCAGGCTCCGGAATAGGAGCCGCTGTTTCACGGCAACTCGCGCAAGGAGGAGCCGAGGTTGTTGTCGCCGACCTTGACGCCGAGGCCGCGCAGTGCAAAGCCGCCGAAATAAGCTCGCAAGGAGGCAGGGCCTACGACTTTGCGGTAGATGTCACGGATGCAGCAGCCGTGGAAAAGCTGATCGAGTTCACTGTCCAGAAATGCGGCGGACTGGATATGGCGGTAAACAATGCAGGTATCGACGGCGTTCGAAAAGCAACGGCAGACTATCCGCTCGACAACTGGCACAAGCTGATAAACGTCAATCTTAATGGCGTTTTCTACAGCATGAAGTACGAAATCGCCGCGATGCTGGATCGAGGCGGAGGTGCCATCGTGAACATGTCCTCCGTTCTCGGTTCCGTCGGCTTGCCAACTGCGTCCGCATACACGGCAGCGAAACACGGAGTCGTTGGACTAACCAAAGTTGCGGCGATCGAATATGCCAGGATGGGCATCCGGATCAATGTAGTCGGCCCCGGCTGGATCGAAACGCCTCTTTTATCGGAGCAAATGGAGGCATTAGCCAGCCGGCGCATGGCAGGTCTTCAGCCGATGGGCAGGCGCGGGAAACCGGAAGAGGTAGCGGCTCTTGTATGCTTCCTCTTGTCCGACCAGGCCAGCTTTATCACTGGGAGCTACCACCTGGTGGACGGAGCTTACACCGCCCATTAGGTGCAGAGGCTGCCCCCACTCGCGCCGGCCACCGTCAGGGCGATGACGCCGGAGATCGCCGGGCTGCCCGCACTGCCTGAGATGGGCCTGTTGCCGCATCGCAAGGAAGGCCGAGCCAGACCCGGTGGCGGCGCGACTTGCCGACATCCTGCTGCAGGTGTCGGTGGAATCGCCTTCCCGAAAATGTGCAGGCGCTGCCCGCGAGCGGCCTGCGGAGCGTAGCCTGATGCTGGCGCCCAGAAGACGCGCAGCTCAGCGGCGCTTCTTCGCCCTGCCGGCGAACGGGTTGTCCGAGGTGCGCAAGGCGATGCGGATCGGCACGCCGGGCATGTCGAAAGCCTCGCGCAGGCTGTTCGAGAGATAGCGGACGTAGGATTGCGGCATCGCATCCGGCCGTGAGCAGGAGACGACGAAGCCCGGCGGCCGCGTCTTGGCCTGCGTGACATATTTGATCTTCAGCCGACGCCCGGCGACAGCGGGCGGCGGATGATGCGCCAGGATGCCTTCCAGCCAGCGGTTGAGCTTGCCGGTCGACACACGGCTGTTCCAAACTCGATGCGTCCGGATGACGGCATCCATCAGCTTGTCGAGGCCACGCCCGGTCTCGGCCGACACCGGCACCGCCTGCATACCGCGCGCCTGGGGAAGAAGCCGCTCGGTTTTTTCGCGCAGCTCGGCCAGCAGCTCCTGGGGATGGTCGACAAGATCCCATTTGTTGAAGGCGATCACCGGGGCACGGCCCTCGCGGATGATCAGGTCGGCGATCTGCAGATCCTGCTTCTCGAAGGGAATGGTGGCGTCGAGCACGATGATGACGATCTCGGCAAAGCGGATGGCGCGCAAGCCGTCCTGCACCGACATCACTTCGAGCTTTTCGTGGATCCTGGCCTTGCGGCGCATGCCGGCGGTGTCGAACAATTTTAAGCGGCGGCCATGCCAGTCCCAGTCGACCGAGATGGAATCGCGAGTGATGCCGGCCTCAGGGCCGGTCAACAACCGCTCCTCGCCGATTAGCGCGTTGATCAGCGTCGACTTGCCGGCGTTGGGGCGGCCGACGACGGCGATGCGCATCGGTTTGGTGTCGTCATAGCTCGGCTCTGCGTCCGGGTCGGTAACATCCTCGCCGATCAGCACCTCGCTGGCGGCGACCTCCTCCTCGCCGGCCTCTTCGTCCTCGCCGAAGGCGCGCGCCTCGCCCAGTGCCGCGATCACCGCGTCGCGCAAATCGGGCAGGCCCTGGCCGTGTTCGGCCGAGACCGGGATCGGTTCGCCAAGGCCGAGCTCCCAGGCCTCCAGCATGCCGCCCTGGGCGCCGCGCGCCTCGGCCTTGTTGGCGACGACGACAACCGGCTTGCCGGACTTGCGCACGATCTCGGCGAAGGTCTTGTCGTCGGGCATCAGCCCGGACTTGGCATCGATCGTGAAAAAGATCAGGTCGGCTTCGCGGATGGCGATCTCGGTCTGGGCGCGCATGCGGCCGGGCAGCGTCGAGGCGGCCGCATCCTCGAAGCCGGCGGTGTCGATGACGTCGAAATGCAGATCGTAGAGTTTTGCGGCATGGACGCGGCGATCGCGGGTGACGCCGGGCGTATCGTCGACAAGCGCCAGCTTCCTTCCCACCAGCCGATTGAAAAGGGTCGATTTGCCGACGTTAGGCCGGCCGATGATGGCGACTTTGAAGGTCATGGACTATTACGACACGCCGCCCGAGCCGCGGATCAGCTCGGACATCAATGTCGCCCGCTCGCGCGTGTTGCGCGGGGCGCCGTCATCCGCGGCGATCTGGTCGAACAGCTTCAATGCATCCGCCGCCTTGCCTTCCTTCCAGGCGGCAAGGCCAAGCGCCTCGCGCGCCGCATGGCGCAGCGTGTTGGTGTCGGCGGTGAGCGCCTCGACGCGGCTGGAGACATCGGCGAAAGAGCCGTGGTCGACCAGAAGCAGCGCTGCCCGGAGACGAGCCATGTCGCGAATGCCGGAGGGGATCTTGGTGTCGGCGGCGACCTCGTCGAAATCCTTGACGGCGGCGTCGACGTCGCCCTTGTCCGCCTTGACGGTTGCGGCGCGCATGCGGGCGAGCAGCGGATAGGCGCCGTAGCCGTCCTTCTCCAACGCCTCCAGAGCGGCAAGCGCCTCGTCGTTCTTGCCGTCATTGGCAAGCTTCAGCGCCTGCGAGAAGGCATCGCCCGAGCGGTTGGCGCGGGTCTCGTCCCAATAGCGGTAGCCGACGACAGCGGCAGTGCCGAGCACCACCAGCACGGCCAGCACGAGCAAGGCGGGACCGAAACGATCCCACAGCGCATGCGCCTGGTCGCGACGAATCTCTTCGTTGACTTCGCGGATAAAACTGTCGTCCGACATGGATCAAAACCATTCATGCCCTGGCCGGGGCGGTTGATGAGCCCGCGTTTTAGCGAAATTTTGCCGGCATGGAAGGGGTTCGGAAGGAAAATCGCCTATTCACGAGGCAGTCGCCGCCAAGGGCGGCCGTACAGGTCGATCGTACCCGTGCCATATTTCGCCGGTAGGCGGTGCTTCTACATTCCTTGACCCGGTCAGATGCCTTTGCCCCGTTTGTCCCGCGTTGTTGCGTTTTCCATTGCCGTGTTTGCTGCCGGCGCGGCTTGCGCCGACCCGCCGGCGCCGCCGGCAAAACCGAAGCAGATCGTCATCATCTCATTCGACAGCGCCCGCGACATTTCGCAGTGGCAGCGCAGCCGGGCGCTGGCCGCACGCACGGGTGCGCATTTCACCTATTTTGTCTCCTGCGTGTTCCTGCTGTCGCCCGAGACGCGTATGGAATACACCGCGCCCGGCAAGACAGAAGGCAAATCGAATATCGGCTTTGCCGCCTCCAAACAGGAAGTCGCCGAGCGGCTCGAGCAGATCAATCTTGCCGCCTCGGAAGGCCACGACATCGGCAGCCATGGCTGCGGTCATTTCGACGGCAAGGACTGGAGCAAAGCCGACTGGCTAAGCGAGTTCGGCTCGTTCAAGCATGTTCTCGAAAACGCCTATTCGATCAACGGCATTGCACCCGAACCAAAGGGCTGGCGCGATTTCGCAGGCAAGGCAGTGGTCGGTTTCCGCGCGCCTTATCTGTCGGCAAACAAGGCGCTCTACGAGGCGCTGCCTGCGGCCGGTTTCCTGCTCGACGCAAGCGGCGTCTCGCGTGGGCCGGTCGAGCCGCCGACCGTCAGCGGCATCACGCGTTTTTCGCTGCCGCAGATCCCGGAAGGGCCGAGCTCAAGGCGGGTGATCGCCATGGACTACAATCTCTATGTCAGACATTCCGGCGGCTTCGAGCGGCCGAGCATGGCGGAGGAGTTCACTGACCGGACCTATCACGCGTTCCGCGCCGCCTTCGATGCGCAATACCGGGGCAAGCGCATTCCGCTTGAGCTCGGCTTCCACTTCACGCTGATGAACGACGGCGCCTACTGGAACGCGCTGGAACGCTTTGCCGGCGAGGTCTGCATCAAAGCGGACGTCGAGTGCATCAGTTTTCACGATTATGTTTCGCGGCGAGGCGAAAGGCAGGCGGCGGTGGGCGGCTGAGCCGCAAGCGCCCGCCGCCCGCCAGTCTTAGCTTGCCGGCTGGTCCTCAGGACGCAGCCCGGCTTGTTCCCGTTCTAGATAGTGCTGATCGATCACCGGCAGCGGCTCGCCCTTGATCGTGGCTTCGAACGCTCGCAGCCGCTTGTGGACTGACAAGAGCTCAACGATCGTTGACCAGGAATTAACAAGATATTGGAACGAGCTGGTCACTTGGCTGAACGCGGAATTGACCTGGTTGACGAGACCCAACGTCAAGGTTCCGGCGACCAACGAAGGAGTCATCAAAAAAAGAGGGAATATGGTATTTAGTTGCAAGTAGAGATAGCGGACCACATTGAAATAGACGTAGTGGAAATAGAGCCGGAAGTAGTTCTGGCGCACATTTCCGAACAATTCGGAAACGGTCGGCGGCTGCGCTCGGGACTGATCGTCCTCACCATAAACAAGTTCCTTGCGGTAAGCGGCTTCGACGCGCTGGTTGCGAAACTGCAAGCCGGGCAGCTTTATGCCGGCGGTGGCAATGCATACCGTCCCAAACATCGCCCAGAAGATCGCAGCCAAAACCAACGGCTGCGGCACCTGACCGATGAAAGGCAATGCCGTAATGTGCTTTGAGTAGGCAAGCAAAATCGGCATGAAGGCGATCAAAGTCATTATCGAATCAATAAAGCTGGTCCCAAGATCTTCCATGATCTTTGAAAAGCGCATCGTGTCTTCCTGCACGCGCTGGGAAGCTCCCTCGATGCTCCGCACCCTAGGCCAATAGGACATGTAGTAGTCGTTCATCGCTGTCCGCCAGCGAAACACCCAATGGCTTACAAAGAAATTTGTCAGAACGTAAACAGTAACAGCCACCAGAGCGATGCCGAGGAAAGTTATTAACTGCGCATAAACATCATACTCTGTCGCCTTCACACTTTTGCTCACAATGCCCTGGATCAGATCCCAGAACGGCCCGTACCAGGCATTGATCGCTACACTCACCTGAACCTGAAAATAGGTCGTGAACAAGATCAGCGAGCTGCCAAGGATCGACCAGCGGTCCCACGGGTGCGGGGAATACCAATGCCAGAAGGCGTAAAAGAGCAGCACACCAAGTGTAAAATAGATGTAGAACCAAAGGAACGGAGGCGACCAGAAAACGGAAACGCCAATGATCGGCGCCGCGTCCGCTGCAGGGAGGGGAAATCCGACCAAAGCGCCTAGCTGGTCGCCGCCGAGAAACCACACGGCCACCATGACCGCACTCCAGACGGCGGCCGAGGTGAAAAAGAGCTTCGGCTGCGGAAAAAACGATACGAACACTGTGGCGAAATCCTCGGTCGGCGCAAATCAGCGGCGTTGGTCAGCGGGCATAAAGTCACACATTAGTGGGAAAGAAAATGCCCGTGCCCGATGCCCGCAACCGAGCAAGACCATAATCATGGCGATTTTGGCGCAGCCGACCAGGCGATCGCGCCGGAAGCGAGCAGGACGGCGGCAGCCACGATCGAGGCAAGGAAAAAGTTGCCCGAGGCCTGCGCAAGCAGACCGGCGACGATCGGGCCGATGATCTGGCCGAGGCCGAAGGCGGCCGTCATCACCGCCAGCATCCGGCGTGGTGCTTGCGGAGCAAGCTGCCTGCCGGCCTGCAGGCCAAGCGCGGTGATGGCGATGAAGGTGCCGCCGATAAGAAGGCCGCCGAGTAGCGGCCCGGTGCGCCCGCCCATGGCGACGCTGGCGCTGACGCCGACCACCTCGATCAGGCACCCCAGCGCGTAGGTGGCATAGAGCCCGATCCTGGCCGTAAGCTTCTGCCACAGCCAGACCGATGGGAAACCGGCAAGGCCGGTGACCATCCAGACCACAGCCTCGAAGACGCGGCCGCCGCCGCCCTGGCGGACGATGGCGACCAGGAACGTTGCCGTGACGATATAGCCGAAGCCGAACAGGCCGTATGCGACGATGATCTTCACCAGCGACCGGTCTTTCGGCAGTGCCGGCTCGCTCCCGGTGGTGCTGTTCGCGGCCGAGGTGCCGCCGGCCAGCAAGGCGACGGCGGCAAAGCCGCAGGCCGAAATCACCGCCGACCACAGCCAGCCCGCCGCCCAGCCGGCATGTTCGGTGACGAGGAGCGCCAACAGCGCCGAGGACGCCGCGATGCCGAGGCCGACACCGCCGAAATACAACGCCTGCAGGTCGTTTCGCCCGGCCGCGGGGAGATGACCGAAAACGATGCTGGTCATGAAGACCAGGACAAAGGCGCTTGCAACGCCGGCAAGAAAGCGGATGGCGAGAAACGCGGCCATCGTGCCGCTCAGGCCCATCAGGCCGGCGAGGATCGCGGTGGCGGCAAGGCCGGCCAGCATCACCTGGCGCTCGCGGCCTTGCGCCCAGCCGCCGGTGGCGGCAAGCGCGCCGACGAGGTAGCCGAGATAATTGGCCGATGCGATCCAGCCGGCATCGGCCGGCGACAGGCCGAGCTCTTCCATCATGCCAGGCAGGATCGGCGTGTAGACGAAGCGGCCGATGCCCATGGCGACGGCCAGGGCAATCATGCCGGCGATTGCAAGGCGCAAGGGCGAAGCGATGTTCATTGCAGTGCACCATAAGTGCGCCTGCCGGTGAGACAATCCGCCTTTTGTTGGGCCAGAAGGGTTGCGCAGCCGCGTCGGCGGTTGGCTCGCCCGAGGTGCTTCTTCAGGAGACTCAACCGCAGCAGGTTCTTGTCGAGGCCGTCTCGAAGCGGGTACGACGCGCAGTCAGCCTGAACGGCATGTCGGCGAGTTCGCGCTCCGACATGGTGTCGAGGAGCGGATGCGCCAGCGGATCGGTCATCCAATTGATGGCCTTGCTGTCATGCCGGTGTGGCTGCATCCCGATCGGGGAAAAGGCGCCGAGCCATGATAAAATCTTCATCGGATTTGCCTCCTCACTTTGAGTGACCCACTTAAAATCCGCCGTTCGGCAGTTGTCTGGCAATTGAGATTTCCGCCGCTCCAGTTTAGAAAAACTGTATGGCTATGCTGAACCGTGTTCATCTCAACGGCTTGCGCGCCGTCGAGGCCGTCGCCCGCCTGGGCTCGCTCGCGGCGGCGGCCGGCGAGCTCAACGTCTCGGTCAGCGCCGTCAGCCAGCAGATCAACCGGACCGAAAAGCAGCTCGGCCGGGCGCTGTTCGACCGAACGCCGGCTGGCCTGGTGGCGACCGAATTCGGCGCCACCTTCACAACGCGGCTTGGCGCGGGCTTCCGCGAACTCGCACAGGCGGTGGCGCTTGCCGATGAAAGCTCGGAGTGCACGCTGGTGGTTTCGGTGGCGCCAGCTTTCGCCTCGAAATGGCTGCTGCCGCGGCTGTCGCGGCATTTTGCCCGCCATCCGAACGTGCTCCTGCGCATCGATGCCTCGGTGCGGCTTGCCGATCTCGATCGTTCGGACATCGACGTCGCCATCCGGCTCGGCGACGGCAAATGGCCGGGCGGGCGGGCCGAATTGCTGCTGGCGCAGGAGGTGTTTCCGGTCTGTGCACCGGTGATCGCCAGCAAGCTGAAATCGATCGAGGACCTTGCTTTGACCTGTGCGATCACGGACGAAAGATCGATGATCAGTTGGGAGAGCTGGTTCGAAGCGGCCGGGGTGAAGCCGGTCACCTTCATGAAGGGCGCGCGCTTCACAGATCCGATGCTGTGCCTGGAATCGGCGATTGCCGGCCACGGCGTTATGCTCGGCTGGCAGTTGCTGGCCGCCGACGCGCTGGCCGACGGCCGTCTCGTTGCGCCTTTCGGCGTACGCGCCCAGAGCGGGCTCGGCTATTGGCTGGTGACCTCGGCCAGCAAGAACGAAAGCCGTAAGGTCAGGGATTTCAAGATCTGGATCCGCGAAGAGATCGAGGCGACGATGGCGCAGTTCAGGTCGCTCGAGAGGGCCAGCTAGGGCTGCCGGCACATCACGGTGGAAAGGTCGTTAGCGCCGGTCTATGTAAGAAACAGTCCCCAATCACGGCAGGCAGGATCATGACCACACATTCGCGCGGCGTTTCCGCAAGCATCGACCCGGTGAAGCTCGACAGGCTGGCGGAGGTCGCCGTCAAGGTCGGGCTGCAATTGCAGCCGGGGCAGGATCTGGTGCTGACCTCGTCTATTGCCGCGCTGCCTTTGACGCGGCGGATCGTCGAGCACGCCTACAAGGCAGGCGCGGGCCTGGTGACGCCGATCTTCAACGACGATGAGATCACGCTCGCGCGCTTCCGCTACGGCGCCGACGCCGGCTTCGACCGCGCCGCCGGCTGGCTCTATGAAGGCATGGCAAAAGCCTTCGCCAACAATGCGGCGAGGCTTGCCGTGCGCGGCGAGGATCCGTCGCTGCTTTCGGCGCAGGACCCGGCAAAGGTGGCGCGTGCCAACAAGGCGAATTCGATGGCCTACCAGCCGGCGCTGGAGAAGATCACCGGCTTCGACATCAACTGGAACATCGTCGCCTATCCCGATCAGGCCTGGGCCAAGCAGGTATTCCCGGACGACGCCGACGACGTCGCCGTGGCCAAGCTCGCCGACGCCATCTTTGCCGCCTCGCGGGTGGACGTCGAAGACCCGATCGGCAACTGGACGGCGCACAATGCGGCGTTGAAGAGCCGCACCGAATGGCTGAACGGCCACAATTTCCACGCACTGCATTTCACCGGTCCCGGCACCGACCTGACCGTCGGGCTGGCCGACGGCCACGAGTGGATGGGCGGCGCCTCGACCGCCAAGAACGGCATCACCTGCAACCCCAACATCCCGACCGAAGAGGTTTTCACCACACCGCATGCAAGGCGCGTCGAAGGCCATGTCACCAGCACCAAGCCGCTGTCCTATCAGGGTACCCTGATCGACGGCATTGCGGTGCGTTTCGAGGCGGGCCGCATTGTCGAGGCCAAGGCCACGAAAGGCGAGGATGTGCTGCAAAAGGTGCTCGATACCGACGAAGGCTCGCGCCGTCTCGGCGAGGTGGCGCTGGTGCCGCATTCCTCGCCGATCGCCAAGAGTGGGCTGCTGTTTTTCAACACGCTGTTCGACGAGAACGCCGCCTGCCACATCGCGCTCGGCCAGTGCTATTCGAAGTGCTTCGTCGACGGCGCCTCGCTCGGCCAGGACGAGATCGCGGCGCGCGGCGGCAACAAGAGTTTCATCCACATCGACTGGATGATCGGCTCGGACAAGATCGACATAGACGGCGTCCATAAGGACGGCAGCCGCGTGCCGGTGATGCGCAAGGGCGAGTGGGTTTAGGCCCGGGATCTCTAAGCGAAGACCAGCAAGCAGCGGCGCCTGCTGGCCCATGCGGAGTTGGCAATGGAGCTCGCGGTCAAGCGCATCTATGAGCAGCCGGCGCCCGATGACGGGCAGCGGGTGCTCGTCGACCGTATATGGCCTCGCGGCGTCCGCAAAGAGGACGCGGCGCTGACGGTCTGGCTGAAGGACATCGCGCCGAGCAATGGGTTGCGCAAATGGTTCGGTCATGAGTCGGCGCGCTGGGCGGAATTCCAGCGGCGATACCGCGATGAGCTCGACCGGAACGGCGAGGCGGTGGCGGAACTACGTGCCTTGCTCCGTGAAGGCAAGGTGACGCTGCTCTACGGCGCCCATGACGAGGCGTACAACAATGCGGTGGCACTGGCGAGCTATTTACGTGGGGCGGACTGAAGCGCGAGCCTGCGTCCTGTGACTTTGGAGAGTGGCGAAAGCCGTAGCGACGGCCAGAGGGGTGCTTCCCTCCGACCTCTCAAGACCTGGGTTCCTCGCCCCCGCGAAGCGGGGGAGAGGTGGCCGCGCCGCGGCCCGCGAAGGGGGGTTTGTATAGTTGGGGCCCCGGC